>JBJXFS010000164.1:0-2862 GCA_046155625.1 Verrucomicrobiales bacterium | reverse complement strand
GTTCACAGCCTCAGCCTGATTCAAACAAGCAAATTGTCCAGCACAATGTCGCTATTCGCTTGCCTTCAATTCATTATGCCAATACAAAAGAAAACCCTGATGCCTGCACAAGGATGTAAATGTGACGAAGCGAGGGCTGTGTATAATCTAAGGCGGCTTTGGCATTTCCTGGGCGAGTTGTTTTATGGCGGCTTCGAGGCGTTGGGCGTGGTCGACTGGGGTGAGGTTCGAGAACGACCGGCGTACTTTGAGGCCGCGGACGCGAGGTGTGATGGGGTCTTCCGATTCTGCGGCGAATGAGCTGAGGAATTCGAGGAACGATTGAGGGGACTCACAGCGGACCAGAGGCGCGGGTTTGGAGACGAGGAGGGCGGGGACGAGGGCGGCGAGGCGGTGTTGGTGTTGTGGGCTTTCGCTCAGGAGAGCGATGTGGGTGAAGGAACCATGGAGGCACTTCTGGAGGTTGTTGAGTTCAGCGTCGACCGAAGTGGTGGCCGAGATTTCGACGGCGATGAGGTGTTGATCCCGGACGAGGACGACATCCACGGATTCGTGTCCGGTGCCGATGGGCGATTCAACGAAGACTCGGAACCCAAGCCTTTCGGCTTCGAGTTTGATTCGATTCGGCAATTCCTTGTGTTTGACGCCGCCTTTGCCAGGGAGCGGTAGGGGCGTCGGCACGACATCTTCAACCGTTTCCTTCACTATTGGCACCTCCGCTTCCGCCGCTGTTTCCGTTTCCAATGGGAGTTGTTCAGTCTCAGTAGGGGCTTCGACTGCGTTGACGGCCGCCAATCGACGATTTTCGAGATCGTCTCCGGGGAAGGGCATTTCACCCCAGTCTATCGAGTGCAGGATCAGGTCTTCGATTGGCTCGAGCGAGCGGCTTCGTCATAGCAGGCTTCGAGCACGGCGGTTTGGGCTCGTCGCTCAAATTTTTCCATGACGGCAATGCGCGCGGCGTCCCCCATGGCCCGCATTCGCAGCGGGTCGCTCAAGAGCGAAAGTGCCGCCGCCGCCAAGGCGGGCGCATCGCGTTCGTCGACCAACCGGCCCTGGGCGCCGTCCGCGACCGCCTCCGGGATGCCACCGTGGCGGGTCGCCACGACGGGAAGTCCGGTGGCCATAGCTTCCAGCAGGCTGTTGGGGACGCCTTCGCGATTGCCATCGGCGAGCGTTTCGCTCGGATGGAAGAACAAGTGCGCGGCGTGCAGCACCGAGCGCAATGCCTCCGGCGGCAGAAATCCGGCGAACTGGACGCGCTCGGCCACGCCGAGGGTCGCCGCCAAGCGTTGCAGCGGATCACGCATCGGCCCGTCCCCGATGAGCACCAATCGCGCCCGGGGTCTGGCGCGAGCGACTTCCGCGAACGCCTTGAGGGTGGTGGACAGACCTTTTTTTTCCACGAACCGGCACGCCTGGACGCACTGCCACTCCCCGTCCGGCGGCGAAAAAACCCGCGCCACTTCCGGCGGTGACCAAAAATCCAAGGGAATCCCCGTCCGCTGCAATCGCAGTTTTCCGCGAGGACAGCCGTGCGCCGCAAGGTCGGCCAGAAGCGCCTCCGACCGGGCCAGCACCAGCGCCGCCCGCCGAAAGACGGCACCCAACTCAGCCGGCGTGACCCCCACCCCCACGTCAGCCCCGTGAAAGCTGACGACCACCGGAATCGGACAGGTTTGGACGACCGGGAGCCAGCGTACCGCCTGATGGCCGAAATAAATGTGCAGAACTTCCGCCTCAAAGCGCCGCACCTGGTACAAAAAGGCCTTTACCTCGCCGAAGGTGGGTGGCACCCGGGGACCGCCCCGCACCGTGCGGTACCACAAGCGCCGCGCCCAGCGACCGGGCGCCCGAGGCAGGATGCCCAAGTGCTTCGCCGGCCACGGAAATAGAGTTTCGTTTTCTCGGCGGTGCGTCATCACACGCGCCTGCCACCGGCTCAAGTCACTGAGCTGGCGGTAAATATGCTGCATGTCGGACTTGAGGAAATCCGCGCAGTAACTGGCAACCACAGGCATGCGAATCAAAAAAACCGCACCCACACTGGAGGAATCCCGACAATAAGGAAGACGAAATCCCAGGGTCCTCCCCCCGCCCTCCGACCGCCGCCCTCCGACCGCCGCCCTCCGACCGCCGCCGTTGCGTTTCCCCGACGACGGTTCACATTGGACTCCCCTTACTCCGATCCCATGTCCGCCATGAGCACCGCCACCGCCACGCCGCCCGCCGCTACGGGCCTCAGCCAGCTCGAGCAGCTGAAGAAATTCACGACCGTCGTTGCCGACACCGGCGACTTCGAAGCCATGAAGCAGTTCAAGCCTCAGGATGCCACGACGAATCCGTCGCTGATTCTGCAGGCATCGCAGAAGCCCGAGTACCGGCCGCTGGTCGACCAAGCGATCGTCGAACACCGGAGCAGCCCGCTGAGCGGGGCGAGCTTGGTGGAAAGCGTGCTCGACCGCATCCTCATCCTTTTTGGGCAGGAAATTCTCAAGATCGTGCCGGG
Source organism: Verrucomicrobiales bacterium (assembly GCA_046155625.1). GTDB lineage: Bacteria > Verrucomicrobiota > Verrucomicrobiia > Verrucomicrobiales > V1-33 > CAJBME01. Next base: position 353 of record JBJXFS010000164.1, on the reverse strand, counting down.
TCGCGTCTCGACCGAGGTCGATGCCCGCCTGTCGTTTGATACCGAAGGCACGATCGCCAAGGCCCGAAAGCTCATTGCCGATTACGAGGCCGGAGGCACGTCCCGCGAGCGCATCCTGATCAAAATCGCGTCGACCTGGGAAGGCATTCAAGCCGCCAAAGTGCTGCAAAAGGAATCGATCAACTGCAACCTGACCCTGCTCTTTTCGCTGGTCCAGGCGGTCGCCTGTGCCGAGGGCGGCATCAAGCTCATCTCACCCTTTGTCGGCCGCATCTACGACTGGTACAAGAAGAGCGCAGGCAGCGGCTGGGACGAGGCGGCCCACGCCGGCACCAACGACCCCGGCGTGAAGA
>JBJXFS010000148.1:0-9709 GCA_046155625.1 Verrucomicrobiales bacterium | reverse complement strand
GCAGATATCGCAGCCTGCTGCACAGGTTCAGGATGGCGGCCCAGAGCCAGGCGACACTGGTGGAAAGTGCCCGACACCAAGAAGATGGCCATGACCGCAGGCCAAAGAGTGATTCGATGGGACATGCCCCGGAGCAGGGTGTTAGGGCGGACCGTGCTGAGGAGGCGTGTCCCCAGCGCCAGATACTCAAAGCAAGTTCAGCCATGTGTTCAGGAAGGTTGGAATCGTCCTCGTCCTCGAAGTGGCCGCTCCACTCACCGACCTGCCCCCCACGCCTGCTACTCCCTCTTCCATGGGGCACAGCCCGTTTCGGGCTGATTACCGAACACTGAATACGACTCCCAACCTTCCGCTCACGGACCTCCGACCTCCGCTCTCCGACCGCCGACCTCCGACCGCCCCCCTCCGACCGCGGCTCATTGCTTACTTGCCGCGCGGCGTGGGGCGATGGTAGATGGCGGATTCCCGATGTACCGATGACCGATGTTCCGCCCGTTGCCCTGAGCAAGTCCTCCGTTTTTCTACGGCGGCTCACCAGCACGCTGGCGCTGTGGTCGATTATTGTGGCGGCGGTGTGGACTGGTCATCCGCTGCTCTTTTTTGGGATCATTGTGGGGCTTGGGGGGCTTGGTCTGATCGAATGGCGCCGGATGTTCGGCCCGACGCTCGAAGGCTGGTGGCGAGTGTGGCTGTATGCGGTGGCGGCGGGGTATGCCGGGCTGGTTTACTGGCAGAGTCGCTCGGGACAGGGGAGTGCGCCCGGGCTGCCGGAGGCGGTGGCCATCCCACTCCTCTTGTTTGGCTTGTTTGCCGGCACGTTGCGGCGTGAGTTGGAGGGCCGGGAAACCTTGTGGCGGGTTTTGGCGGCGGTCATGGGATTCGTCTATGTGGCCTTCTTGTTCAGCTTCGCGTGGCGCCTGCTCCTGGTGCCCGACTGGGATGGCGCCGGCTCGTTGCCCGGCGTGTATTACCTGGTGTTCGTGATCGCGGTGACCAAGTTCAGCGACATGGGGGCATATGCGGTCGGCGTTCTGTTTGGCCGTCACAAGATGATCCCCCACATCAGCCCCGGCAAAACTTGGGAAGGATTGGGTGGCGCCTTTCTCGGAGCCTTCACTGCGGCGCATGGCATGGCCGCGGTATTTGGCGACCGCCTCCCGATGATCGACCACCCGCACGCCGCCGGCTTGGCCCTCGTGTTGACCGTTATTTCGGTAATTGCCGATCTGGCCGAGTCCGTGGTGAAGCGCTGCCTGGGAGTTAAAGACTCCGGCCACTTCCTCCCTGGCATCGGTGGCGCTCTCGATCTCATCGACAGCCTGCTCTTCACCGCGCCGGCCGCATGGCTGTATTTCCACCTGGTCGTGAAACCATGACGCCCATCCTGTCAGCGCCGGCCGCGCCACGCCGGGTCGTCATCCTGGGGTCCACGGGATCCATCGGCACCAGCGCTCTCAAAGTCGCCCGCGACCTGCCGGACTGGATGCACGTGGTCGGGCTGGCGGCAAGCCGCAAGGGCGACGAACTGGCCCAACAGGCGGCCGAATTCAGAGTCAAGCAAATCGCTCTGTCCGATGAGACCGCCGCCGCCGCGCTGGCCAGTCGGCTGCCCGCGGGCGCGACCCTTCACCGCGGGCCGCAGGGGTTGGTCGACTTGATTCATGCGACTCGGCCGGACTTGGTCCTGGTCGCTATTGTCGGCACCGCGGGACTGCGGCCCGCTCTCGCCGCCATCGAATCGGGGGCCGATCTGGCCGTCGCCAGCAAGGAAATCCTGGTGATGGCCGGCGAATCGGTGATGGATGCGGCCCGCAAGCACAACGTCCGCCTCCTACCAGTCGACAGCGAACACAATGCGATTTTTCAGTGTCTCGAAGGACGTGATCAGGCCAGCGTGGCCCGGCTGCTTCTCACGGCCAGCGGCGGCCCCTTCCGCACGTTGCCGGCCGACCGACTGGCCTCGGTCACCGTCGCCGAAGCGCTGAAGCATCCGACGTGGAGCATGGGTCCGAAAATCACCATCGATTCCGCCACGCTTTTCAACAAGGGGCTGGAGATGATCGAAGCCCGGTGGCTCTTCGATATCGGGATAGATCGCATCGCCGTCATTGTCCACCCGCAAAGCATCATCCACAGCATGGTCGAATTCGTTGACGGTTCGGTGCTCGCTCAGCTCAGTCACTCGGACATGTGCTTCCCGATCCAATATGCGGTGACTTGGCCGACGCGCACGCGGGGACGCCTGCGCCCGGTCGACTTCGCCGCCCTCGGGCAGCTCACGTTTGAGGAACCCCGCTCAGTTGACTTTCCCGCCCTCAACCTCGCCCGCCATGCCGGCACCACCGCGGGCACACTGCCTGCCGTCCTCAATGCGGCCAACGAAGTCGCCGTCGCCGCCTTCGTGGAAGGCCGCCTGTCGTTTCCCGGAATTTGGCGCACGGTGGAGCGAACCATGGATCGCCATGCCCCCGTGGCCCATCCCACTCTCGGCGACATTCTCGCCGCCGACTCATGGGCGCGAGTAATGGCCGCCGATGTGATTCCAAAATCGAAACACTGAGCCTTGGTTCAGCCCTTTTTGGGTTCACTCTTTCTCGTCCGAGCCCGCTCCACTCGCCTTCTTTTCTGCTTCCTCGATGATCTTGCGATCGGGATCGGAAAGTTTGCTCAAGTCGAGATCGAACGACTTGCCATTCTTGCGCTTGAAAGTTGCCTTCCCCTCTTTGACGGAAACCAACGCGGCAACCATGGTGCGTCCGTCCGCACTCGTCCAAGTTCGCTCAGGCACCAGTAGCCCCGTCGCGGTTGACTTCTTCGGACCGAATGGGCTGTCGGCGGAGCCTCCCCCCGCATCGCCTAATCCCCGCAGCTCCTTCTTGATGATCTTCTCCGCCTCACCGTCTCCCGAGTGGCCATTGAAGACCATCTCTCCCTTGCCATTGAAGATGAACATGTGGGGAATGCCCTCGACCTGAATGGGACTTTGCCCCGTCCGGGCGATCGAATACTTCGCTTTGTTCTTCTTCACGGGCTCCAGGATCTCCTCGTCCGTGCCGTCCTGCGCGTGCACGCCGATCAGCCGAAATCCCTTGTCCCGGTACCGCTTGTCCAGTGCCACCAACTGGGGCATGCCGGCCAGGCAGGGGCCTCACAATCGGCCCCAGAATTCAATCGCCACCACTTTCCCCTCCAACTTGTCCAACTCAACGGGATCGCCGGAAATGATCTCGCCGATCGAAAACTCCGACAATTTCTTGTCCGATACCGGCTTCGTGCCACCGCTCTGCGCCCACAGGCCGCCGGAAGCCACACATGCCAACAACGAAAGGAACAGTAATCGAGTCATGGTGCGGAGTTCTGGTTTTAGAAAAACTTGACGTACATAAGTACACCCGCATCACCCCGCCCGCAAAGCGATTTTCCCGATTCTTGCGGTACCGCCGTGGCGGATTTTGCCCGGGCGTAAGATCGGGCTGGCCTACCGCCGAAAGAGGCGGAATCGCCGGTCAGGGCGAAGCAATGAGTGGAAAGCGTTGTTGCCTGAGTCGGTATGGCGGCCACAGACCGCCACTCGCAGTGAAACACTCCCTTGAGGGCGTCAGGAACTCTCCATTTGGCCATTCGGAATATCTGATTGAACTAATGGAAAATTGGATTTATTATAATCTCCATGATTTTTTACCCTCTTTTTTCGCGACCTGCCTGGTTGATGATTGGGCTGGCGGGGTGGCTGGGTGGGGCCGGATGGGGGTGGGGGTTGGATGGGAATGGTGATGGTCGGAGCGATTTATGGGAGATGGCGTATGGGGCGGTGGGGTTGGCGGCGGCTGGGGATGAGGATGGGGACGGGTATTCGAACGGGGTGGAGAGTCATTTCGGCACGGACCCATGGTCGTATTTTTCGCGGCCTGAGATGGGGCTTGAGATGAGCGGGGGGACGGGTGTGCGGATCGGGTGGTCGGCGGTGGCAGGGAAGCGGTATGTGGTGGAGGGAGGCCCTGATTTGGCGGTGGGTGGGTGGGACGCGGTGGGGACAGTTGATACCGAGGCGGGCGGGTGGGCTGAGGTTGAGGTGCCTGCGGGGACGCGGGGGTTTTTTCGACTGACGGTCGGGGATCGGGACAGCGACGGGGACGGGCTGACGAATGCGGAAGAGTGGCTGATCGGATTCGATCCGGTGAGTGCCCACACGCAGCGGATCGACACACCGGACTTGGTGCGGGCGACGACCGGCCTGACTGCGGCGAATTCGGTGACGGTCAGTGTGTATGACGACACGGCGAGCGAGCGGTGGCCGGATCCGGTGATTTTTGTCGTGCGCCGATCGGGCGGGCTGCAGCCGCTGACAGTGGGGGTGGCGTGGGGAGGGCAGTCGGTGTCGGGTGTCGATTATGAAATCCGGGGGGCTGAGGGGGGTGGGGTGCGTCTCGGTGCGGGCCAGCGCGAGGCGTTTGTGACGGTGGTGCCGGTGACTGATGAAGACGACGGGGAGCCGCCCGAATCGATCACGCTGACAATTCTGCCGGGCGCCAGCTATTCGGTGGGGGCCGTGGCCACCGCGGCGGCTGTGCTCCTGAACGAAACCGAGACCTCACCCCCTGGCGCAAAGGAGGCGGCCCGGTTTCTGTTGCAGGCGGCCTTTGGGCCGGATCAAGATGACTCGGCCGACGACGATCAAGTGCCGGAGAATGTCGAGGGGGTCCAGGCGCTCGGTTTTGCCGCGTGGATCGACGATCAATTTTCACGGCCGGTTGGCCGGCTGCAGCCATTCGTCGAATGGGCGGAGGAGAACGAAAGCGCGCTGCAGATCTACGGCGACTCGAAGAATTACGCGTGGTGGAACCGGGCGATGGGGGTGCCGTTGCTGCGCCCGGACGCCCCACCCGAGCAGGCGCAGCTTCCCGATCCGCTGCGCCAGCGGGTGGCGTTCGCGTTCAGCCAGATCTTTGTCATCTCCGATCGTCTGGAAGATTTGGCCGTCGAGCCGGTTGGGATGGCCCATTTTTACGACCACCTGCTGACGCACAGTTTCGGAAGTTTCCGTGACCTGCTGCGCGGCGTGGCGCTGCACCCGTGCATGGGCCTGTACCTCAGCCATCTTGGGAACCGGAAAGCGGATCCGGTGGCGCGCGTTTTTCCCGATGAAAATTTCGCGCGGGAAATCATGCAGCTCTTTTCCATCGGGCTGTGGGAGCTCAACCCGGACGGCACCCGCCGGATGGACGAGACGGGCCAGCCGATCCCCACGTACACCAACGCGGACATCACCGAATTCGCGCGCGTGTTCACCGGGCTGGCGTTTGGCGGCGCCAACCAGAATTTCGGGCTGTGGCCGCGTGATTTCCTCTCGCCCATGAGAGGATGGGACGCCGAGCACGACCTGGGTCCCAAATCCCTCCTGCGCGGCCAAACAACGCCGGCCCGCACCGCCAGCCCGGGAAACACGGGCACCGCCACGCTGGCCGATGTCGACGCCGCCATCGACAACCTTTTCCACCATCCAAATACCGGACCCTTTATTGGGCGCCAACTCATCCAACGCCTTGTCACTTCCAACCCCAGCCCGGCCTATATCGGCCGCGTGGCCGCCGCCTTCGCCGACAACGGGAGCGGCGTGCGCGGCGACGTGCGCGCCGTGGTCAAAGCGATTCTCCTCGACCCCGAGGCCCGCGACCCAGCGTTCTTGACGGACCCGAGATTCGGCAAACTGCGCGAGCCGTTTCTCCGCTGCATCAACCTCGCCCGTGCCTTCAATGCCGCCGCCCAGGACGGATTCTACTCGCTCGACGCCTTCAACCTCGACCACCTCCAGCAACCATTCAACTCGCCCAGCGTCTTCAATTTTTTCCTCCCCGGCTACAGCCCGCCCGGACCACTCACCCAGGAAGGCTTGGTCGCGCCGGAATTCCAACTCGCCAACGATTCATCGCTGCACCTCGGCGCCAACTACTTCTGGAATGCCATCACCGGTGACCTGCACCGCTGGGGGAGCGGCCGCGCGTCGCGCGCCGTCCGCCTGAACCTCGACCAGGAAATGCGGATGAACGTGCCCGCCGGCGCCTTTCACTCGTCAGGCCGCGTCCTCGACCAGCCCAATGTGCCGCCGCTCGACCCCGATCCGCTCTTGCGCCGACTCGACCTCGCCCTCACCGGCGGCACGCTGCGGCCTGAGCAGTTCCAGATCATCCGCGAAGCCCTCGACCGGGTGAAATCGCCCACCTGGACATGGCCCAAAGAACGCCTCCGCCTCGCCATCTATCTCATCGCCACCTCGCCGGATTTTAACGTTCTCCAATGACACACCACACCCCGCCTGCCCGGCCGCCGATTCGCAGGGAATGGGCACAACGGCTGCCGCCCCCATTTTGTTGTCCCGCCGCGCCAACCCGCTCGCCCTTACCCCATCCGCCCATGACACCCCGCACCCTCAATCGCCGCCGGTTCATCGGTGAAGCCAGTTGCGCCGCCGTCAGTTCGATCCCGGTCCTCAGCAGCCTGCTCAACCTTTCGGTCACCGGTAAACTGGCCGCCTCCGAGGCCAGCGACGGGTATCGTGCGCTCGTCTGCGTCTTCTTTTCCGGCGGCAACGACAGCTTCAACATGCTGGCCCCCTTCAGCGGGACGCCTTATGCGGAATATGCGGCGAGTCGCGCCGACCTCGCGTTGCCACCCTCGCAATTGATCGAGATCGCGCCGGAAAACACCCCCGGACGCAGGTTCGGCGTCCACCACCGCATGCCAAATCTGGCCGCCCGCTTCGCCGCGGGAGACGCCGCTTTCGTGGCCAACGTCGGCACACTCATCGAGCCCGTTTCCAACCGCGCCCAGGTCGCCCAGAACCTCAAACGGCTGCCGCTCGGACTGTACTCGCATTCCGACCAAATCGAACAATGGCAGACAAGCGTGCCGCACGCCCGCAGCGGGATCGGATGGGCCGGCCGCATGGCGGATCTAATCAAACAACTCAACGCCGATCCGCGCGTGTCGATGAATATCTCGCTCGACGGCAGCAATGTCTGGCAAACCGGCCACTCCGTCGCCGAATACGCCGTCAGCGCCGGCAACTCCCAGCAGCCGATGGGCGGGGCCATCGCCCTCCAGCCGTACCAGCAGACATGGCAGCCGAATCAGCCGTTCCCGCAGGCGGCCACCGCCGCCATCGATAGCCAACTCGCCCTCGATTACACCAACCTGCTCCAGCAAACATTCGTCCAAAAACGCCGCGCCGCCCGCGATGCGTTCACCCTGTTCGACGACGCGACCCGACCGCCACTTCCAGGCAATATCACCTTCCCCAACACCGCGCTCGGCCGCCAAATGCAAATGGTCGCCCGGTCCATCAACGGCCGCGAAGCACTCGGCGCCTGTCGCCAAACGTTTTTCGTCAACCGCGGCGGCTGGGACCACCACAACGAGGTGCTGGCCAATCAAGAGGCCATGCTTCCAGAAGTCGACGCCGCCATCGGCGCGCTTTGGGACGCCTTGGTGGCCATGGGCGTTCAGGAGCGTGTGGTCATCTACTCCGCCTCCGATTTCGGCCGCACTCTCACCAGCAACGCCCGCGGCTCCGACCACGCCTGGGGCGGCAATCAGTTCGTCATCGGCGGCGCCGTGCGCGGGAAACGCCTCTACGGCCAGTACCCAAGCCTCGCCGTCAATCCCGACTCCGGCCCGGAAATCAATCCGCTCGACACCGGACGCGGTCGCTTCATCCCAACCACCAGCGTGGACGAATTCTTCGCGGAAATGGCCCTCTGGCTCGGCGTCAACCCGACAAACCTGCCGCTCGTCCTGCCAAACATCGGAAATTTTTACTCCCCCTCCACCACCACGCCACCCATCGGATTTCTCGCCTGAGGAGAAAGATCTTGGACACCCACTTTAGTGCCCTAGAAAAAACCTCGGACACCCATTTTTTTTTGGCCTGAGGCGCGGTGGACGGTGATCGTGGCGTGCAATCACTCGGTTATTCGCCTGGTTCGTGATTTGAGTGGTTCCCATCAGGTGCCTTGGGGTGTCTTGGGGTAGCGCACGCATGGCGAGAATGAAGCCATTGGAGGCGTTATCGATCCTCCTCCTTCGGGTCTCGCGGCGAATAAATTCTGCAGATTTCGCTTGATATAATGTTCGCCTGAGTACATATGGATATATGCCCACTGCTCGCCGCCTATTAGTCGAACCCGCCGAGGGCGGGGTGTTTCACTGTTTTTCGAGGTGTGTCCGTCGCGCTTATTTGTGTGGCTGGGACAAGTATTCCGGCCGCGATTTTGAACATCGACGGGACTGGGTGAGGGATCGAGTGCTGGAATTGGCCAATGTCTTCGCCGTCGACGTGTATGCTTATTCTGTGATGCCCAACCATTTGCATGTGATTCTGGGGCTCGATTTGGCGCGCGCTCGCGGTTGGACGGATGCCGAAGTGGCGCGCCGGTGGCTGACGCTTTTTCCCGGCCCCGGTGGCAAACGGGGACAACCGCCCAATGAATCCGCGATTCTGGCGCTGTGCCAGGAGCCGGGGCGGGTTGCCCAGTGCCGGGAACGGCTGGCGGACTTGAGTTGGTTCATGCGGTGCTTGAACGAGCCGATTGCTCGTCGGGCCAATCGCGAGGACGAGTGCACCGGACGGTTCTGGGAAGGGCGGTTCAAGTGCCAGCGGCTTGAGGACGAGGGAGCGTTGTTGACGTGCATGGCCTATGTGGACTTGAATCCAGTGCGCGCCGGGATGGCCGCGTCACCCGAGGAGAGCCCCTTCACGAGCGGTCAGGATCGGACCATCGCGGCTCGGGCACGTCGACAACTGGCCGCCGCGCCCGCGGTACCGACTCCTGCCCAGGAGCCGATCATCGCGCAAGCGCGTGCCGAAATGGGCCGTGACCGGTGGCTGGTCCGATTCGGAGCCAAGGAGACCCTATCCGTCGATTTCGAGGCCCCAGTGGCCTCCGAACTGACGCGAGCGAAAGGCGCCTGCGGTCAACGCGGCGCCAAATGGCTCTCGGATATGAAAGTGGAGGACTATCTCGAATTGCTGGACTGGACCGGTCGCGAGCTGCGGGCCGATAAACGCGGCCGGATATCAGATGAGCTGGCCCCGATTCTTCAACGCCTGGATCTCGATGTCGAGGCGTGGGCCGAGAATGTCGCCCGCTACGGCGGCCTCTTTCATCGATTGGTCGGAAAGCTTGACCGACTGCGCGCCTGGGCACGCGCCAAGAAGCGCCACTGGCTGCACGGCCACCGTGGCGCCCGCCTCCTGTACGCCGAAGCCTGAGCCGCCCGCCGCGACAGTTCATCCCTGGAGCCGACAGCCGCAGATCTGCGGCATGAACAGTTACGCCGCGCCGCATGGCCCACCTCTCTGCCACGTGTAGCCGACCAGGGTGAGTGCCCTCATTGTGATCGGCTCTAACTCTCTATTCATTTTCCGCGGCCCTGGTAAAGCCGTTTCGCCCGCCCTGCTTCTGGCCTAGCACCGTTTCGGTCCACCTTTTGGTCTGGGGTTGAGGACCGAGCCAAGTACGGGTGTCTTATTACCCATCTCCAGGTCCACTCCACCCGTCTGGCATCTTGTCCAGGGACCATGCTGTCCAGCGACAATTAAAAATTCCCTCAGCGACAATTAAAACTGACCCCTGACGTCAATTATTCCTGGGGGGGATTTTTTGAGGCTGGTGGTGCGACCCCGGGGGGGGGTGTGCGTCCGGGGGCGGGG
>JBJXFS010000147.1:0-29530 GCA_046155625.1 Verrucomicrobiales bacterium | reverse complement strand
GCTGGAGGTGGGACGAGACCTCCCGGGCTCGTAGGCGGTGGGAGCGTGGAGAAAGGACCTCCCTTTCCCCTTCTCAAACAGTGCCCAATGCGAGGGAAATCAATCGTGGGTGGAAGCCCCAATGGGCCCGATGGTCAAATCCTCTCCGGGTTATTCACGCGACCATCACTCGAGCAGTGGAGACCATTCTTAGATTGTACGCCTCCTCCGTCTACGCGCCCGGGAGGTCGCGTCCCACCTTAATGCTGCCTTCGCTCCTTCACTTGGAGCGTCGTTCCGCCAGTGAAGTACGAGAATGTATAAACTCCAGGGACGCGGCCGAACGCGCCAGTTCAGAGGGGCTATCGCCCGCTAGAGCTGCGATTCCCGCAGGAGTCCCAGAATTCCCAGTCCCAGAACTTCCCAATTTACGAATCTAACGGCTGAAGCTGATCGACGAATTCCGCGTAGCTGGTGGGACCGGAGAGGGCGACGCCACAGCGGGCCACGGGACGGGCGGGATTGCCCTGAACGAAGGTATACGGGGGCACGTCGCTGGTGACCACGCTGCCGGCGGCGACCACAGCCCCCTCACCGATGGTCACGCCGGGAAGGATCATGACTCCTGGTCCGACAAAGACTTTGTTGCCGATGACGACGGTCGGCGAATCGAGATCGCCGCGCTCCATACCCCGGAAGTGGGCGATGATGGTGACGCGCATGCCGATGTTCACGTCATCGCCGATCTGCACCATTCGAGGAAAGCCGGTCTCAACGATGGTGTCATAGCCGATCGAGATCCGGGACCCCATGCGCACACCCCGCCAGCGGTGCAGTTTGATGCGGAGGCCATCCGGGGCGACTCGCGCCACGAGCTGAAACACTCGATTGGCGATGGCGCGCACCGGATCTTCATGGCGTGGCATCCATCGTGGTTTCCATCGGGGCTGCGGTCGAGGGACCGCCGCCGCGGGGGGCACTGGCACCGTGGCCTCAGGGGCTGGCACCTCGCCTTGGATCTTGTGCGCCAAGTCATCTAACGACCGGCATGCTTGGATGTCAGCCAACCGCAGGCGCACACCGAAGCTATTCTCCAGTTGGCAGGCCAGTTCGACCATCCGAAGTGAATCGATCGGCAGGAGGCGATTGTCGGGGGCGGCGAGCCGCCACGACCGGAGCTGCGCTTTCAGCGAGTCGTCGGATCCGCGGGGCATCGAGGCTTTCACTTCGTCATTATCTGCGACCGTGCTTGCTAGCAGCCGCTGCCGGTCGATTTTGCCATTGGGCGTGAGCGGAAAAGATTCCACCACATGAATCCGGGCCGGGACCATGTAGTCCGGCACCATGGCGACCAAAGCGCCGCGCAATGACTCGTTGGTGAGCGGACCACCAGCTTCCCCGGCCGCCCACATTGTCAGCGGCTCGGAACCCTGTGGCTGCCCGGCATCGGCCAGGCAGCGCACCACACCCGGACACTGCCGCGCCGCACGTTCCACTTCCGACAAATCAACGCGAAACCCACGGACCTTGATCTGCCGGTCGCGACGGCCCTGGCACTCCACCTCGCCTCCCGGCAGTCGGCGACCGAAGTCGCCGGTTCGGTAGAGGCCGCCCGCCGATGATTCCTGGGAACGGTTCCCCGAACCTTGATCCGCGGTCGGCGCCTCGATCGACTCGACTCGGGCCGCGCGATAGGCCGTGCGGAGGCACAGTTCACCGGATCCGCCCGTCCGGCACGGCTGGCCCTCGGCATCGAGCACCAGCAGTTCCACCCCGTCTATGCCCGTCCCAATCGGAATTAATTCGGAATCCGCGACCTCGGAAGCCTCTCCCGGTTCGATGACATGACACGCCATCACCTGCGGGGTTTCGGTGGCCCCGTAACAATTGACGACCCGGGTCTGGGGCGCCAGCGACCGGAAGCGATCGACCAAGCCACGATGGAGCGGCTCTCCGCCAAAAAATGCCTGCCGGAGGCGCGGGAGCTGCGGAATTCCGTAGGAACTCGGGATGTTCAGCAGCAATTGTCCCAAACTGGGGGTCAGATGCATGACGCTGATCTCCGATTCGCGCAGCCACTCGTACAGCGATCCTGGAACCGTATACACATCATCCGGCGGATACCAGGATGACGCCCCCGTCCACAGCGGCATCAGCACATCCCGCAGCAACGGATCATGGGAAAGACCGCTGAGGACGCTCACCCGGTCGTCAGGATCGAGACCAAAACGTTGCGACTGCCAATCGAAAAAGTGCGCCACCGGCCCCTCGTTCCCCCACACCGCCTTGGGAACTCCGGTCGTGCCGGAGGTAAAGGCCACGTACATCAGGCGATCCGCATCCGCGTCTTGGCTCGATGACGCCTCGGTCGAATCCAAATCGACGCTTTTCACCCACGCCTGCACATCGCTCTGACTCACACTGAACAGACATGGCGCCCCCAACGGTTCCAGCGATGCGGCCAGCCCGCGAACCAGTCGCTGATCGCCGGCCAAGTTGACCATGAACTTCGGCCGCGCGTAAGCCAGGCACTCGACCAACCGGCGTTCATGGTGCTTGGGGTCGATGATCAGAAAAACCCCTCCCGCCTTCAGCACCCCCAGCAAGCCGATGGTCAAAAGCGGGCTGCGCTCGGCGACAATCGCCACCACCTGCCCATCCGTCAGTCCACCCCGCCGTAATTCCCGAGCCAATCCGTCGCTGGTCGCATCCAGCTCGCCATAGGTGAACTGCAGCCCGCGCCCCACCGCCCCCACCCGCCCCGGCTCACGACTCACGTGGCCGCGAAACCGCGTCAGCACGCTCCCGCCCCACCGAATATCCACCGGCACACCCACCATTTCATTCACCTCGAGACAAAGCATTGATCAAAACAGTCGCAACAGAGGTCGGCAGTCGGAGGTCGGAGGTCAGCGGTCGGCAGCTGGTGAAAGCGGTAATCAGTAATCAGTAATCAGTAATCAGTAATCAGTGGTCATCCGAAAATGCCGCAAGGAAATCACTAACATGCGTGTCAATGTTTTTAACAGAAAACCAAGAACGAAGAACCAAGAACGAAGAACGAAGCTTGGCGCCTTATTGCTCCCGCTGATGCAGCGCCAAGCGACAAAGCGCCAAGCTTCTAAACATCTGCGATTGCGCCCACCGATGCATGGGGGTGTTATCCCATCCGAAGCGGAGTTGACGGGCGCGGAAGGCGCCGGACGGCTGGATCCAATCCGCGAGGATGCCGCGCACGACGACGTCCAACTTTTCGCCCATGGACGGGAATCGATCGCGGAGGAGGAGGCAAAGGTTGATGGATTCGGCGCAATCGTACAGTTCGCGCCGGTAGACGGTGAGGCGCGGGGCGACAGAGAAGGGTTTGGGCAGCCCGTCAGTGTCGAAGAGGTTGTTCAAATAATAGGTCACCCCGCGACCGAGCGCGTCCAACGTCCTCCGGTGTCCGGTGATCGAGTGGATTTTCGCCAGTGCTTTCATGACGAAGCACGTGTGGAAGTGATCGACGAAGTCGCGCACGCCGTCGACGGCATACGGCCACGAGCCGTCGGGCTGTTGGTTCTCCAGGACAAAGTTTAAATTCCGTTCGGCGATGGCCCAGAGTCGCGGGTCGTCAAAAAACTGTGAGGCGTGGGTGAGGAGGAAGGCGCGGTAGGCGGAAGCGTTGATCACACCGCCTTTCTCGTCATGCGGGCCGTAGGTGCAGGAGCTGGCGGTGGGGGATGTCTGGAAGTCCCGAATGACCGTGGTGGCATGCCGGACGATCGATTCCATGACCGCGCGCCATTCGGGGCGGGCGTCGAGCGTGTACACTTGGTGGAACGCCTCGTAAACGTAAGGCAGGGTCGTGATGAAGGGAGTGTGGGCGGCGATCGTCCCGTTGCGCGTGACCCAATCGAACGGATACCCCCAGCAATAGTCGTCGTAACCCGGGCTCCGCGATTTTTTCAGCTCCTCCAGAAAATGGATCGCGCGCTGGAGGTACTGATCGTCGCGGTCGGCCTGGTACAGATAGGCAAACCCCATGGCGTAATGCGCATCGGCGATTGGAAATCGCGTCCGGTGATGAAACAATCGCCGCGCTGAGGGAAAAACCGCCTCCGAGACAATCATCGGCGACACCGCCGCCGTGCCCAACAGCTTGTGGCGGTAGTACAACCCCTTCGCCCATGCCCCATACCCGCCCGCAAAATACGACTGGTGGTCCCAGGACGTTTCGCCATGGGAGTCGAGCCATGTGGCGAAACGCTTGAGCGTCGCGGACAGCGAATCGCTCACAGCATCATGCTTCGCTTCCAAGAAGTTCTTGGTTCTTGGTTCTTGGTTCTGGGTTTGCAAAGGGGTGCTCGTGCTTGGTTCTTGGTTCTTGGTTCTCGCCGTATAGGTGCTAGGGGATTACTTGTTCCGAAGTGATGTGGATGCTGGAGGAGCCGCGGGCTTTGGGACTGCTGGAAGCATTCCAGCTCTTCGGGCGGAACGCCCCGACTGCGATAGGCATTTGCCTTGAAGCACGGGCGGAATGCCCCGATTTAGAATGGGCTCTCGCCCGCTAGAGGGGCAATGCTTGCCGCAGAAGTCCCAGAATTTGCCATTCTCTCGGCGAAATGTTTTCCAGATAAAGCATTGGCTTAGAAAAGCCACAGGCCCTGGGACTGCTGGAAGCATTCCAGCTCTTCAGGCGGAACGCCTCTTCTGCGATAGGCATTCGCCTTGAAGCACGGGCGGAATGCCCTGGTTTAGAATGGGCTTTCGCCCGCTAGAGTTGCGATCCTCGCAGCAGTCCCAGAATTTGCCAATCTCTCTGAAGAGTTTTCCATATAAAGCATTGGCTTAGAGAAGCCACAGGCCCTGGGACTGCTGGAAGCATTCCAGCTCTTCAGGCGGAACGCCTCTTCTGCGGAAGGCATTTGCCTTGAAGCACGGGCGGAATGCCCCGATTCAGAATGGGCTTTCGCCCGCTAGAGCTGCGATGCTCGCAGCAGTCCCAGAATGACCGGTGCTTCGGCATAAATCGGTCTCGCTTATCCCTTCCGGCTGGCGGAGGCGAGCGAGAAGCTGTCGACTTTCTGGCCGCGCAGCACGGTGGCGACAATGGTTTTCAGCTTTTGCATTTGCTCGTGCCGGTGGAACCGCATCATTTCGGGGGAGACAGGGCGTTTGACCCGGCGCACGGCCGCCCAGCTGTAACCCGCGAAGAGGGCAATGCCGCCTAACACATACGGTTTCTTGGCCATTCGGTACAGGCTGCGGACCGACTGCCACACGGGCGAGCCACCGAGAAAGTAGGCGCGTTCGCCGTACTGGAAGGCGGCCCCGAGCGGCGACGTTTCGGCTGTCCCCAAAGTGCGGTAATGATGAAAGCGTTTTTCGGCGAACGACCGGACCTTCCAGCCTTTCATGCGCGCGGTCATGACGGCGATCCAATCGACGCCGCCACCTGGATTGGGAGTGTAGCCGCCGATCTCGCGAAAGCAGGCCGCCCGAAACATCTGGGCACCCCCCGCCACGTAACTCTCGCCTTCAAAACTATCCCGCGCCGAATCATACCCACCATCCTGCGTAAAGGGTGTGCCGGCCACCCCCAATCCCGGATCCTCGGCGAATCGTGCCATCAAATATTCGAAGTAGCCTTGATCGAACGATAAATCCGCATCCAGATTTCCCACGACATCATACGCCAACCCCTGAACCCGCTCGAACCCAGCGTTGAACGCGTGCACTTTGCCCGCAAAATTCCGGTCGACATGCCGCGCCCGCTGGACCAACTCGATCCACGGAAAGCGATCGGCATACGACCGCACGATTTCCGCCGTCCGATCGCTCGAGCCGTCGTCGACAATGACCCACTTCAGCGGCGGCTGCGTCTGCGCCGTCACCGAGTCCAGCACCTTATGAATCAGCGCTTCCTCGTTCCGGGCCGGGGTGATCAGGACGTAGTTCATAGGCATGTTCGTCGTTCTTGGTTCTTTGTTCTTGGTTCAACTCGCGAGAAACCACACGTCACATGCATGACTCGCTTGGGTAGGGAATTGTCATTTTCCCAAACTCGATCTTCACACTACCGACAAAAGCTTGCTTCAATGCCATTAAGAACCAAGAACCAAGAACCAAGAACCAAGAACCAAGAACCAAGAACCACAAATCACCTCTCCCCCGCCGCAGGTGCGGTGATTTGTGCAAAAATCTCGTCCATGATCCGCGCCGTCAGCAGGATTTCGCGATACGGGATGGGTGGGGGACCACCGGTGCGCACCGCCTGATGAAACTGGCCGATGAGTTCTTTCATACCGGCGTCCTGATGCAAGCGCCACCGGGCAATGTTCCAAGCGTTGCGCAGGGCATTTTTGAGCCACTCGACGGCGAGGCGGATCGGCGGGAGGACGAAGGTGAAGTAGCTTTTGGCCGATTTGTTCTGGTGCTGGACGATCGAGCCACTCGCGTGGTCGACGGTCAGACTCTGGGCCGGACCGCAGACGAGGAAGGAATTCCGCCCTGGGCGAAGTTGGGTGGAGAAGCAGAAGTAAGCGGTCGTGCCGGTCGCGTCGCGAATCAGCACCCGTAACTCATCTTTCACCTCCTGTCCGCCGAGCGCGGCCAGTCGGGGGCTTTGGTGGGCGCTGGCGTGGAGAACGGCCGTGTCGTCACCCAGGAATTCCGCCAGCTTGGCAATTCCGTGGCTGAGAATGTTATGAAACAACTGGCCTGGCAGCTGTCGGACCCAGTGGTTTGGGCTGCCGAGCACGGGACCGATATAGCTGGTATCCTCCAGGCTGTACGAAAAATGACTCTCGAGGTGCACTGGTTTTCCGCCGAGGTATCCGGTTCCGGCCAACTTTCGCATGGCCAGCATCTCGGGCGTGAACTGAAGGTTATGGCCGGCCGTAATGAGCTTTCCCTTTTCCTGCGCGAGGGTGACCACCTGTTCCGCCTCCGTGGCCGTCACCGTGAACGGCTTTTCCAAGTACACATGAACCCCGGCCTCCAGACACTGACAGGCGAGAGGAAAGTGACTTTGCGGCGGAGTGCTGATGTGGACGACATCGGGTCTCGCCTCCCGCATCATCTCGCCGACGTCGCTGAACACGCCCGGTATGCCAAAGCGAATCGCCAGTTGTTTCGCCATCAACGGCTCGCGATCGCACACGGCCACCACCCGACTCCCCTCCAGCCGCCCGATCGCCTGGACATGCTGGTCCGCGATCTTTCCGCAGCCGATGAGCGCAACTTTCAGCATTTTGGTTCTTGGTTCTTAGTTCTTGGTTCTTGGTTTGTGATGGGTCATGGGTAGAAGCAATAAGGGATAGGGGGGCGCGGGCGCCCGGACGAATGCCTGGGTGGGCATCTAGGTAGGTGGAGGCGATGAATGAGAAACAAAGGCTTTGGGATGTTTTTCGCGTGGAAGGCCCATCTCATCACCGACAATACCCCTAATGAAACGCCTCGCTCCCATCCATCACCAAGAACCAAGAACCAAGAACCAAGAACCAAGAACGCCGCCATCCTTACATCGTGGCACGCTTCTCAGCGAGGGCGGCAAAATAGCGATCCATGGCCTCCCGCATCGGGACCGTGGGTTTCCACCCCAGGGTGTCCTTGAGGCATTGGTTCGAATACCGATGGCCGCCCCATTCCGCCGCGCACCGGCGTCGGTTGAACACGGGGGGCAACTGGCCGCCCGATTTCCTCGAATACCACTCCCACAGCCGGCAGCCGGCCGCCGTCACCGGGTAGGGAACGCTGAGGGAAAACCGCTTGCCGGTCGCTCGCTTGTATTCGCGGAAAAATTCGCGGCTCGTCGGTACGTCATCGTCGACCACATTCATGATCGCTCCGTCAATGCCCGGCGTCACCGCCGCCAACGCGATGGCCTCGGCACAATTCTCTACATAGGTGAATGGAATCCGGTTCGTTCCGCCCAAGTGAATCGGAAATCCAAACGTGCCGATCGCCACCCGCCCGGTCAACGCCGGCTTCCCGGGCCCGAAAACCGCCCCCGGCCGCAGAAGCACGTACTTCAATCCCCGCGTCCGACCATACTCCTTTACCATCTCCTCCTGCTGCAGCTTCCCGAATCCATACGCGTCATTCCGCTCCATCGGCCGGTCCTCCAAGGGACACGCTTCGTCCAACACTTCGCCTCGCTTCTCCCCCAACGGACTGTACACCGCGAACGAACTCACCAACACAAAGCGCCCTCCCAGCTCCCCGAACTCCAGAAACGCTTCAATGAGATTCCTGGTAGCCAACGCTGAGTTCATGTACGCGCCGGCAAAAGACTTGTCCATGCCGGCAGCTAAATGCACCACCGTGGACGCCCCAGCGGCGATCTTTCGACAATCGCCCATCGACAATAGATCGCCCTGAACAATCTCAGCTTGCCCGACAGCACCATGCCGCCCGAAAGCGTCTTCCAGCCGCCCAGCCCCGCTTCGCTGCCGCACCAGACAACGCAACTTCCGTTCTCCCCGACGGAGGAGCGCTTCCACCACCTGCGCGCCGATGAATCCGGAGCCGCCAGTTATAAGGCTAAGTTTAATTTTACTGACCTCCCATAGATTTTGCTTCGTAAGTGCGTCTATTTCCGTGATGAACCGCGATATTCGCTATTGGGTAACTTCTGATGATGCCTGGACGTTTTTTACTTGCCCTGGCTTCTTCTCCGACGCCGGCGTTGACTGTAGGAGAGGGTGCGGATAGGGAAGCGGCGTGTATGCTAGCGTCCAAGTATCAGTGGCGGTTGCCACATACAATCGCCCATCACGGGTGGTGCCATTCTTGCTATTCCACTCGCCCTCATCAGTCGCCCAGTACGCCACACCAGGCACACACCGCCGCGGTCTCGCTGCAATGGGCCCAACCCCCATCCCCGAGGTGCCGTCAAAATCGGGCTTCGATCGATAAAATTCTCGATTCTCCTTGATCGTCCGTTGCGCAATGTTAAACCCAAACGGAATTCCGTTCTTTTGATTTCCCCACGAGTAGATCGGATCAAGCTGCTGGTTTAGGTTCTGGGGTTGGATGTTTATCGTACCAGGAGGGTTGAGTGCACTGGTTCTACCACGTCCGGGTTGATCAAGTGCGTGATCGACTTTCCTGATTTCGTAAGATACTCCTCGAGCATAAGTATAATCGGGCATGGTAACCCCCTGCCCACTGGTCACCAACGTCGTAGCAGTACTATCAATGATCTCGCTAGCTCGACTTAGATAAAACTTATCGCCTGCAGAAAACACGATGGCTGCTCCGTTTGGTGAGAATGTTAAGGTGTCCGCGGTATTCCCGGAAACAACCGCCTTGTGTCCATCCGTTACTCTTGTGGCCGTCCAATAGAACCACTGATTCACGCTCCAATTGGCGCCTGTGACGGTGACCCTTCTTGTATTGCTTGGACCAGCCACAAACTCTTGGGATACATCCCGCTGCGTAAAGCCAATCCACTGGCCCGGAGTCCAGTTCTTTGTGGAATCCTGCAAAGAATTCTGATCGCCTATAATAAATGGCTTTGTGGTCACAGTGCCACTTGGTGAAACTGTGGCGGTTGATGCATCAACGACCGATATTATCTTTCGATTGGTCGCAAATCCCGCATACCAAGCAATGCTAAGCGACTTGCCAACATGCTGGGCCGTGAAAACTGGCTTGGATGCAGTTAGCGTTGATCCTGTTTGGCTGACAGTGATGCCTCTTGCTTCAGCCCAGCCCAGCCCGTTTTGGTTAGTACTCACACCCTTCTCGAAAACCCCATCCCCTGCACCACCTGGTGTAGCCGCACCATCACTAGTGTCATTCTTGTCCCACAACATGGTGCCATCTGCCCCACCCCAGGGCGGGAAGGCCGCCCAATTCCTATAATTAGTCAATACAAAATCATGGGACCACTGACCGGTTGCCGTATTGTTGAAAAACTTGCCGCACCCACTTCGGAGCTCTATGAGTGCATAGTCAGGTCTTCCGGATTCGTCGATGAAGTTATTGTGGTAAACCTCGAGCGCCCGAGCACCCCTGTGTCTGTTTGTACTCTCGGTTCCGTGTACTCCGACCCCAATTTCTTTTATTGTGTTGAAACGAATTACGAACTTTGCGCCTGAGAATCCGTCCGTCATATTGAGTCCGCCATCCGTATGACCATGGATAGTGCAGTCTTCTACATATACTGCGCCCAGGGCACCATAATCTGGAGAGTTGACATAAGAACCGTCACCATAACTTCCACCATTCAGATTTGATTGAAAGAAAACAATTGCTTGGACTCCAGAGATTAAGTGGAAGTCGCATTTACTCACGACTCCTATGCTACCTCCCCAGAAATAGAGTGCTCGTCTGTTAAGTTTATCAAACTTGCAGTGTTCGATTACAAACTGCGCGGAGGCTTCCGTTTGTATGATTCCAGTTGAGTACGAGCTTTGGCGTGAGCCCGATCTGAATTCTATTCCACTCAATCTAGTGAGCGATGACGTAGGAGTCGCAAAGGAAAATGCACTTTCATTCCAATTGCTGTTTCCACTTGATCCGAGCGTCTTATCAATATCGTCGATTATTATGGTTTTACCAACGCCATCACCCTGAATATTTATGTTCTTGTTAATGTGAAGATTCGTGTCCCATGTAACGACTCCTGCGGGAATGATGAGCGTGTCGCCGTTGTTGCACTGAGCAAATGCGGCGCCAACATCGGCTCTATTGGCGCTGGCGGCCCGTCGTTCCAAAGCTTGGGAAGTCTCGCCACCTAGCCAGCTCAGTGCCAGCAATGAAAGCAGGGTCGAGAGGCGCTGAGTGGGTGGACGACGCGGACGCGGTACGGTAGGATCAGGAGCGCGCTTGCAACGCGACTCAATCGGAATCTGGGTCATTGGTTCTGGCGGATTGGGGTTTCGCCAAAGGGTTCTTGGCCTTGGGAGGGGCGGAAAGGCAAAAACTTAGGAGTTTGCCTTAGACAAGTATAGTACATATAGTTTCCGCAGTCAACGCAATTCATGCCCTCAATGGGCAGCAATCAATGTGTCGGACGGCGCGAGGGCAATTCGGAGGGAATCGGCGACGGAGTGGAGCATTTCTTCGGTCATTTCCGGGTAGAGCGGGAGCGAGAGGATTTCTGACTGGTGGCGGTGGGCGACGGGAAAATCCTGTGGGGAATGACCCAAGTACGTGTACGCCGGGTAGAACGGGAGGGCTTTGGGGTAGTTCAGAGAGGTGGAAATTCCATTGTCCTTGAGGTGTTTCTGCACGGCGTCGCGAGCGGCCGAAGGCGATCCGGAGCCGGCTGGCGACGGGATGCGGACGACGTAGAGGTGGAAGACGTGGGAGCGGTCGGGGGCGGTGGGCGGGGTGGTGAGGCCTGGCCTTTCAGCGAGGAGGGCTGAGTATTGGGCGGCGAGGCGTTGTCTGGCCTCGGTCCATTTCTGGAGGTGGGGGAGTTTGACGTTGAGGATGGCGGCTTGGAGGCCGTCGAGGCGGCTATTGATGCCTTCCATGGTATGTTCGCCTTTGCCGCCGTGGCGGGCGTAGGTGGCGCACCAATCGGCGAGATTCGGGTCATTGGTGACGAGGGCACCGGCGTCGCCGTAAGCGCCGAGGTTTTTGCCTGGGTAGAACGAGAAGGTGGCGGCGTGGCCGAAGGTGCCGACGAGTTGGCCCTTATATCGGGCGAGGTGGGCTTGGGCGCAATCCTCGATGATCCAGAGGTTGTGTTTGCGGGCGATGGCCAGGATGGGGTCCATGTCGGCGGGCTGGCCGTAGAGGTGGACCGGGATGACACCGACCGTGCGCGGGGTGATTTTGGCCTCGATGAGGGCGGGGTCGATGGTGAAGGTGTCGGGCTGGGTGTCGCAGAAGACGACGCGACCGCCGGCCTGGGTGATGGTTTCGGATGTCGAGATCCACGAATGGGCGGTGGTGATGACTTCGTCGCCGGGCTTGAGCCCGAGCCCGCGCATGGCGATGTAAATGGCATCGGTGCCATTGGCGCACGAGACACAGTGGTCGACCCCCAGCGCGGCCGCCCACGCCTGCTCGAATTTCTCGACCTGCGGTCCGCGGACATACGCCGAATCGCGAATGACCGCCGCCATCGCGGCATCAATCTCCGGCTTGATCGTGAGGTACTGGGCGTAGAGGTCGACGAAGGGAATTCGCATGGGTTTCGTTCGTAGTTCTTGGTTCTTGGTTCTTGGTTATCCAAGAATTTCGCGATAGGCGGCTACTGGGAGAACTCTTTACCGGAGAGGTTGGGCTGACGAACCGTGATGGCCCTGCAGCGAATAACTGAAAGGGCAGCGCATCAGGTGGCGTTCTCCTGCAGGTCGATCACGCACCACCCATATGACCATCAGACGATTTGAGGACATCGAGAGCTGGCGCATGGCGCGGCAGTTGAGCAAGGAGATTTACGCCCTGTCGGGTTCCGGACGATTTTGTCGCGATTTGGGTCTGAAGGACCAGATTAGAAAAGCGGCCGGCTCCATCATGCACAACATCGCCGAAGGCTTCGACTCGGGCAGTAATGTTGATTTCGCACGATTTCTTCGATACGCTCAGCGGTCGGCCACCGAGGTCCATAGCGAACTCTACGTGGCTTTGGATCAAGGCTATCTCACTGAGGAGCAGTTTGTCGCACTTGCGGAAATAATTCGTGTCATCAAATCCAGAATCGGCGGCTTGATCGTTTATCTCCGCAAATGCCATCCTCGATAACGAGAACACCTCTCACCCTTGGCCGCCCAAGAATTCTCGTAATTCACCCAACCAAGAACCAAGAACCAAGAACCAAGAACCAAGAACCAAGAACCAAGAACCAAGAACCAAGAACCAAGAACAGCAATCCCGCGCCTTTCAGCCGGGCAACGCCCGCAACAAACGCGCGGGATTACCGGCGTAGATGCCTGGCTGGGTGATGTCTTTGGTGACGACGGCGCCGGCGCCGATGACCACGTGGTCGCAGATGGTGACCGGGAGAAGGGTGGCATTGCTGCCGAGGCTGACGTGGTGGCCGAGCACGGTCGGTCTCCACAAGTCCTGACGGCCTTTGGCCGGACCGCCGATGGCAAAAAGGTCGTTGGTGAACATGACGCCATGCCCGATGAAACAGTCATCGCCAATGGTCACCAGATCGCAGATGAACGCATGCGATTGAATCCGGCACCGCTTCCCGATCACCGCCCCCCGCTGGATCTCGACGAACGGCCCGATAAAGGTGTCGTCGCCAATCGTGCAGCCATAGAGATTCGCCGGTTCGATCACGGTCACTCGCTCGCCAAAGGTGACGTCTTTGATGGCGCAGGATTTGAGGGTGGGGGACATTGTTCTTAGTGCTTGGTCCTTGGTTCTTGGTTCTTGGTTGCCTGCGGCGTTCTTCGTTCTTGGTTCTTGGTTGCCTGCGGCGTTCTTCGTTCTTCGTTCTTCGTGTTTGGTTTGGGAGGGGCCGGCGAGTCGCTTGGACGAACTCGGCGGTGGAAGGCTTTGGGGTTTCCGTAGGGCGGAACGAACCTCTCATTGAGGGTTGCGGCTCATGGGATTTCGCCTCGACCTATCCCGTCGATTCGGCCTCCTCCAGGGGCCCCTTCGCTTAGTCCTTTCGCCAAAAACCATCCTTGCAATCAGACATTAGTCACTCGCTTACCCACCTGTTAACCAAGAACCAAGAACCAAGAACTAAGAACCAAGAACGTGTTTCACGTCCAAGCTGCCGCCGCCGGTCGCTTAAAATTCGCGACCATCTGGGAGGAAAGGAATTATCGAATGCCTCAAGGATTGAGGGCATTGATCATGGGAGGAGGGCGGTATTCTCGCTTAGTTGACGATAGAGTCAAGCCAAACCTCTAATAATTCTTGTTTTTCCAAAGAATTTCCCTTTTTAGGATGCATGCGGATGGTTTCTTGGGTGTGAGGGACGGAAAGGACGAAAGGGACTGAAGTGACGGCGGGGAATGGGCCGGGGCCGTGGAGAGGACTTGGGGCGGAGGGTTGCGGCGGGCGGCAGTGGTCAGTGGTCCGTGGTCGGTGGTCCGTGAGGATTAGGAATTTCCGCGGGCCTCTTCGGCCAAGAGTCCGTAACGCGTGTAGCTCATTCTTTTGATTTTCACGAATTTACCCCAGGCACCGGGTTGGGACCCACCCACTACACGAAAAACAAGGGTATTGCCCAACGATTGCCGTCCACTTGATGGATGACCAGGCCGCTTGTTCTAACTCAATGATTTTTAGTGTGTTTAGTGATTGTCGAGGTTTTTCCATCGTCTTTTTTAGCATAAGAACCCGCGCAAGTTTGGGTGTGGAACCGGGAGTAACTCGTGAAAAATCGAACCGTTGGTACTGAGATGGTTACACGCGAGTTAGTCAGGAGGGTTATTCAGTCGTCCCATTGAGAAAAAACCGCCATCCAAGAACCAAGAACCAAGAACCAAGATCCAAGAACCGGGCGGCGGCGCTTTACGCTGGTCGTGTGAACGCCGCCGCCCCAGCGCGCTCGAGGATGCCGACGACTTTGCGGGCGTGGTCGAGGCCGGTGAGCGGGGTGGCACCGGAGCGGAGGCAATCGGCGAAGTGTTGGGCTTCGACGCGGAGGGGTTCGGTGAATTTGACTTCGGGCATGACGATGGCGCCGGTACGGTAGTTGAACTGGAGGGCAGGCGGGTGGTCGAAGTCCATGTGTTCGCCGACCACGGCGCGGCGGTCGATGCCTTTGTCGTAGATGGCGATTTTTTCGTCGGCGACGTCGTCATAGGCCACCATGCGGCGTGACCCGACGACGATCATTTTGCGGACTTTCTGGGGGTCGAGCCAGCTGACGTGGATATTGGCCATGACTTTCCGCGGGTACTGGATGTTGAGGAAGACGACGTCGTCGATGCCGTCCTGCATGTAGGCCATGCCCTGGCGGGCGACGGCGAGCGGCTCTGGGTCGTTGAGCCAGTATTGGATAATGCTGATGTCGTGGGGGGCGAAATTCCAGAGCGCGTCGATGTCCGACCGGATGCGGCCGAGGTTGAGACGCTGGCTGTAGATGTACCGGATGTCGCCGAGCTCGCCGGAATCGATCAACTGTTTCACGTGCCGCACCGCGGCATTGTAGATGAACGTGTGACCGACCATGACGACGCGCTGGCGGTCGGAGGCCAGACGGGCCAGGGCGTCGACCTCGGCCACGGTGGTGGCCAGGGGTTTTTCGACAAAGATGTGTTTGCCGGCTTCGAGCGCCTGACGGGCCAAATCGAAGTGGGTGCCGGCCGGCGTGGCGATCACCACGCCATCCACCGCTGGATCGTTCAGCACTTCCGCCGTGTCCGCCACCGCCCGCGTCCGCGGAAAACCCGCCTCAACAAACGCCCGCCGCTCAGGCATGGCATCGACAACGTATTTCACATGGGTATCCGGCAGCGCGGAAAAATTGCGCAACAGGTTCGGCCCCCAATAGCCGCAGCCGAATTGGGCGAGCGTGAGTGGTGTGGATTTCATAATTTAAAGCATGCGTTGAGGTGGGACGCGACCTCAGGGCGCGTAGGCGGTGAAGACATTCCATACCCCCAAGCCCACATCGACTTGGTGGGTGTTCGCGCGGGAGGACGTTTCCTTTCGCAGACCGTCTCGCGCTTCCCCACACGCCGTCTCAGACCATGGCAACCTGGGCTCCTTCATCGACGCGCCCACCGCCTACGAGCCCGGGAGGTCTCGTCCCACCTCGCGCACAACCACCTGCTCCTGGAGTGGAACGTCGACGGCTGCCCGATGGGGCCGATGGACGCGGAGGCGCAATCCGGGGAGAGGGTGGATGTCCGAAGGAACGGTGGCCTTCACGCGAACGGTATCGCCCTCCCACTCGACATCGTCCACGCGGGCTGCACGACGTCGACGAAACCACGCCACGGTGTCGCCGGCGGTGGCGAACCAGTTTTGCCGCGCGTCCAAGTGGGTCAGAAGGTGGCGGTAAAAATCATCCCAAAGCCTTTCGGGGGCCAGGCTGCGGTCGTGCCAGTTGATGGTCAGGACGCCGCCGAGGCGTCGTATTTTGTCGATCAGGGCGGTGGTGGCCGACCACGCCTCGGCCGGGGCGAGGTTCATGCGGGATGGATAGAAAAGCGCGGTGTCCATCACGTGCATGGGCAGTTCGAGCAGGCGCGTCACGCCCAGCGGGCGAAAGACCTGTGCGGTGCCCGCGCGAAAGCCGATGGCCTCATTGTAGCCGGAGGTGGAATCGTAGGTGAAGCCGGCCGCTTCCAGATGGGCGGGCGAATCGCGGTCAAAATACAGCCAGTGCATGCGGACGCCGCGCTCGGTCCCTCTGCCCACGTCCGCGATCACGGCGGCTTCGGCCTGTCCTTTTGCCGCATCGTTCCAGGCGTCCAGCCCATGCAAGGCGAGCTCGCAATGCGCGGACCTCAGTCGATCGAAATACGGCTTGAGGGACGAGGCATCA
Source organism: Verrucomicrobiales bacterium (assembly GCA_046155625.1). Taxonomy (GTDB): domain Bacteria; phylum Verrucomicrobiota; class Verrucomicrobiia; order Verrucomicrobiales; family V1-33; genus CAJBME01. Next base: position 13,143 of record JBJXFS010000147.1, on the reverse strand, counting down.
TACTTCGCGGCGCGAGTGCTGGGAGCTGCCGCCTGGGTGCCCGGAGCCCGTTGGCCGGCGACTCCCGGCCAGGGAATGACGAAGAAGGTGGACGGCCGACCGTTTTCAAGGGCCAGATAGGCGTCGAATTGGTACCAAAAATCTCGTGCCCAACCGAGGTGGACGGCCGGCAGCGAGGTGGCCGCCCGCCAATTCTTTAGGACCTGCCGTGCGGTGAGCCGCCCGCGCATGAGGTTGACCAACGACCCGACAGTCGCCCGGTACAGGAATCCGAGCATCGTGTGATCCGCCTTGTGATGGCGGATCCCGACGTGATCGACGTCATGCGACAAACAAACGATCCCGTCAAAGTCCTCGGGGATGGGGGGAATCTCGACGAATGGCACGCCAGCCTCCAGGATCACCCGTCGAAGCAGCTCGATATGCCGGTCGAGACTCGGAATGGTGGCCAAGGACGATGGTTGTCCATCGCCCATGAGGTGCCGAACCTCGGCGCACAAATCGTAGCCAAAGCGAACTCTGGTGCCCTCCGAGGTCGTTTGCTTCACCACGGCGGTGAAGCCCCCGGAATCCAAGCTGAGACTTTCTGGCACCTCCCAGCTCCCGGCGGCAAATATGCGGCACGAAGTGTAGAGCGGGAGGGGGCCGGGGGAGGTTTGGACTAGTGCTTCGTTCTTGGTTCTTGGTTCTTCGTTCTTCGTTGGGGAGGATGACGGGGGGTCGGTGGGGCGGGGGGTGGGGCCAAACTCGAGGGTGAGGCGGGCGGGTTGGGGCGGGGTGATGCTGTCACCGCAGAGGATGATATCGTAGAGGTGGTTGGGACGACCGAATTCCCACGGTGTCTTGAAGAGCTCGAAGAATTCCTCGACCGCGGGGCGGTCGGTGTCCTGGACCCAGACTCCAATCATGCCCGAACGGCGAGCAATTGGGCCACCATGTCAACGAATTCCAGCTTTTCGTGGCTCCACGTGTGCTGACGATACACGTCCTGGCCGCGAACCACGATTTCGCGGATTTCGGTTGGATGGTCGTAGGCGTGTTGGATTTGGCGGGCCAGGTCATCGGCATCGCCGAGTTCAAAATAGATCAGTTCATCCGGTTCAAAATAATCGGTGATGCCCGGGACGCGCGGCGCGATGACCGCTTTGCCGCAGGACAGGTATTCGAAGATACGGGTCGGCGTGTTGATCTCGGTGAAGATGCTGCGACGATTCGGAATCACTCCCAGGTCGCATTCGCCGATGGCCTCGACAATCTGCTCGTGCGTCCGCGGCCCGAAGTGGCGGACGACATCCTCCAAGCCATCGCGGCGGCAGCCGTCGAGCACTTGCTCCAGATACGGGGTGGGCTGGCCATACACGCGCAGCTCGATCCGCGGGATGGCCGCGCGCAACGCGCCAACCGCCTGCACGGCCAAGTCGAGCCCGTGACGTTCGACGATCGATCCGTGAAACATCAGGACAAACGGCCGGTCGGGTGAGCGGGACACGGCCTCGGGAACCGGCTGAAACCGAAAGATCGATTCATCCGGCGTGTTCATGATCACGCGGATTTTCGAGGTCGGGCAGCTTCGGCCGCCGAAAATCCGCTGGCAGGCGGCATTGACGGTGACGACACGGTCTGCGAATGACAGGGAGCATTTTTCCAGGAACTTAAGCAGCCGCACCGCCTTATGATCGTCGCTGAACCCGAAGATCGTGCGCATGAGCTCGGGCATCGGATCATGGAGGTCGAGCAGCACCTTGGCCCCGGCCAGCTTCGGAACCAGAGCGCTGAACACCAGCACATCCGGCATGTTGTGGACGTGGACCAAGTCGTACCGACGCCGCAAGCGGCGGAGGGCCAGGGCCGTGGCACACCAGGCAATGAACTGGCTGTATTGCAGGAAATACGTCAACTTCCCTTGCCGACGCCGTTTCATCGGGACTCGGCTGACCCGCACGCCGTTGATCGTCTCGCGCGCCGGTTCGTCCGGCCCCTGGCGCAGGCAGATCAATTCAACCTCCATGCCCGCGGCCGCCAAGGCTTCCGCTTCGCGCCGCGGCCGCGCGTCGGAGGGGTAGTAGGAATACAGGAGAACGGCGGCCCGCCTGCCGTCGAGTCGTGGCGGCACTGGGGCGGTGGAGCATACCGCGAGTTTCGGTTCCCCGGAATGCCCGTTCAGCCGACGCGTCCTGGAACGAGCCGAGCGCAGCGGCCGCGGATTCAGGCTGGCCACGTAGGCGGCGAGCTCCCGTGGCAGCGGCTGCCAGAAGCTTTCACCGTATTTCGAGCGTAAATGCGTCAGCAATCCACTATAGTGTCCGGCAGGATACGTGCGTGGCAATGCCGTGGACGGATCAAATTGCATGTAATCCGGGTGCACGTTGACCAGGATCATGCCGCCATGACGGGCGACCCAGTCGGCCTTTTCGATCCAGACATCCGGCGTGGTCTCACCCAGCAACAGAAAGAGCGTGGAATCCTGCGTCAGGGTGTAGGGCAACTCGACATACCCGCCCCGCGTCGCCGCCCCGCCACCGCCGTGGCGCGACGGCACCCAAAACGGAAAAATCGTCCCCTGCCCATCCGGCTGGGGCTCGAACGGGTCGGTGTCGAACGTCGAAGCGTCGTAGCTGATCTCCAACTGCTGAAGCCAATCGAGTTCGTTGAGCATGAATCCGGATCGGAAGCCGGTGGCCCGCCAGTCGTGCAGGTGCCGATTGATCTCGACCGCCTTGCGCGCAAAAACCGCGGGTGAGTCGTACAGGCGGCCATCGTGGTGCAGGTCGTGCACGCCGATCTCAAAGCCATGGCGCTCCAGCGTCTCGCGCAGTGACACCGGCGTCTGGTACGTCCCTGCCGGAATAAAATTGAAGGACGAAATAAATCCCAGCTCCCTCTCCAGCTCCATCAACGAACGGCAGTTCGCCACTCCGACCGGTCCTTCCACATCGTGCGTTAGCACCACCGCAAATCGCTTCCCGTCCGGCCAACCCGGCCACCCGTCCGGCGCCCGCTCCGACCCCGGCAACACCGGCCATCGATCCGCCACCCGCTCCCGCAACCGCACCGAATACTGCCGCCGCATCCACATCCGCAATCCATCGGGAAGCAGTGGCTTGAGGCGGTAGTAGATTTTGTTTCTTAACATTTTTTACTTAACCCGTCCTTTGTGAGATTCAGTAATCAGTAATCAGTATTCAGTGGTCAGTATTCAGTATTCAGTATTCAGTGGTCAGTGGTCAGTGTCGTGACGTTCCTGTCGATATCAACGAGGAGGGTGAGGAAGTCGGAGGATCGAAGAATTGTTGCAAGATTACCTCAATAGGGCTCGTAGGGCGCACATGTCCGCGCTCCCCTATGTGAAAAAATTCAAGGAACTCGAGGTGTATCGCAAAGCCAGGCGGCTGGCCAAAGGAGTGTTTGAGGTATCTTGCCGATTTCCGAAAGAGGACAGGTATTCACTGACCGACCAGCTGCGCCGTTCTTCCGGCTCAATTGGAGCGCAAATCGCGGAAGCGTGGGGGAAGCGGAAGTACGAAAAACACTTCATCAGCAAGCTCACCGACGCGGACAGCGAGCAATTGGAAACTCAGCATTGGATATTGATTTGCCAAGATCGGGGCTACATGACTGCTCAGGAAGCAGAAAACCTAGATGCCGCCTGCGAGGAGATCGGCAGGATGATCGGCCACATGATTCTGCGAGCTCCCCAATTCTGCAGAGGTTCTTAAAAAATGGCACAAACGTCCTGCCCCGTTTCAGCAATGAGCCGCAGACTGTTGCATCTAACGGACCACTGACCACTGACCACTGACCACTGACCACTGATTACTGACCACTGACTACTGATTACTGACCACTGACTACTGATTACTGATTACTACTGACTACTGACTACTGACTACTGATCACCGAATACCTCCTCTCCCCTTCCCCCTCCTGATGCTCTTAAGATCAAGAGGGGAGAAGATTATAGCTACAAGCTTCCCATCAACGACCTCGGCCCATGGGGCCGCACTTTATTGAGGACCATGGAGACTTTGGCGTGGTGTTCGGTGAGGTCGCGGTGTTGGCGGAGGATTTCCTCGCGGGTGCTGGTTTCGGCTTGGACGACGACGAGGAGTTGATCCATGAAGGCGGCCATGGCGGGGGTGGGGCTGGTATTGCCGAGGGGCGGCATGTCAAAGATGATGTAGTCGAAGTAACTGGCCTTGAGGTCGGGCATGAGGCGCGAGAGGCGGGCGGCGCCGATGGACGTGGTGCCGGGGGACGAGCTATCGGCTTTGGCGATGAACAGGTTGTCGGCGGCCTCTTCGGCACCCCGGGACGACCGGATGGCGGTGGAGAGGGCGGGGGCGGGGCGGCCGTCGAAAAACGGATGGGCGGCGCCGCGGGTTCCACCCATATCGACGAGCAGCACTTTGCCATCGCCAGTTTCCGAGAGGGCGGCGGCAATACTGGAGGCGATGGTGGAGGCGCCAGCGCCGGCGGTCTGGCCTGTGACCGCGATGAGCTTCGGCTTGTGATCGAGACCGTTGGACTCGAAGTAGAGCCCGAGGCGGTCGCGAATGGCTTCGGCGTGCGGGCGGACCGCATGCGATGGATCCCAGGGCGGGGTGCCGTCATCCGGGGCGGTCAACTTTTTGGTGTCGTCCCCTTGGGGCCCGGTGAGGCGGGGGGCGGATTTGCCATTTCCATTGGCGCCGTGTTTCAGCCGTTTGAAGTAGGGTACGGCCATCATGAGCGGAAGGCCGAGCTTGTCTTCGAATTCGGCGGGCCGTTTGACCGTGCGGTTTAGGAGCACGCTGAAGAGGAGGACGAGCCCGATCACGGCGGCCGGTCCGCCGCCCGCGATGGCCAGCGCGATCTTGTCGCGGCGCTTCTTGTCCTGCATCGCCGGCGTGGCGCTCTGAATGACTTTGAGGTTCGGAGCGTTGAGCGAAGTGGCCAAATCCTGGTCCGTCTGGGCTTTTTGTTCACTGGTTTTGAGGTACTTATAATTGCTGTCTTCCAGTTCACGCGTGCGTTCCGCCTCGGAGAGTTTCGGGGCGATATCGGACAGTTCTTCCACCTCGGTCGTGAGTTTAGCCACGCGTTCCTTGAGCGCTTTGACCCGCGCCTCGGTGGCCACAAGAGCCGCGCGTTCCGAGAGCAGATCCGGCCCGACTTGGGAGCGTGGGTTACTCGCTTCCACCACGGCCGCCAGTTCGGGGTGTTTGGATTCGAGGGCGCGTCGTTCGGCCTCGAGTTCATCGAGCTGGGCTTGGTTGACGCGGACGGTCTCGTTTTCCGGAGTGAACCGGGCGAGCAGAGCGACGCTATTCGACCGGAGCGCCCCGATGCGGGTGAGCAGGAGTTGGTATTGGGCCACGGTGCGGCTGTCGGGCGGCGGCATTGACGGGACCGCGGTGGCGGCGGCGGGGTCAGTCGATGGAGTGGCGTTGTCGGCCGGAGCGGAATCGGGATCGAGCGCCCTCCGGACGACCTGTGGTTTTTCCTCGGAGTCGGCTCCTTTGACCAGGCGTTCGAGCGCGGCCACCCGGGCTAGTTGCTCGGCCAGTTTCGTTTCCGCATCGCCGAGTTCGGTCTCGGCCTTGGCCATTTCCACGCTCAAGGCGCTCATGGCATCCGTGAGCGACAGGACTTTATGCTCTTTGCGCAGGCTGCTCAGTTGTTCTTCGGCGTTCCGTAGGCTGGTGGCCGATTTACCCACCTTCGCGATCACCATTCCAGCCGCTTCGGCCGAGCGATAGACGTCGAGGTGCTTTTTCTCGAATTGTTTGAGCACGGTGTTGAGCACCAAGCTCGCCACGCTTGGATCGCGGTGTTGAAAGCTGACATCGAGCACGTTGCTTCCCTTGGCGACCCCGGCGTCCAATCCGTCAAAAATGATTCCGGTGGCGGCCGCCTGGGCATCGCCAGTAGTGTCCGCTGGCAGCAGCCGGCGCATCATATCCCCATCGATTTGGGCGGCCACTTCGCGGGCGAGGTCCCAACTGGTGAGAATGGCGAGCTGGGATGCCATCAACGATTCGACGCCGCGCTGCGAACTACCGGCGGTGGCGGTCGAGTCGACCTGATCGATGGCGCTGCGGTCGACGAGGTAGCGCACGACCAATCGGGCATTCGATTGATAAGGAACGGGGGCCTTGAGATAATAGATGCCGGCCCCGGCCACGGCGGCGAGCGAACACAGGATGATTTTCCATTTATGTTTGCAGAGAGCGTAGACGACATCACCGATGGTGGTGCCGGCGGGCGGAGGCGTCATTGGAATGTTCTTGGCCATGGCAGTCGGTGGGTGAAGTGAGTTAATCGAGGTGAGGGTAGATCGCGGCGCCGAGAAGGCGGTTGACGGCTAACGGGAGGTGGGAAAAAACGACGGAGGCCAGACCGGGGCGGCGCTCGCGCGGACCGGACCACCAGGCCTCGGGCAGAGTGACGGTGAAATAATTCAGGGACGATTCGGCGGCGCCCCATCCGCACTTAAACCGGCGCAGGCCGTCCTGTTCGATGGCGGTGCGGCCAAACGACAAGGAGGTGGCGCCGTGGCGGATGGCCCAGCGCATTCCGTGCCACATCGCCAGGTTGTTGGCGCGGCACGACTGGGCGCGTTCGTCGCTGGCTCCGAATTTATAGAGAGCCCTGGCACCGGAGGCGAAGAACACGGCGGCCGCCACCGGGGATCCGGATTGGTGCGCGAGGGCAATGGTTCCCGCACCTGGCTCGATGATTTCCTCGAGGATGGCGTGAAAGAAGCGATCCGGTTGAGGAGGCAGGCCGTGGCGGCGGCGCGTGCGCGCATGCAGTCGAATGAACGCCTCCATGGCCGTCCGATCGTCCCGCAGCTCGACCGTCACCCCGTCGCGTTCCGCTTTGCGGACTGCCCGTTGGACCGCCGGCTCAAATCCGTCCCAGAGGGCGTCAATTCCCTGCTGCAAATCCAGATCATGCGTGACGAAGGAGGCGGAAGTCGCGACGGAGTCCGGGACACCACCCGAACCCCGGAGCTCGACGTGGCGCCACCCGCGTTCCACGCCGAGCCGCTGCAGCACGTCGAGGATCAGGCGTGCGCTGACCGGAGCGAATAGCAGCAGGTCACAGGCATCGGCAAAGGGCAGACTCACGCCGCGCCGGCCGGTCAGCCGGCTGGCGACATCCATGAGCGGCATCAAGGCCACGGTGAGACCGGCGCGATGAAATCGGAGGTAGCAGGGCCGATGGCCATAGGTCCGGGCCAAGACCCGCGCCCAGGCCGATGAGTGAAATGGCCCGGCCTCGGGGTGGCCCGCCACACAGCGGTCCCAGTCCTCACCGGCCAGTGGATCAACCCCAGCCACTTCCACCGCCGTAGTGAAACCGGCGGCGGAAAAATCGGACATTGATGGGGCCAAGATCGGCATGGAGGACAAGGGCGAGCGAAGCGCGGAAACTAGGCGGGCACCGGCGTGCGCAGCGCGGCCCGCACCTCCTCGACCACTGTTCTGAGCTGGGATTCGGTCAGTTCGGGGAACATCGGGAGGGAAATCAATTCGGCCGAGACGCGTTCGGAGACCGGCAAATCACCTTCGCGGTACCCCAAGTGGCGATACGCCTCCTGCAGGTGCACCGGGACAGGATAGTGGATACCCGTGGCAACGCCCGCTTCACCCAGGCGGCGAATCAACTCGTCCCGATCGGCCACGCGCAGGGCGTAGATGTGATACACATGGGAGCTTCCCGCGGCCTCCGTCGGCAGGATCACGTCCTCGACGTCGCGGAGCAGATCGTTGTATTGGGCGGCATGGCGTCGGCGCGCGGCGTTCGCCTGCTCCAGATGCTTCAGCTTGATCTGGAGCACGGCCGCCTGGATGCCGTCCATGCGGCAGTTCCAGCCGACCATCGAATGGTAATATTTTCGGTTTTGGCCGTGTTCGCGCAACGTCTGCATTTTTTTCGCCAGCTCGTCGTTATGGGTGACCACGGCGCCCGCTTCGCCAAAGGCCCCGAGGTTTTTACCCGGATAAAAGCTGAAACATCCGGCGTCGCCCATGGATCCGGCGCGGCGCCCCTTGTACTCGGCGCCGTGGGCCTGGCAAGCGTCCTCGATGACAAAAAGCCCGTGTTTTTTGGCGATGGCCAGGATGGGGTCCATGTCGGCCGTCTGGCCGTGCAGGTGGACCGGGATGACCGCTTTGGTGCGCGCGGTAATGGCCGCTTCGATGAGCTCCGGATCCAGCGTGTAGGTTTGGGCGTCGATGTCAACGAAGACCGGCTTGGCTCCGCAATACGAGATGACTTCGGCGGTGGCCATGAACGTCGCGGGCGACGTGATGACTTCGTCGCCGGGTCCGACGCCGCAGCCGAGCAGCGCGAGCCAGAGCGCATCGGTGCCGTTGCCCACCCCCACCGCGTGGGGCGTGCGGCAGTAGTGCGCAAATTCACGCTCGAAGGCCGCCACATAAGGACCTCCAGCAAAGGCGCCACTCAGTATAACATCGCGGATCGCCGCCTCGAATTCAGCCAGATGCGGCCTGTGATGAGCGTGTAAGTCAAGAAACGGAACTTTCATGTAGCTTTTTTTCTTTTATTATTCTTCCTATTCATCCCATTGATCCTATCATTCGCTTAAGCCGACAACCTCTGGGCTCCCTCCCCCGCTTCCCGGCGCGGCGTCGGCCGGGCGGCCTGGGCGGCGGCGGCGCGGGCCTCGGGTCGCTCAAGCAGTACGGGAGAGCCATTGCCGCGAAGCGATTGGGACGAGGCCTCGAGAATGCGGACCAATTCAAGTCCCTGCCAGCCATCGGTGACCGGCGTGGCGCCGGTGCGGATGCAGTCGACAAAATGCTGGCATTCAATGCGCAACGGCTCCTCCTGCCGCAGGTACGGGATGTGGCTGTCCCCGTAGTGATAGGAGTATTGGAAGTCACCGAAGGTGTCGTAGTGCGGCGGGCGGTCGACGCGCACATCGTAGACGCGGATGGCTTGTTGAGCTTGGAGATCGTCGTAGACGATCATGCCCTTGGTGCCGACGATGGTCATTTCTCGGACCTTGCGGGGTTCGAGCCAACTGCTTTGGATGGTGGCGAACCGGTTTTCGCCGAAAGTCAGCGACATGTTTGTCACATCCTCGATGCCGGGGGTGACATGGGCGTTGCCCTGGCAATTGACGATGGACGGGTATTCCTGGAGCAGGTGAAGGATGATCGAGATATCGTGAGGCGCGAGATCCCAGGCGACATTGATGTCTTTCTGGAAGAGCCCGAGGTTCAGGCGGCGCGCGTTGATGTAGCGGATTTCCCCGATCTGACCGGACTTGATGATTTCGGCGATTTTACGAACCGCGGCGGAGTAGAGAAACGTGTGGCCGACCATGAGCACGAGTCCGTTGCGGCGGGCGATGTCCACCAGTTCCTCGCATTCCGCGGCCGAGGCGGCCATCGGTTTTTCGATCATGGTGTGTTTACCGGCGAGCAGGGCGGCTTTGGCGAGCGGAAAGTGAAACCGCACGGGGGCGGCCACGACCACGGCCTCCACGCCCATGTCGCCCAGCAGTCGGCCATATTCCGTTACGCCTTCGACCTCCGGGTATAATTGGCGCATATGCTGGAGCCGACTTTCATTGAGGTCGCAGAGGGCTCGGACCTGGCAGTGCGGCAGGCTACGGAAGTTGCGAACCAGGTTGGGGCCCCAATAGCCGCACCCGACAACGCCGAGGGGGAGTGATGTCATGGATTGTGTGTTGGTGGATGAGTGGGAGGAGAGAGTGAAACGGGAGGGCGGAGAGCGGAGGGCGCGGTGCGCGTGGGGATGTGGCCTATAGGCCCCATGAGGATCATCCGCCCGTGACGGGCGAAACTCAGTGGTAGGGGGTGGTGGGCGCCCGTTCTGGGGGAAGCCGGCGGCTTCGGTGATTAGCAGGCCCGCTGGGCCGGCTGATTCGCCAGCTGATTCGCCAGCTGATTCGTCGACTGATCCGGGGCTTGGCCGGGCCGCCGATCACTGACGCGGGACTCCATGAATTGGAGGAGCATGGCTGGAATGGTGGCGACGACGATGGCCAAATCCAACCCGAGAGAGAGTTTCTTTATATAGTGCAGATCGAGGCTGATCATCTGCTGAAAGGTCAGTTTGTTCTTACCACTGACCTGCCAATAACCGGTCAACCCCGGGAGTACGCCAGCCCGTTCTCTTTGTTCGGGCGTGTACAAGGCGAACTCCTTGGGGGTCGAAGGCCGCGGACCGACCAGACTCATTTCACCGCGCAGGACATTGATGAGCTGGGGCAATTCATCCAGCCCCATGGCGCGCAGGCACCGGCCCCCTGGGATGATCCGGGGATCGGCCTCGCCGTCGAGTTTGGCCATCGGCGCCCCGGTCTTGATGAGACTCGTTAAATACTCTTCGTGCACCTGAGTCGGCGCCCCGTCCGCCATGCTCCGAAACTTCAGAATCGTGAATGGCCGCCCGCCCAATCCGACCCGCTCTTGCTTAAAGAATACCCGACCCGGTGACACCAGCTTGATCCACCCCGCAATCACCAGACCCAGCGGCAACGTCACCGGCGCGGACAACGCAATCAGCACATAATCAAAAACCCGCTTCCACCCAGGCACAGGCAAGGCGTCAGCCTCGTCCGCCGATTGGCTCGCCATCACCCCATTCGCCCGCACCCCGCTACCCGCCAACCGCACCGTCTCCACCCGCCGAGGTAACGCCATCGGCATCACCCCGTTCGCCCCCGCGACCGAATAAACGCTGCCGCCCGTGGTCGTCTCAGTCTCAGACGACCATGTGGGAAATTGTGGAGATTTCATAATTTGACAGGTTAGTGATGTTCTGCAACAATTACTTTTGCCATAGGAATTATAATTGTTGTTCCGAATTATGCAACCACAATTTTGATAAAATTATTAAATTTTTGACGCGCGGCTCCCATATCACGCCACTCGACGCCTGACTGCATGCGATTCTTAGGAGCATTTTTGTCACTTCTTGCGAGCACACTCATTGCGGAAAATTAAAACAGAAATTTTTGAAATTGTCGACCCATTTGATTCTCAGAATTTCAGTTGCCGGCCCTCAGCCTTTTGGCTGACGGCCCGCGGGATAGGCTATTTTGAAAAAATTCGCGGTTTTGGTCGGTTGAAGCGGGTTCAAGGCGGTTATTTCCGAGAATTGCGATCAGCCCGTGTGGAGTACTTCGAGTTTTCCCGCGATTCGTTACAAAAATCCTGAGAGTTTTTTTGAATGTGCCAATCACAACAGACTCCCTCCATCCAGGACGCACCGCCCTCGCTCCGGTTTCCTTTTCCAACGATCCGGTGCGGTTTTTTGGATGTCGGCGGCCGCAGGGCAGCAGTCGGAAGTCGGAGGACGGCGGTCGGAGGGCGGCGGTCGGAGGGCGGACGTGGATTGGTTGCGCCGCACGGAAAATCAAAAACACTCTAATGATCAATGCGTTATCTCCCTCACTGGCTTGTACTTTTAACCCTCTCACTTCGATCTCCCCATCGGACCGACCGCCGACCGCCGACTTCCGACAGCCCCTTCCCTCTTTCCCCATACCGGCGCCCTCCCAAGCGCCCCGCGCCTTCCGCGGCGCCTCCCCAAAAAAAAACCGGGCAAGGGATGAACCCTTGCCCGGTGCGAAACGATTTCGGAACTCAGAGAAGCGCTCGGCGCCTTACTTCTGCAAGCGACGGCGGTAAACCGACAGGCCGCAGAGCGAGAGGCCGAACACGATCAGGAGCGAACCGCCTTCAGGGACATAAATCATGAAGTCTTGCTTCTTGGTGCCGTCTGCGGCGGTCACGTTGAGGACGTATACGCTATTCTGCCCGGGAGCCGCATTCGCTTTGCCGCCGTTGTCCAGACCGAGCTGATAGAATAAACCTGCGAGGCCACCTACTGGAGCAGTACGCTCATCCTCAAGCGCCCAAACGGCTTCTTGGAGGGCTCTCGCCGAAGCGAGACGGCCAGCGCCTGGGATGTAATCATAGCCGGCCAGAATTCCTCGGGCAAACTGGCAATAGAGCCATGAAGCGCCGATGCTGAGCGGATCGCCATCGTCGGTGTTGCGCCCACCCGCATCCGCCCAAGAATTTACGACGAATCTCCCGTCGCCAGCACTTTCGTCGCCTTCCAAGCAGAAAGTCTGAATGCTGTTCGGGGCAAGCGAAGCACTTGGCGAATAGCTCGCGATCGCGCTCAGTAAGAGTGCGGGAGCGTCGGTCAAAGTCACAGTGTATTCGGCCCCGCCAGCGCTGTATCCGGGGGTATGAGTCACTGTGAGGCTTCCGGTCAGCCCCAGGAAAGCAGCGGAAGCGGAGGAGGCGAGGCCGAGGGCCAAGGCCGCCAGTCCAGTGATGATTGTTTTTTTCATTGTTGTGGTGTGTGTAAGTTGTGAGTTGGGGAGCGCCAGACGACGCTGTACGCAGAAAATACTAAGCAGATGGGATGCCATGGAGGCGAAATCGGGTGTTTTTTGGATGCGTAATCGGTTGGTTATGAGCCGAATCAAAAAATGTTCACTATTTTTCGCCGCTGGTTTTTCCCCCGGTTGTCGGCGCGCTGAGTGTAAAATTTTCCGTCATTTTTTTCGCGGCCGGGCGCGTGGCGACGGTATCAGTTGCGTAACACCTTAATTAGCAATGTATAACGAACCAGTGCCTCTCCCATGCCCCACAGTAAAGTTTTCCGACACAGTGTCGGAGATTGGACACGGGGGATTTTGGCAAGGGGAAAAAGGTGTGGAAGAGTGGGCGCTGGCGGGGGGTGAGGGGATGGGGCCGCGTCGGGAAACCGGCCTCGGACACAAGAAGGAGGGTGGAACATGAAAGTCACGAAACACACGAAAAGCCAACGCGTTGCGTAACGATTGCCGTCCACCTGAGGGATGAGGAGGTCGCTTGTTCAAACCCAATGAATTTTCGTGTGTTTCGTGGCTTTCGTGGTTCCCAGCGCTGTTCTTACGAAGAATGCCCCTGGCGTGGTGAGGGACACGGCTTGAGGTGGGACGAGACCTCCAGGGCTCGTAGGCGGGGGGCGTGTGTCCAGCGACAATTAAAAATTCCCTCAGCGACAATTAAAACTGACCCCTGACGTCAATTATTCCTGGGGGGGATTTTTTGAGGCTGGTGGTGCGACCCCGGGGGGGGTGTGCGTCCGGGGGCGGGG
>JBJXFS010000112.1:0-111617 GCA_046155625.1 Verrucomicrobiales bacterium | reverse complement strand
ACTTCATGGAGGCTCAGGTCAATCCCATTTTGGAAAAACTCCACGCCCACGGCGCTTCCAGCCTCAGCCCGGACGAACAACGGGTCCTCGACGAAGCCGCCCGCCGTCTGCGCCGGACCCTTTGATCGTCCCCGCTCGCCGCTGGACTCGATGTTCTTCAACCGCGCGTTGCGGGACACGGCTTTTTACTTACTTGGCCTTCGTCAATCTTTGGGCGCTCTAACGAACAGTAACGTCACACTCTCCGCCTTTCGTGTGGTGCTTGTTCCCAGCCAGAAGGCAGCATTCCATCCACCAAAGGGGCAAAGCCCCGCTCCATACCAGCCTGGGCCAACGGCCCAGGAAAGCCCCCAAGATCAATCAAGGGCTGAAGGCCCGCTCCATCCCTCTCTGAAATTGAACTCATTTCACCCCATGCCCTCGAATGACCGCAAAGCTTAGGGAACGGGCCTTCAGCCCTGGTCGGTTTAAAGGCCGTTTTTCCCGGGCCGTTGGCCCTGCGGCAGTCGCCCTGATAGCCCCCGACAAGGGCGAGGCAGTGCCCAGTCATCGAATCGTTGGCGCGCGAGAATCGCACAGGCGGAACCGAGGACGAGCGGCACAGAGGATGGATGGTTCAAACCAACGCCCAATCGCGTGGGCGGAAAAGACCTGTTCAAGGGCTTGGAATCGTCCTCGTCCTCGTCCTCGATGGGGCCGCTGCGCTGACCGCCCTGCCACCCACGCCTGTGACTCTCCCTGTCTATCGTGCCCCACCCGTTTCGAGCTGAATACCGACTACTGAATACCGACTACCGACTCCTGAATACCGTTCCCTCCGCGCTCCGCCCTCCGCCCTCCGCCCCGCCGACCTTCAGTTGACGCGCCCGCCGCCCGCCGCCAGCATAGCGCTCGCATGAAATCCGCCTTTGTCCCCGTCGCGGCTGCGGCAGCCGCCATAGCGTTCGCGCTTTCCTTGTCGGCTGCCCCGGCGCCACCCCCCGGCTTCACTGCCGCCTTCAATGGCAGCAACCTCGATGGCTGGTTTGGCCATGCCGGAGAAGATCCGCGGCCGCTGCTCAGCGCCACGCCGGATCAACTCGCCAAAATCCACGCGGATTCGATGGCCGATGTGAATGCCCACTGGCGAGTCGAAAATAACGAACTCATCAACGACGGCCACGGGCTTTACCTCGCCACCAAAAAGAACTACCGCGATTTCGAACTGCACCTGGAATACAAGACGGTCCCCAAGGCCGACAGCGGGATCTATCTGCGCGGATGCCCGCAGGTGCAAATCTGGGACACGACCGAGGAGGCAAAGTTTCCTATCGGCGCCGACAAAGGGTCGGGCGGACTCTGGAACAACTCGCCAGGAAAACCCGGGAAAGATCCGCTCAAAAAAATGGACCGCCCGTTCGGCGAGTGGAACAAATTTGAAATCACCATGATCGGTGAACGAGTCACGATCAAGCTCAATGGCGAAACCGTGGTCGACCACGCAGTGCTGGAAAATTACATCGATCGCAAAGCCCCCATCTTTCCCGCCGGTCCCATCAAATTGCAGACGCACGGCGGGGAAATCCGGTGGCGGAATATTTTCATCCGTGAAATCGGCCCGGAAGAAGTCGCCAAGTCCCTCGCTGCCCGCCTCCCCGCCCAAGGGTTCACTCGTCTCGACAATGGACGCGACCTCTCCAATTGGCAGGGCGCCGTCGCCAATTACGAAATCGTCGATGGCGCCATCCAGTGCAAACCCGGCAAGGGCGGCAACCTGCTCACCAAAGAAGAATTCGGCGACTTCGTCGTCCAACTCGAATTCAAAGTCCCGCCCGCCGGCAACAACGGCCTGGCCATTCGCGCCCCGCTCGAAGGCGATACCGCGTACGTCGGCATGACCGAACTTCAAGTCCTCGACGATAATTACGAAAAACTCAAAGGCCAACTCGACCCCCGTCAACGACATGGCTCCGCCTACGGCATGGCCGCCGCTCACCCGGGCTTCCAGCACCCGGCGGGTCAATGGAATTTTCAGCAGGTCACCGTCAAAGGATCCACCATCACCGTCGATCTCAATGGATTCACTATCCTCGACACCGACCTCGCCAAAATTGACCCTTCGACCTTTCTCGGAGGCACGAGTCATCCAGGATTAAACCGCGCCTCCGGCTACTTCGGCTTCGCCGGCCACAGCGACCCCGTTTCCTTCCGCAACGTCCGGATCAAACGGCTGTAAACAGCCGGTGCCGCCTTCACTGGGAGTGGCGGAATGGGGCCGCCGGGGCGACGAGTACATCATTCAGCACGATGGAACAACCGCGACAGTCACGGAACACACGAAAAATCATTAACTTAGGACAAACGATTTTCTCATCCATCAGGTGGACGGTAATCGTCGGGCAAAGCCTTGGCTTTTCGTGTTTTTCGTGGTTCCCATCCCGGTGCTTGCGATCAATTCCTCGAAGACATCGCCATCACCTCCATCCAACCGCTGACCTCCGACCTCCGACCGCCGACCTCCGCTACTCTCCCCCGAACTGTTCGCGAAACAACGTCTTGAAAGCATTCTCCTCGGGCGGCACGGCGTCCTCGTTGTCGAGGTAGGGCGGCAGCGAATCCCACCAGGCAGCGTAGGCGAGTCGCAGACGGGCAGCGGTGTCCGGGTGTTGTTCGAGAACATTGGTCGTTTCCGCCGGATCGGCGGCCAGGTCATAGAGCTCGGAATTGTTGACCAAGGAAAACCGGGCATCGCGGATCGAGCACCCACGGTGTCTAAAGGCGGCGAATTGCCCGCTCGGCCAGCGACCGACGTGCGTGACCAGCGTCCGATCGGGCCACGGGGCATCCGCACTTTTGAGCAACGGCACGAGCGAGCGCCCTTCGACCTGTCGGCGGACGGTCTCGTTGAGCGGCACTTGGGCCACTTCCGCAAGGGTGGGCAGGACGTCGATGTGCGCCGTCAGTGCGGCGACATCGCGACCACCCTCGAGCCCGGAAGGCCAGCGCCAGAGCGAAGGCACACGGGTCCCCCCTTGATACGGCGTGTTCTTCCCCGCGCGCCGCCCGCCGTTCGCGGTCTCCACGCCCACCGTGCCGCCGTTGTCGGTGAGAAAAATGACCAGGGTGTCGCGGGCCATTCCCCAAGTCTCCAACCGTTCCAAGAGTCGACCGAAATTCTCGTCGATGTTCTCGATCATCCCGTAAAACTTGGCCGCCATCTCCTTGACTCGGCCGCGGTACCGCTCGGTGTAAATCTCCGGCACATCGAGGGGGGCATGGGCCGCGTTCGGCGTGATGAACGCCAGGAACGGGCCGTCTTTTCGAATCGTGTCAATCCACTCCAGCGCCTTGAGAAAAAACACATCCGTGCAGTAACCGGTCGTTTTCACGAACCTCCCGTTGTGCAGGATGACCGGGTCAAAATTCGTATTTCCCGGCGCGTCGCCGCAGCTCCCCGGATACGACTGGCCAATCCCTCCCGCCCCGTGGATGAAAAACTCGTCGAACCCGCGTCGATCCGGCCATCGCTCGCGCTCGTCACCCAGATGCCACTTCCCAAAGATCCCGGTCTTGTAACCGCCGACGCGCAGCACGTCGGCCAGCGTGACCGCCTTGAGGGTCAGGCGCTCGCGTTCCTGGATGGTGTGTGTCACGCCATTCTTGAACTCATGTCGGCCAGTCAGCAGGGCGGCTCGCGTGGGCGAGCAGGTCGGGCTCACATGGAAGTCCGTGAACCGCACACTCTGCTTCCAGAAACCGTCCACCGCCGGCGTGCGGGCCACGGGATTCCCATGGCACGCGAAGTCGCCCCAGCCCACGTCGTCGGGCATGACCACGATAATGTTCGGGCGGGGTGGTTCGGCTCCCCATCCATCTGGGCTTGGCCCCAATCCAGCGGCCAGAAGAACAACCGCCCCAACGCACCAAAGTGTCTGTGTCATCGAGAGATCATGAACGTGACGGCGGCCATGACACAATAGAATTTGCATCCCAGCGGCGCCCGCGGAATTGCCGCGCATCAATACACGATCACGCTCTCGATCCGCACATCGGTCGGCAGTTTCGCCCTCCCGCCGAGAAACCCGAGCTCGACTAAAAAACTCGCGCCCACCATGACACCTCCCGCCTGGCGCACAAGATACAGGGCCGCCGCCGCCGTGCCGCCCGTGGCCAGCACGTCGTCCACCAATAACACACGATCCCCCGGGCGAATCGCGTCCTCGTGCATCTCGATGTGGTTCGATCCATACTCGAGGTCATAGGCGACCCCAATCGTGCGCCATGGCAGTTTGCCGCGCTTTCTCACCGGCACGAATCCAGCATTCAACCGGTCGGCCACCACCGCGGCAAAGATGAATCCCCGCGCATCGATGCCGACCACCCGGTCGACTTTCGCGTCGCCCACCGTCAACACCAAGGCGCTCATGGCACGATCCCACAATTCATGATCGCGCAGGAGCGGCGTGATGTCCTTGAAGACGACACCGGGTTTTGGAAAATCCGGCACGTCCCGCATCGCCGCTCGCAGCAACGCCACCGTGGTCGGATCAACCGAACTGAAATCAGACTGGCTCATGAAAACATCGAATCAGTGGCAACAAAGCCGGTCGAGCAATCAAGAAATCGCGAGATGAGCTCCAAAACGACCGATTGTTCCACGATTTGAATCGCCGTGCTTCACCGGGTTCCACAACGAGAGAGTTCCGCCCCTTTGGCTACTCCAGGACGTGCCTCCCTTCATTGTTCCCATGGCTTGAGAGATGGCCATGGGACAGCCATCCATCCAATGATCTCTCTGAGACTCTGCGCTTCACGGCACCCTCCGCTGAGCATCAGGATTATTGTTGGGTGGCGGTTGGGGCGGTTGGAGGTGGGTCATTGAGGAATCGCGGAGGAAGGGACCGCCGGGGCGGCGGTCGTCGTCGCCGTCGAGGGCGGCGCCGCTGGGGGTGGCGACAGCCTGGTCGGGGAGTTCGATGGTGACGGTGCCATCGGGGACGGCGGGCACCTCCCAGCGGGCCATGTGGGTGGCGCCATCGTAGGCAAAGGCGGCCAGACTCACGTCGACCGGCACCCCATCGACCGAGACGCGCAGGTCGCCTTTCGCCACACTGGCGGCCACGTCCGCACTGAAACGGAGCGCCACGACGAGCAGGCCGTCCGCGCGTTCGATCGACCAAGACACGATGCGCAAGGTGTCGGCGGATTCCGGCGCGTAAGCGCGCTCGACCAGGGAGTAGAGGGAATCGATCCAAGCGTCGAAGCCCAGCGCGGGTACGTTGGCGACGGTATCGAAGACCAAAGTGGTGGGCGACAACCAGCCGGTGGGGACTGGCTGCCAGGTGTCGAGCCAGAGTGAAGCGGAGAGTTCCCGGGCGGCGAGAAGTTGAATCACGGGACGAGTGGGGGCGGGTTCACCGGCTGGGCCGGGTTGGCCGGACGGTGTTCCGCCGCCACCGGGGATGGGGGGTGGTGGCACGAAGATGATTTCGACGGAGATGGTGGTTTCGGCGAGGGCACCTTCAGCGTCACGGGCGAGGAGCGTCACGGTGTAGAGGCCTTCGGCGGCAAAGACACGTGAGGGCGCGAGATTGGCCGGCTCGAAAGCAGGCGCGAACGCCAGCTGTGTGCCGTCGCTAAACACCCAGGAGACTTCAACGGGGTCGTTGATTCCTGGGTCGGTCGCGACACCGGCAAATGTCACCGGCCGCCCCCGGACAGCCTGCGCCGGACCAGTGACGCCCACGGTCGGAGCCACATTGAAGACCTCGACTTCGCTGGCGCCGTCGACGACCTGCTGGTTCGAGTCGGCGATGGTAAAGGTGATTTCGTAGGGGGTGTTGCCGGGGCGGTTGTCGGCATAGACATGGGTGAGGTCGAAGCGGCGGATGCCTTGGTCAAGGGTCAGCACGGATGTCGTGCCGTCGCCCCAGTGGACGGTAAGCGTATGCTGCTCGCTGCGGCCGCGATCATTGAAGGCCACTCCGATCTGGACCATGGAACCCTCCGCCGTGCGGGCGCCGCGAGCCACCCGCAGCAATTGGAGCGGGGCGTCTCGCACTTCCACTGCCAGCGCCGCGGCTCCAAAGTTGCTTACTCCGTCGCTCGCGAAGGCGCGGATGGTGTGCGTCATCGGGCCGCGGCCAAAGATGTGGACGGCGAGCGGTGGATTGCCTGGGACCACGGTCACGGTGCCGTCACCCCAATCAATGGTCCACGAGGTGATGGCAAATGCGCGCGGCCCGTCGACATTCAATTCGAGCACGTACGCGCTGCCTTCCATGATCGAGGATGGACCGAAAACCTGAGCGACCGTCACGTCGGGCACCACGGTGACCACAAACGGCGTCGTCACCTCGATCCCACCGTCGGACAGGCGCAGGACCGCATTGAAGGTGCCCGGCGACAGGTAAACATGAGTGCCGTTGATGAGGCGGCCACCAATGTCCACCGTGACCGCGCTCGTGGTGCCATCGCCCCAATCGACCACCGCGGTAAACGTATCATCGCCGGGGTCGGCAAAAGTGGTCCTCGCCTCGACCGGTTGACCCACTCTCCCTTCGCGGATCGTCACGGGCGCTACGACCGGTGCCACGTTCTCCACGGTCACCGTCCATGTCGCCGACCCCACATCGCCGCGGCTGTCCGTGATAGTGACGGTGGCCGTCGAAATGCCGGGACGAAGGAAAATGTTCTCTAGGGAAAACTCCATGCCATTAAGCGTCAGCGGGAGCGGTCCGCGCCCATCGCCGTAATCGACCGTGCCCGTCCAGATATCCGCGCCGCCGGGATCACTGAAGGATCCAGTTGCCGCAAAAACCTCACCCTGCCGAACCGTGACCGTCCCACCACCGCTGACCACGGGAGGAGTCCGATCGGGCACGCTCTCGCCGATCAGCACCGCGCTTTCAATCGTGACCGCGCTGTCCACTGGGCCAAAGCGAATCAGGTCGAAAGTCAACAGCAGCGGCGCGCCCGCCGCAAGACCAGCCAGATCCACCGTCACGGTGATTTCGCCCTGGCTGGTCGACCCGCTCACCGTGACCGAATTGGCCACAAATCGAACGCCATTGGATTGAATGTTCAGGAGCCCATCCCCCTCGCTCAGTCCGGTGATGGCACCCGCCACGGGCATGAACGTGGTGGCGTCCAGCAGAGAGATCTCGAATGCATCCGAGGGCGCCAATCCACCGCCGCCCAGCGTGAGTCCGGAAAGCGTGAACTCGAGGAATTTGGCCCCCGCCGGCACTCGGAAGACCTGGGCCAGAGTGCTGAAGAGCGCATTGGGATCTTCGCCGAGACGAACGGTGCCTGCTTGGAACTCGACCGCCCCAATGCGGTCCCACGCGGGATGACCCGGCGCGGTGAACCCGCCGTCCTGCAGACCAGTCGGGAGAACGCCCGATCCCCGCGCCGCCACTTTTTCGGCCAGCAAGACGAACCCGCCGGTGGTCGACAAGGCAGTGGCCTCGGACTGGATATAGAAAAGCTCGACGCGACCGCGATTCGCTCCCCCTGTGCTCGTCGCACTCGACCAGGCCGACCGGACCATCGCGGCGTCCAGCGCCGAGGGCAGTTTCCGCACGCCCGGCCGTATCGTGGCATTCATCAAATCCCAGGGATGCGCAAGGCTGTCGAGGTGGCTGCGGTCCCCAGTCAAAACCGCCGCCACACCGTCGGCCGCAAACCGCACCGATCCGTCAGTCCCCACCACAGCATGCGCAGCAAATCCACTGAAACTCGCATTAAACCCAAACAGATGCCCGAATTCATGCGCCAGCACCGTCAGCAGGTCGATCCGACCGGCCGCGCCGCTCCCGGTCACCGCCGTCAACGCACGGGCCTCGCCGGCTGTCCACGCCGTGCCACCACCCGCATCAACCCACCAGCCAAAGCCGTCGGCATCGCGGTCCAAGAGTACCC
This sequence comes from Verrucomicrobiales bacterium, assembly GCA_046155625.1. Lineage (GTDB taxonomy): Bacteria > Verrucomicrobiota > Verrucomicrobiia > Verrucomicrobiales > V1-33 > CAJBME01. The sequence continues at coordinate 103,715 of JBJXFS010000112.1, read as the reverse complement.
GTCCCGTCAGCGTCTCGCCTCCAGCTCCCGCTTCCAAAATCAAACTGACGCCGATCTGACCGGCCGGCAGATCGGTCCAAATCACTTCGATCGCCGCCGACGGCAACCACCCGATCGCCTGCTCCCACATATAAAGGGCGAGCCTTGAAGTGGCATCCAGATCCACCGACAAGAGCGGCGGCGGGGAGCCAATCAGTCCACCGTTGCCCGACAACTGACCGCCGCTTCCCCGATTCTCGGATTGAATCAGACTGCCCACGATCTTCGTCGGCACGTTCGCGCCTTCCAGCGCCCGGAAGGGGAAGATGAGCGATGCGCTTGCCGTCCCGGCCTCGTTCAACGCAATGCCAACACCACCCTTGACCACATTGCCCGTCATGACTCGACCGATCGCACCCAGCCTGGTCTGACCCGCGGCGCTCGCTTCCCCAAATAGCTTCGACAACTCCCTGAACTCCGCCATGTCGGCGGCCTGCTTGTACAATTCTACGGGGATGAATCCGGGTGTCTGGTTGGTGGCCAATTTGCCCACCTCTCTTCGAAGAGCCTCATTCTGGCCGATCGCCGCCTGCAACTCACCCCAGAAATGCGTTATCAATGAGGACGCCGGCATCTCTAGAACCTGATCTATAACCTCACCCGTCACTTTGTCCTTGGCCGCATTTTTTAGGGTCGGGAAAACCGTCTTGTCTATTGTTCCCATCTCATGCAGGGCGTCATAGGCCTTCTCCGAAGCGGCGATGATGTTGAAATCCAAATCCGTCATCGAGCCCATCGGAGTCTTTTGGATGTCGGCGATATGGCGCCACCCGCCCGGGTGCATGAACATGTCCGTGTACCCGATTTTCCCGCTGAAGACCCCGCGAACGTACTCGCCGCGCTTGATCAGTTGGTCAAAGGACGCCCCCAGCGTGCCTCGGAACACGATGGCGACGATGCCGCCATCCTCAAATTTGTTCGCCGCGTTGTGGGCCTTGATGTAGCCCTCGATGAACTTGGTCAGCTCCGGTCCCCGCACGCCGGCACGCACGATGTCCTCCAGTGAGTCGCCGAGGCGCACAGCCTCGGACAGGTTCGCCCAAACGCCCGGTAGTGTGAACTGATGATGCTGAATGAGTGTTTTCAGGCCCTCGAAACCGGAATGGATATCCTTGATCTCCTCGGCGGTCCGCAAGGCGCCTTGATCCAGGAGGAAATTCCTTCTCATGTTTTCCAGCTTTCCGACGAGCTCCATCGCTTCGGCGGTCGACCTGCCACCAGCCGCTTCATTGCGCGCAAAGTCCAAGTACCGAGGCAATAGGTCATTGTCCATGAGCGTGCTCAAAGTGCGTTTGTTATCCGCGTAAGTATTAATTTTCGCCTTCCCAAGTACGTGGTTCTCCAGCCGGGTGAGCCCAGCCCACACGCTGTCTCCCATCTTAATGTAATTCCGGAAAACCGGATCCCTCAGGCTTTCGCTGGGTGCCATTCTTGCCAAGTGCCTCATGGGACTAGACGCATAGGCCAGGCGATTGAACAACTTGAGCATGAGACCACCGGAAAGGAACCCGGCTTTATAGGTAACGTCAGCGACTCCATTCACTTCGGTTGCCACTGCCTTGACGTCCCCGACGGCACCTAGCCCGGCTAATACCAATGACTTCGCGACGCCCACGCCCGCCAGGCCAGGAGTCGATTTCACCGCCATGCCGAACGAAAGATCCGAGAACGCAAGCGTTTGCAGACGTTTCAAAGATTTGTTGGCCGCAATCGCCTCCGCGGAATTCACGACGTCGGAAAGAGGTTCGAGAAGCGGCAAGCTCGGCGCGGTGGCCTGAGCCTTCGACACAGCCGCCGTTGCTCCTGTCGCCCCCACGTTCACCGATCCGGCGTTGTCGGGCAGTCTGGCGCCGCCACGCTTCATGAAGGCGGTGTCGCGGAGCGGGTTGAGCCGGCGCATGCGGTCGATCATTTCGGGGGTTCGGAGCGAGGCCCCGACATCCTTGAGTTTGCCGGCGCCTTTGTAGGCGGCACGCACGGGCGAGAGCAGGCGGCCGAGAATGGTGTGCGGCACGGCATTGCCCGCCCAATAGCCGGCGTTGTAGTAGTCGCCGGTGGCGAGGTAGGCGGCGGAGGCGATGAGGCTGCCGCCCACGAAGATGGGCCAGGTGTAGGCAAGGACGGGGAGCGCGACAGTCAGCGCGGCCGCTCCGAGAAGGACCATGCCGGCGAAGTACCCGATCCGCTGCATGCCGGCATCGGTGCCGCGCAGGACTTCGGCCATAAAGGTTCCCGCGGTGCTGATCGGCCAGTTCCCTTGTACCAGTTTGTCGCTCAGTTTCGTCCCGAAAACCGAGTCGATCGCCGTGGTACCCACTAGGCCGATTCCCATGGCGGCGACGTCGAAGACCGTGCCGAGCAACTCCCGGGCGGGGTCCACGATGAAGGACTGGGTGAAGCCGCGGATCAAGTCCCAGGCCCCTTGTTTCGGCTTCTCGGCGGCGGCCGATTTGTTCTCGCCGCCACTGAACCAATTGCTGAAAATGTTTTTCGCAGAGGCGAACCATCCTTGGTCATTCGAGTCTTTGGCCTCCGTGCCGCGCGGATCCGTGAAACGCACCGGGTTGTTTCCGGCGTATCGATACAGGTTCGCGTCACCGGCGGCGAAGCCCATGGGGTCCGCCGAGATGAAGCGCTTGGTGGCGGGGTCGAAATACCGCGCCCGCATGAAATAAAGTTCGGTCGCGGCGTCGAATTCGCGACCGGTGAAGAAATAGCGGTTCGGCAGGCTGGGATTCGTCCGCTGGAGGATTTTACCGAAGGCGTCGTACTGGATGTGGTCAAGCACGGCGCCCTGCCCATTAACGATGTCGCGGATGCTTCCAATCCGGTCGGCCAGGTACCAGTACACTCGGCCGCCGCCCTCGCGGGCCAGGACTTGGTCGTCGCCGGGGCCATGCAGGTACACCGCGTCGAGCGTGCGCAGGCCGTCGGCGCCTTCGGCGTATTCAAGCCAGACATCGTCGTCCAGATAGGCAAATTGGCGGATCGATGTGGTCCCGACTGGGCCGAACGTTTCCACGGTCATCGTGATCCGGCGATCCAGCGGGTCATACTCATGGGTGACCAGCCGAAGCATCGTGCCAGCCGCATTGAAGGCCCGGACCGCGATCAGGCGATTGCGGTGATCCCACTCGTAGACGGTTCTTGATCCATCGGTCGATTTGCGGGACTCGATCAGATTTCCTTCCGCGTCGTAGGTGTACCTGAATTCAGGCGTTTGCAGCAGGCGGTTGTCGGCCCCGCGCACATACCCCTGCCCCTGCGGATTGCCGGCGAGGTCATACGAAAAATCTTCGTCGGTCAAACCGGGAGTTGTGTGATCGACCCCAGCGAGCTGACCGGAAGCGTCGTATGCGTAAGTGCGCTTCCCAAACAGATCCGTGGCGGTGGTAATGAAGTGCGCATCGTCATAGGTGTAATCGTGCCGGTTGATCACGGTCCCGGTGCGATGGACGATGGAGCTGACCAGATTCCGCTGGTCGTAGCCGATCTGAGTCACGACGGAAACTCCTACTCCGGCCGAACGCGTGACACTCTCCACGCGCAAATAGCCCGGAGTGTACCCAAAGCGCACCGACTTGTTCGTCAGGCCAGGTCCGCTCTGGGTGATCGCCATCAATCGGTTGGTGACCGCATCCATGTCCATCCGGTTGGAGGCAACCAGGATTCCATCGACGAGCAGGTCGATCTGGCGGGCGTTGCCGACCACGTCCGGGGTATAATCGATGCGGAAGAGGCCGGAAGTGCCCAGGTGATTGGATGTTTCCGAGAGAAGGCGGCCCGTGCCATCGGTGACATAGGTGTATGTCAATTCGTTCTTGCCGTCGGTCGCCCGGATCAACCGCGCGGCATTGTCGTAGGTGAAGGCGAAGGTCTGAACCACACTGTTTCCGACCACCCACTCCTCGGTGAGCGTCAGCCCCCGGGCGTCATAAGTGTAGCGGATGGTCCGGCCGTTGCGATCGACGGATTCGATCAAATTGCCGATCCCGTCCCAGGTCATCTGGCGGGTTCCTGACGCATTCAATTCGCGGATCAGGCGGTTGCGTCCGTCGTAGACTCGCGTGGTCAAATTCTCGGCGCCGTCCGTGATGGTCACCACATTGCCGGCGGCATCGTAGCTCAGCCGCTGCACTGTGCCCCGCCGGTCCTCGGTGAGAACGATCCGGTTGAGGGAATCGTAGGTGTGACGCCGGAACCGTCCCTCGGGGTCGGTGGATTGCCGCAGATTGCCGTTGGCATCGTAGCTGTAATGCCATTCCCGCCCGAGGGCGTCACGCTCGATGACCGGGCGATCCAGTGAGTCGTAGACAAACTCCTTGGAGGTGGCGCCGTCGATTTCCCGAACGACGTTGCCATTGGCGTCGTATTGAGTGGTTCGCGTGCCGGTCGTGCGGTTTTCGATGCGGACGACGCGACTCAGGGCGTCGTAGTAGACCACGGAAGCAATAGTGCCGAGCGGGTCGCGCTCAATCACGTGGTGACCCACCTGCGGATCGTCGACCAATTCCCACGACCATTCGAGCTCCCCGCCCAGCTCGTTGGACCGCGATTCGTACGTCAGCCGTCCGACCAAGTCATAGGACCGCGTGATGACGTTGCCTTCCACATCGTGCACCTCCACGGTGTCGCCGTTGTCGTTGTAAACGAAGCGCTCGGTCAGTTGCTGAGGAGCCGCGGGCGTGCCTGCAGGCGAGCGGATCTCGACGACACGGTTGGATCCATCATAGTCGTACTCCCAACGATAATAGGCGCCGCGCGGATCGGTCATCGTTGTCCGGTTGCCCAAAGCATCATACGTCATGTGGGACTCATCAATCTGTGTGCCCGAGAACGTGCGTACCGTGAGGATTCGACCATGCCCGTCCATGACGTACTCGGTGCGGTAATCCACCCCGCGCCACGGAATCTCTGTCACCAACCACCCCATCTCATTGTATTGGAAGCGGGAAACCCGTTCATCCGGTGTGCCCGCGGCCTGGGTTTCGCTGAGCAGGAGGTTGCGCGCGTCGAAATCGCGACGTGTGATGATGTCCCGGCGGTCGCGCTCGAAGATCCGATTTCCAACGGCATCATAGCCATAGAAGACGCTCTTGCCGGAGGGATCGCGCATTTCGACCAGCCGGCCCAGCGCATCATAAACCATGGTGCTGAGGAACAGTCTTGGATTGACGACTTCGACCACGGTGGAATTGCCGAGATACCGGGTTTCCGTGACATTGCCGAGGATGTCGGTGTGGCGGACTTCACGGCCCAAGGCGTCGTATCGGAACGACTCCGTGCCATACAATGATCTCCGCGATGTCAGGTTTCCATGCCGGTCGTACCCCGTTTCCACTACCCGACCCTCGGGATCCTCGGAACGCACCAAATGGCCGAGGCCGTCGTATTGCATTTGCGTCACGTACTGCGGCCCACCGTGTCCGACATGACGCACCATGTTCCCATCGGCATCGTGCAGCCAGATTTCGGTGAGCCGGCGGGGTGCCTGCGCGGTGCCGTGGTTGCGGGTCGCGGTCTCCAGATTCCCCATGGCGTCGTAGGTCATGTTCACGGTGAATTCCGGTCCACGGGGGTCGACGTAGAGGATTTTGTAGCCTGCCGCATCATATACGAAGTACTCGTTCACGTACTCCACCCGGCCGGACACGCCCCCGGCCGTGGAGGAACTCAACGTGAGTCCGCGCGCGTCATAGGTGAAAATCGCCTTGAATTCCCGCCCCCGCGGATCGATCCGCTCCAACAGGTTGCCGACTTCATCGTAAATGAACATCCAGAGCGCCAGGGCACTGGCCTGTTCCGGCCTTCCCGTTGGTTGCTCCATGCGAACAACGCGGTTCAGCGAATCGAATTCATATTTCGTGGTGAAATAGCTGCCGCGCGGGTCGGTGTGGGTAATTCGGTTGCCGACCGCGTCGTATTCGTAGCGGTGCTTGTTCCCCTCGGCGTCGATGTATTCGCGCCGGCGGCTGGCCGCGTCGTAGACCGACTCCTCCTTATGGAGTCCGCCGCTAGGATGAGTGAATGGTCCGATGGTGAAACGCAGGTTTCCAACTTCGTCGTAAATGTACTGCGTCGTCTGCAGGAGGGCGTCGATGCGGAATTCAACGCGTCCGAAGGCGTCGTACCGGTAAGTGGTGAGACGCGGAGGCGTGGCCGCGCTGCCACCCGCTTCGTACACTTCGGTTAGGAAGCCATCGAGGTCGTAGTCCATCTCCGTGACGTTGGACTCGGGATCCTCGATCACCCGCAACCGCCCCATCAGGTCGTAAGTTTGCTGTGTGCGGTATCGTGCGCCTTCGGGCGACGTGCGAGCGTGGATAATTTTCTCGGTGTTGCCAGCGGGATCGAGAATGTACGTCTCGGTGGCCCGCGGTTGCGGGAAGTCCGGACTACCGACCGGGCGATCCACTTCGACCAGCCGGTTGGCGTTGTCGTAACTATACACCGTGGTAAAGTAGGCGCCGCGGGGGTCGATGGCGCGGATCAGGTTCCCGGCGGCGTCGTACTCGTTCTCCGTGACCGCCGTCTGTCCGCCGCCGGGGATGCCCATCGGTTCGGTCGCGCGCACAAGTTGGTTCCGGGCGTTCCACTGGAAGGTGCGTTCATACAACGACCCGCGGGCGTCCGTCTCGGAAAGCACATTTCCAACGCCGTCGTAACCTCGGCGGCTGACGTAGACACCACCAGGGCCGACCGGCGTGACGTGAGCCTGGCGGATTTCGATAGGGCGGTTCAGGGCGTCATAAACGGTCTCGGTGAAATACTGAGGTCCGCGGGCGTCCTCGTGGCGGATCCGGTTTCCGACTTTGTCATAGAAAAAGCGCTCGGTCACGACCTCTCCACCAAATAATCCGGTCTCCCAAGAGCGGCTGGTGACGCGGTCCAGTGCATCGTAGGTGTAAGTCGTCTCGTACCCTCGAGGATCGCGGTCGATGACGATCCGGTCGCCGTCGTCGTACTCGTGGTACCAGAATTTGCCTCCTTCGTCCTCCATGCGCTCGAGGCGGTTGAGGCGATCGTAGGTATACTTTGTCGTCCGGCCTTCCGGGCTGGTTTCGGACAGGAGATTGCCGTTGGGATCGTATTCCCACTTCCGCATGCCACCGTCGTGGTTTCGCTGCTCAATGACGCGGCCGACGCCATCGTGGAAGTGCTCAGTTAGGGCCCCACGAGGATCGCGTTTCCAGATTTGATTCCCCATGCCGTCGTAGTCGAACAGCGTCTCATGGTCCAATTCGTTCTTCGAACTGACGAGGCGGCCAAGTCCATCATAACCGAACTTCCGGATCATCCCAGTGTCCCTCGGATTGTTCTGCTCAATCAGATTCCCCGTTTCGTCGTACTTGTAGAGGACTACATAGTGGCGGGAATTGGTCGGTGTTCCCGAAGGCCCCTCCTCCTTGACCAGTCGGCTCAACTTGTCGTAGGTAAAAGTCCAGGTGTAGAAGGCACCGCGTGGGTCGGTGAAACTGGTCATGTTCCCGACCAGATCGCGGCCGTAGAGATTGGTCACCTCATCCGGCGTGCCCTCGGCCCGGGTGAGGCTGACCAGATACCCCAGGACATTGTACACATAAAAGGTCCGTCGTTCCAAGCCGTCATACTCGTAACGCACTTGGCCGCGCGCATTGTACTCCGTGCGTTCAGTCGATGCCTCGGGGCTTCCCTTGCCGCGGGTGATTGACGTCTGACGGTTCAGCTTGTCATAGGTCATCACGATGCGGTGAGTCGCCCCCAACGGGTCGAGGATCTCGAGCAAGTTGCCGACTTGGTCGTAGGTGTAGGTCGTCTCCCGCCCCTCCACGTCCCGCATGAGCTTGAGCCGGCTGCTCAGATCAAACACGTACTCCGTGGCGACATTGCGGGCGTCGGTAGACTTCTCGACGTTGCCCATTTCGTCATACTCGTACTTCACTTTCTCCCCATTGGCGTTGGTGAACTCGCGGACCCGGCTCAAGCCGTCATAGACTTTCACCTCGGTGTGCGTGCCACGTCCCCGGCCTTCGGAAATCCTCGGATTGGTAAGAACCAGCAGATTGCCGCGGCCGTCGTACTCGTAGAGGAACACGTTTTTCTCGGCATCGATCATTTTGCGCAAGCGATTCGCGCCGTCGTATTCGTTGATCGTCTCGAACTTGCGCGCGTCAATGCGGCGCAGCAGATTGCCGACGCCGTCGTATTCGAAGCGAGTGGGGAATCCCTCCGCATCCACCTGCCTAATCAACCGTCGCAGGCCGTCGTACTCAAACGACGTCACGTAGTCATCCCCACGCGGGTCAATCGTTTGCCTGACCGTTCCCGTTTTCCAATAGACCGTTTTCCACAGGGCGGCGTTGGCGACGAGCCGTTCGATCTCGCGATTCCGCTCGTCGAATGTGTACTGCGTAACCAACTCGGCCTGGAGTCCGGCGAATTCGATCGTGCGGACGACATTCCCGTTGCCGTCGTACTCGAAGCGGAAGACGTGATCTAATGGGTCGATGATCCGAGCGATTTTGTTGAAGATATTGTAGGCGTATCGCCACACTTGGTTCTCGCCGTCATTGAACACTGTGTGCTGACTCAGGCGGTCCTCGTCGTCGTAGACGAATTCCTCGCGTTCCACCGTCGGGCCGGTGCGCACTGTAACGCGGCCACGGCCGTCAATGGTCTCGTTGATCACTCCCCCGTTTGGCAGCTTCACGCCGGAACGGCGGAAAGCGCCGTCATAGAGAATTTCGGTCGTCTGCCCCAGCGGATCGATCTCGTAGCGCAGATTCCCGCGGTCATCGAAAACCATGGCATGAAAATAACCATCGGGGTCGCGGATGAAGTGGTAGGTGAATCCCGGACCGGTCGGCGGGCTATAAGGAAGAAGCATGTCCCCAAGTTCGTAAGCGTGGAGCGTTTCCAGGGCGAGGTCCGCTGGGTCCACGACCTCGCTGACCACCCTGTCCATCGTGTCAAATCGGCGCAATGTAAGAACGTCGTTCCGATTATTCTCGACGATTTGGTTTCCCTCAGCGTCGTAATCGAAGGCAGCTTCGGCCACGCCGAGGTTGCCACCGAGGAAGTGCCGCGCTCCGGTGAGGCGATTCATGGCGTCATAGACCATTTCCACCACGAATCCCTCCTCGTCGGTGACACGATTCAGATTCCCGGCCAGCGTGTCGTATTGGTAGCCGATGGTGCTGCCATCCGGATGGAGCGTGCCCGTGAGGCGGCTGTACTGATCGTAGGTGTGGAAAGTCGTCAGCCCACGTCCGTCGGTTTCGCTCAGCACCATTCCTCGGATGTCATAGGAAAACCGGGTAGTGACCGATTGCGGTGATCCTTCGGGGGCCAGGGGATCGAACTTGGTGACCTCAATCAGATTCCCTCGGGTGTCGTATTCCCGGGTCGTCTGACGACCAAGACCATCCTCTTCGGTGCGAAGCGAGTTGAATGGCGCGCCGTACGTGTAGAAGCGGGTGACGGCGTTAGATCCATTCGGGTAGTCGGTGACCGCCTCGACGTTGCGGAAGGCATCGTAGGCGTACTCGCGGCGGTTTCCAATTTCGTCCTCCTCGGCGATGAGGAGTCCCTGCGGATCCCGGTCAAACGTCCGTGTCTTTCCACCCTCCGCCTCTTCGGACGAGACGAACGACCCATTGGCATCGTTGTAGAAAAGAATCGTCTTCCCATTAAAGTTGATGTATGTCGAAATGACGGCGTCAGTCCGATCTGCGGCTTCGGTCAGGGAGGCCAGATTGACGCGTTTGGTCGGATCGGCCACGTCTTCGAGAGGCGCGATCAGCAGGCTCTGCGCGTATTCGAGCGTGAACCATTTCTCGTCGATGCGCAGGCCGCCGATCACGCGTCCGTAGTCGTCGTAATCGATTTCCTCCTTGAAGGACGAGGGGAACGATTCGTTCGGATCATTGCCCCGCTTGTGGACCTGAGAGGTCATCAGTTCGGGGAAATCCGGATTCTCGTACGCAAACGTACGATTGCTTTGATCCGGATCAGTGATTGAGGCCAAGTTGTTTCCCGAGTATGTGAACTTGGTCATTCTGCCGGCTGGATCGATGATCGACACTACCCTTTCGCCGGCATAGGTGAACTCAGTGCGCAGGCCCACCGGATCGGTGATGCTGATGAGTTTACCTCCTGAGTGCGCGTAGATTGTCTCGTTGTTATTGCGGTCGATGACTTTCTCGAGCAATCCCTCGCGGTCGAAAAGGTAGCGTGTGCCGTCGAGCATGACCCGCTCGAAGACATTATTGTCGTTCAAGCGCAGGGTGGAATAGTCGAGAGCCAGCGACGCCCACGGCTGCTTTGGATTGTCGGGAGCGAGGTAGATTTGCTCGGTTCCGTTTCCGTTGATCAGCAAGGCACCGGATTCCCCTGAAATGATCCGGAAATAATTCGCCATCCCCCAGCCCACCCCGAAAATCCCCTCCTGATCACGCAGGTAGGGCAGCGGACGGGTTTCTTCGAACCAGCGGCCTTGCCAGCGTCCATTGATCAATTCAAAAAGGCCGAACTCGACCACCAGCGTGTACAGTCCGGGGTCGGCGTCGCCGAAATCGATTGGGATGCCCGCCCCGTAGGTTTGGTCCGCCTTCAATTCCTCAGGCAGTCGGAAGAACAATTCATTGCCCAGCAAGCCGACAGGGACGGCCTGTTCGGCCGGGAATCCCTTCACCGTGACGACGGTTTCTCCCTGCCGGGCCGTCACGCGAGCGATCAGGCTGAGGTTGATGCGGTTCTTTCCTTGAATGAGCCGTTGCAGTTCGGCGCCGGAGAACGCCAGGTAATGCAGCACCGTGTCGTTGGCACGCAGCGAATCGTAGTGCAGGACGATCCCCTGAGCCGTGCCCAGCGAGCGATAGGTCACCAAGTTGTGGATCTCGTGAAAGGCACCCGTCTGCACTTCGACCGAGGATGTTTTGCCGGCCTCAACGGTCATCGGATTGTTCGGCCAGGAATTGAGCGACGGGTTATGGTTCAGTGGCGTGGTACTGAGGCGCATGGCCGTATCCTTCAGGATCGGCTGCACCACGATCCCCCGAGGCAGACGCGGCATCGGAATCGGAGCGAATCGATTGGGCGTGGTCCCGTCCAGCCCCCGGGTCGGCGTGCCATAAACCAGGAAGCCGCTACCCGCGGCGATGAGGATTTTGTTTCCGTCCTTGTCGAGAACTTCTTTGCCATTCGCGTCGAGCAGAAAAACCTGATCAAGGAGGACCGTGTTGTAGAAACGGATGTCGGCGCGGACGATAACCGACCGGTCAACCACGTCGATGGGTACCGTGGACAAGGGGCCGCGCACCAGGCCAGACAGTTCGCGATACACGATCGAGGCTTCCGTTTCCGGAAATTGCGACCAGGACCGGAGTGGCGGACCATCAACCGCCTTCTCGATCGTCCGGAGCATCATGGCCGAATCGTAAACGACTACGGAATTGATCCCGGAATAGGCTGCATAGAGGTGGCCAGTTTGTAACGACAGTGAGAGGTTGTCCGGGAACGAGTGGATGATTGGTGACGTGGCGGCCACGAGGCGTGGACGATCCAGTGGATCGGCAAAATCCCCGAGCACATTGCGAATGATCCCGATATTGCCGCCAGCCGCCAGCGGTGTCCCAATGGTCATGCCGGTCGCTGGCGAAGTGAAGAACGCATTGTACACCCAGACCGGCGCCAGCGCTGGGTCGACCAAGGGATCGTCCGGGACGAATTTTTTAAAGCCCGTGATGAAGGCGTACGCCGGATGCTCGCCGAGTTTGACCGGATTCCCGTCATCATCCTGCCCCACCACCCGCTCAGACAATGAATTGGCCGGTACGTAGACGACTCCCTGCGCATTGCGAACCCCAAAAACCTGCGTCGCCCTCCCCTCGACAATCCTCGGGATGATCCCGAACGACGTGACATCCACAAATCCGGGATCGTAAGCCGGTCCGACTTTGCGGAGTACGCCGAGCGCATGCGTCGAGCTCAGACGGTCGGTGAACAGGATCACATTGGGATCCTCGGTGGCTATCACATCAAATGGGTCGGGACCCACCGCGATGGCGGTATATCCTTCGTCATCGGGAGAAACCTTCTGCAATGGGTACGCAAAGGTGATCAGATGCCCATCCGGTTTTCCGTATTGGCCGAAAAGTCCGCGGCCTGGCGCGGCGACGATGACCTCCGTGCCGGTGGCGTTTACGGCCACACCACGGAGGCCGAGCGGCGTCAGTTCTTTGGGCAGGGAGACGGTGGTGAGCAGCGTGTGATAGGTGTCGGAGAACGGATTACTGTCGATAACATACACCGTGCCCGCGAGTTCATCGGTGGCGTACAGCAATGTGTTATCCGGCGACAGGGCCAGCTTGAACGGGCGCGCCCCATTGGGGAGCAGGAGGCTTTGGACGCCCGCCACCTCGCCATCCACGTCCACCTGCTGAAGGCCCACGGCATCAAGCACGGCGATCGCGCCGGCCCCGTTCAGCGTGACGTAAACGCGGGCGCCGTTGTTGGTGGCGACCGCTTGCCGGGGCGAGAGTGACGACTTGCCGGGAATCGCGGCCAGGAGAATTCGGGCGATTTCGCTCGGGAACGACACTCTGATTTTGTCCACCACGGTGGTGGCGCGGGTGTCGATCACCGACACCAGATCCGCTCCGCCATTCGGCGCAAAGGCGTAACGAGATTGGCTGAGAATGCGCGCCGGATTGCTGGTAAATTCCCGGCGGTCAAAGCGGCCATCGAGCGGTTCCTGAGTTGGCCGAGTCACGGTAATGAAGGCATCGGCCAAGCTGATGCCGGCCGGCAGAGGGACGGTCAGCACATGGGGCGAGGCGATTGTTCCGTTGCCCTCGATCTTCAGCAGGCTGCCGAGCACGGTGACATCGCGTCCGCCATTGTAGAGTGGGGTGCCATCGGGATTGGTGCTGTCTCGACCTCCGATCTCGAAAGTGACGTACAAGTCCAGCACCCGGTTGCCCAGATCGCGATCGGGGGCGAGTTCCCACGGGCTGCGGAGGAGGAAATTAAGCCCGGTAAGCAGGACTTCCGGTTTCGGGCTGCCGGAGGAATTGTCAAACCGGAACTCGGCGCTCGCGACCACCGGCGGCGGAATCTCCTGCACCGAAGAAACCGGCAGCCGGAACGCCTGGCCGATGCCGAGAGTCTTGTATTCCCCTGGCGCCAGTAGCACCGTGGAATCCGTGACGCGAGTCAATCCGTCGTTGGTCGCGACACGGAAGGTCAGGCGCACATCAAATCCCGTGACCATCGGGATGTACACATCTCCAAAGATGCCTGCCGCCGCATACACTTTGGTTTCGCCCAGTCCTGGCCCGCCGGCGATATCCATGTCGACCACCCCTGGAGCCGTGACCGGATCACCCAGGCCCTTCACGCCGCGCGATCCCAGCGTGGTCGAGCCAAGCGTCAAGAGGCTTCGGGCCATGTCCCCGATGGCAAATACCAGCCCGGTCAATCCGGCTCCCCCCACGGCGGCCATGGCACGGGGGGCTTGCGTGTAGTTGAGGCCGATACTCAGAGGGCCGGAATACGAGCGCGCCGAAAGGCCGAGATTAGGCGGCGACGTGGTGCGCATGAAGCCATCATTCCCCACCAGCAGCGTGTCGATCAGGAACCAAGCTTCCTCGGTTGTCCCATCCGAGTGCCTCACCGTGGTCGGTTGCAGCAGGGGCAGCACGGTTCCTGGAGTCACGCCCGCGGGGGCCGGCATGATCACGCTGAATGGGAGGTAGTCCGTCTGCTCATCGAATCCGTCTAGTTCGAAGCCGCCCGCAAACGCCCACCCGTAAGGCGCGCCGTAATCGAAGTCGCTTTCCTGCAGCGCATTTACCCCGATGGCGGTCTGTTCTTTCAGCGCGCCTTGTGGCACGCCCACCGTGATCCCGGTGCCGGACGAAAGCAGGCCGCCCTCGGCGTTGAGCGTCACTTGACCGGTCTGGGGCACGGTGACAAGCATGGGGACGAGCACGCTCAATCCTCCTTGGACGACGGTGATGTCGACGCGCCCTGGGGCGGTGGCGGTGAATAGCCCATTTGCGGTGATAGTGCCGAAGCTTGAAGTGGACAGGAAGTAGCGCGTACCCGCGGCCGCGGAGGCGAGGTCGTTGATTCCCGCTTCAACGCGTTGCCGTATGAGGAATTGGCGCGTCTCGCCCGGGGCGAGCGTATACGAGAGCGGAAAGACATCGATATTCCTGGCATCTCTCGCCCCGACGGTGACGGCGGTGGCTGTGGTAAGGCCGAGGGCGTCGATTTTGATGGTGGCGAAGCCATTGGCGATGGCTAACACAGTGCCAGAGGCGGTGGCGGCGGCGGTGGCTGGGTTGAGGGAGGAGAAGGTGATGAGGCTGGTGGGGACGGCGCGGGTCTGGCCGTCGGAGAAGGTGGCGGTGACGATGAGGGTGGTGGTGGCGCCCGGGGCGGCGATGACCGGGTCGCGCTGGGCGAGGTCGAGTCGGGTGGGTGTGACGTTGGCGACGGTGGCGGTGATGGTGGCGGTGGCGAGGGTGAGGCCGTCATCGGCGGCGAGGGTGAAGCTGGTCTGGCCGGTGAACCCTGGGGCCGGGGTAAAGAGGGCGGTGGTGGCGTCGAGCAGGGCGACGGTGCCGCTGGTGGCGCCGAAAACGAAGAACCGGAGCGGGTCGCCATCGGCGTCGGCAGCGAATGATTTCACATTCACGTTGACGGCGAAGTCGCGGATGGTGGTGACGGGGACCGGGGTGACGGCCGGTGGCCGATTGGCGATGAACCCGAAGGTGGCGTCGCGCAGGGCGGTGTCGGCGGCGTTGATGGCGCCATCGCGGTTGACGTCGGCCTGGGCGGTCAGGGTATCGGTGCCATCGACGTCGCGGTCGCCATCGATGTCGCCGGGGACGAAAATTTCCAGCGAGTAAGAGCCGGATGGGAGGCCTAAGACAAACGGACCGGCGGTGTGGAACGTGTAGAACCGCACGCGGCGGTCCCCGTCGACTATGGTGGCACCGGCGATGGCGGCGCCGCTGACGGTGGCGGCGTCGGTGGCTCCGATTGTTTGGAACCCGAGGGTGAGTTGGCCGCTGACAGGCGAGCGAATTTCGCCGGGGCTTAAGAGGAAGAGGAAGCGGTCGGTCGAACCGGTGGGGGAGGTGACGGGCCGGACTTGGCCAAGGAACTCGGTGGCGGAGCCGAGGCGAACGGGGACGGAATGGGCAGCGAGGAACCGGGCGGCGGCGTCATAATCGATGAGTGTTCCATTTTCCGGCGCGGGCGGAGCGAGTGCGGTGAGGAGGTGGTCGTGTTCGGTGCGGTAGCCGTAAAGTGCGCGGGCGCCGGTAGCGGTTTTCGTGACCGAGAGCAGGTCGCCCGACGCGGTGAAGGCGTAGCGGACTTGGGCGCCGTCGGGCATCGTGATGGCGGTCAGGCGGCCGGCCGTGTCTCGGGTCAACCCGAGCCGCTGGCCCGATTTCACGGAAACAAGTCCGCTATCGGAGAGGACGAGCCGGTCACCGGGGGCGGTGGTGATTTCGGAAAGCGCGTAGATGCCCGAGGTGCCGCGTTCGTAGCGGTACGTCAGCCCGGTGGCGTCTTCAGATAGTTCGTATGATTGCGGGTGGTACGGCAGGCCAGTCGAAACATCGAAGTATTCACCAGCGACTTTTTGCAGCACGGCGTGGGTCGAAGTGAGCGACCATCCGGCGGGGGCGTTCCAGGCGGGGGTGTGGGCGCTCAGGCCGCCGAGGGCGAGCGATTGCGGCGCGAAGGCAAAGGCGAGGCTTGTGCCATCGGGGGCATCGAGGTAGAGGCGTGTCCCTTCGGCGTGCGGGGTAAAGAGACCGTCGGCTTCGCGACCGGTCGGCAGGCGGTTGGTCGTCAGGCGGGCTTCGAGCAGCGGGAAGTACCACCCGTAGCCGGACAGCCCGCTTTGACCCGCGCGCAGGCTGTCGTAGACGCGGGTCAGCGTGAGCGCTTGGCCATTGAGGGTGACGGAAAGGTCCGACTCGCTGCGCGCGTAGGCGGCCGGTTTGGTGGCGGTGTCGATTTCGATCATGCGGATGATTTCTACGCGGCGACCGGCCATGTCGGTGGCCACGAGGGTCAGCGCGTAGCCGCCATTGAGCAGAGCGCCCGGATCGAGCGTGGCCAGGGTGGCGTCGGCAAATCCGGTGCGTCCGGAGGCGAGGGCGCGCGTGAATGACCCATCGATACTGGATAGCGTGAGTGACCAGAAGTCGAGGTTGGTGTCGGCCACGGTGGCGATGACCGGGGTGGGAGCGGTCAGGATGGCGCCGGGTGGCGGCACCGAGATGCTCACCTGCGGTGCAGCCACATCGGCGAGATCGCGCACGCGCAGGGTGGTTGATGATTCGGTGAGCACGCCAGACACGTCGGTGACCCGCGCCACGATGTCGTAGTGGCCTGGGGCCGTGGGCGTGAAGACAAAGCGCCGCTGGGCATCGAGGGTTTGTAAGACACCACCCACGCGCACTTCCACGCTCGCAATCGGGGTGGTGCCCGCTGTCTGCAGTTGCACCGTGACCGGTGTGCCCGCCCCCACCGGGAACCCGGGGGTAAAATCGATGCGCACCACCGGACCCGAACGAGCCGCCACCACTTCCAGGTTCAGTGTGCCGCGCGCCGTGGCGCCGCTGTCGTCACTGACCACAAACTGCACAAAGTGCGTCCCCACCTGCGAGGCGAGCGGCGTCCAGGTCAACGTGGCCGTGGCCGCATTAAAAGTCGCCCCGCTCGGCAAGTACTCGGCCGCATACGTCAGGCCGGCCGCATCGTCCGCGTCCGGGTCGCCGCCGGCCACGACAAAGGAAAACGCCTCCCCAATCACGACCTGCCGTCCGCCCAGAGTGGGCAGTGTTGGCGGGCGGTTCACGTCGCTCACCGCGATGGTCACGGCGAGCGTGGCTTTCAGCCCGGCCGGGTCGGTGGCGGCAAAGGTGACGACATGCGGCCCCGCTTGATTAAAGGCCGGTGTCCAGAGGAAGAACTGGCTGGCCGAATCGAAGATGGCTCCGGCCGGCAGGCCGGATTCGACAAAATACGTGAGCGCATCGCCATTGCCATCCCCGGCGGCGACCGTGAAGGCGAGGGTCACTCCCTCCTCGGTGCGCTGCGGCGGCAGTGGCGCGAAGAGCGGTGGCACGTTGGCCGCGGTGACTGTCAGCGTGATCGGATCGCCGGTCACCCCGGCCCCGTCGGAGACCTCAAAGCGCATGAGGTACGCGCCCGCTTCCACCACGCGCGGGGTCCAGCTGAAACGACCGGTGGCCGGGTCAAAAGAAGCCCCCGTGGGCACGCCGGTGGCGCGGTAGCTTAACGCATCGCCATCGGCGTCGGTGGCCGAAAGTTGGATCACGACTTCCGTGCCCGCGCTCACCGTGCGGTTGCCGACCGGGCCGAGCACGGGCGCCGCATTGGCCGCGCGCACGGTGAGGGTGATGGTCTCCTGATCGCTCAAGACGGGGGCCGTGCCATTCGCCCCGTTGTCGCTCACTCGCAAAGTCACCGTGTGCACGCCCGTCGCCGCCGCTTCCGGCCGCCACCGGAACTGGGCCACCCCGTAGCTGGTCAATCCCGCGAAGGTGGCCCCCGCTGGCAATCCATCCGCGGCGAAAGTCAGCGTGTCCTGATCGGCGTCGGTCACCGTGACGTTGAGGACCAATTCCTGGCCAATCACGGCGATCTTGTGGCCCACCGACGCCATCACCGGCGGCTCGTTGGCCGAAGTCACCGATAACACAAATTGCAAGAGCCCCGCCTGCGGCGCGGATTGCCCGCCATTGCCATCATCGGTCGCCAGGACACTCAGGACGTAATCACCCCGGTTGCCCGGCTGGGTCACCACGGTGATCACCCCGGCGCCGTTGCCATTGTCCGTGAAAGTGGCAAAGGACGGCAAGCCCACCACCTGCAGCGTAAGCGGCCCGCCATCGCCATCGCTCGCACTTACCGGGATCGTGCGGCTTTGGCCCGCGGGCAGGCTCACCGCCTCGATCGGAGCCACCACCGGTGTCATGTTCGCGTCGATCACCGTAACCACCAGTTCCCGCGTGTCCGTGGTCGGCGTGCCCGTCCCATCGCCATTGTCCTGCGCGGCAAACGTAATCGTGTACCGCCCGGCCTGCGTCGCCCCCGGCGTCCAGGAAAGCAACCACGTGGCCGCCTCCCACGTCATGCCGGCGGGCAGCGCGGAATGACTCAGCGTGATCGGCGGGATAAATTCGCCATTTTCCACGTCCCCGTCGGGCGACTGCCCCAGCGCGGCCGCGTTGAAAAAGGGATATTCAGGGTCATTGGCGGCCACGCGCAGGCTGAGTGATTGACCTTCAAAAATCGCAAACTCCGGCTGGCGCACCAAGCGCACCTGGCCATTCACGTTGAGCACCGTCAATTCCAGCGTGGCGCGCGCCTCGGCCGTCCCGTTGCGGGCGATAAATTCAATGGCGTACTCGCCGTGCTGGTCAAAGCGCGGCGTCCACTCGAAGACTCCGGTGGCGGGATGCAGGTAGGCGCCCGGCGGCAGGAGCGGCGCCTCGTAAACGAGCGAACCGCCGCCACTGAGCGTGGCCTCAAGGGCGAAGGCCATCGCGTCGCCCTCGCGCATCGTGCGCTCCAGGAGCGGGCGCAGGACCGGCGCCTGCGGCGCGTCACTCACCACGATGTCAAAGGTGATCGACGACTCCAACGCCCCGTCGCTCGCGAAAACTCTCACCCCTTCGTACCGGCCCGCCGCCGTGCCGTCCGGCGTCCATACAATGGCATTTTGGCGCGCATCAAAAACCGCCCCCGCCGGCAAGTTATCCACCCAGTACACCAAGGCCGCTCCCTCGGGATCGAAGGCGCTCACCGGAACGCTCAGCGCCTGCCCCTCGGCCACCGTTGGCGTGGCGATCGGAGCCAACACCGGCGCGCGATTGGCGCCGCTCACCGCCACCTGCCACATTTGCACCGCAAAACCGCCTCGAGCGTCGTACGCGCGCAATTCAAAAATGGCCGAAGCCTCGTCGCCCGCGCCTGGGGTCCATGTCAGCACCCCCGTCGACGGATTGACCACAGCACCTCGGGGCCCATACACCAGCGCGTAGGCCACACTGGCTCCATCCGGATCGCTGGCCCGCGCCTCATAGCGGTATGTGCCGCCCGCCGTGGCCGTGGCCGCCGGCGCCGTGGCAAAGGCCGGTGGCTGGTTGGGCGGCGCGGTGACCAGAATGAGTGGATCGAGAGTGATCGCCACCGCCTGTGGATTGGAAATCGTGATCGTGCTCACCACCGTGCTCTGGCCATTGCCCAGTCGCACCGCCGCATTGGGCGCCGCCAAATTGAGGAACGGCGCGCCGTCGCCCGTTACCCCGTCCGCATTGACCAGCGATACATTCGACAGGCCAGCCAACCCGCGGAATACGACCCGCACCGGCGCACTCAAATCAAAGCCCGTCGTGTTGGTCACCGCGATGTCCATGGACACCGTGCCCTCGGCGCGGTTAAGCCGCGTGTTGGTGAATGTCGGCTGCAGCGAGAGCACCTCCTCCAAGGCCGTAAAGCGCAGCGAATAAGGCGCGGCCAGTTTCACCCCGGTGGCGCTGCGCGGTTCGGCGGCCACCCGCAGCGTGTAGTCACCCGGAATGAGGGGGGCGAAGGTCAGCGTCACCGTGCGTGAGAGTAAATCGTAACTCACCGAACCAATTGGGATCGCCACACTACCCGCCGTGGCGCCCCCACCCGCCGTGGAGGTCAATGTATAATGAGTAAAGTCCAGCACCGACCCCTCGCCCGTCGTGCGCATGTTCTGGTTAAAGGTCAGCGTGACCCGCTGCACGGGTGGCAGCGCCCCCGAGTTGTTCACCGGCGTGGAGGCGATGATTTCCGGTGCCACCACCGGCTGGAGCACGTCGACCTGGCCCGGTTGCGTCAAGTACAGGCGGCCATCGGGGCCGATCTTGATAAATTCCCCGTGCCCGCCACCGGTGGCCACTTTGATCGACTGCCTCGAGGCCAAATCCACCATGGTCACGTACCCGCCCGCGTCGTGGCTGACAAAAAGCAGCCCTTCCATCGGCGTGCCCGCCTGACCAAAGGCCAGCCCCTCGGCCTGATGCTCGAACGTGATCACCACCTCGGCCCGGCCCCGCTCGTCAAAGCGCAGCACTTCACCCCCGCGCGGCCACCGCGTCCCCCACACCGTGCCATCGGGGGCCACCGCCAGCCCATCGACCCGCGTGCGCGAGAAAGCCGCGAAGGATTTGGTCTGCGTGTCAAAGGCGCTGATCCCGGCCGTGGTCGCCACATACAGCGTGCGCCCGTCCGGTCCCATCGCCAGCCCCAGGCTTTGCCCGAAGCCAAAGGATTCCAGGATTTCACCCGTGCCCGCGCTCAAGCGCACCAACCCCAGCCCGCCCGTGCTCGCCCACAGTTGCCCCGTGCCATCAACCGCCAGATCGTAAATCGGCTGATTGAGCGTGATGAGCGCCGTGGCCACCGTGGCTTCACCCCCCGCCGCCCCAAAACGCCACAGCGTGCTCCGGCCCGCGCCGCCGGACACGAAAATCGTCTGGCCATCAGCCGAAAACGCGAGTCCCAAGGGCCCGATGTCCGCCCCGCTTCCCGGCACCGCACGCGCAAAGGCGCCCAGCGTAAAGGGTTCCAGCGCCGCCGCATACGCCGGAGGCCTGGAGGCGCTCAATATCGTCGCCACCCCGAGTTGGGCCCGGATAAAGAGTGCGTTGGCTGGTGTCGTGGAGAGCGGCGGCGCGGCCACCGGTATGTCATCCGCGCTACCGCCGCCGCCAAAGTCCGGCAACGCCCCGAGATTCACGGCCGCCACGTACGGCGGCACCAAGAGCCCCGCCGGCGCCGCCTCCGCGTTGCCCGCCTGGTCCGCGCTTAGAACCAAGAACGAGTAATTACGGCTCGCCTCGCCCGCGAAGTTATAGCTGGTTTCCGTGGTGTGCCGCAGGAGCGCCACGTACGGCCCGCCACCAATGGCCACAAAGAGCGTGTGGCTGGCCAGTCCCGATCCCTCGGACGCGTCACTGGCCGCCCAGCGCAGTTGGTAGCGGCCGGGACTGACCGGGGTGACCGCCAGCGTGCTCACCGGCGCCGTGGCATCCAGGGTGTTCACGACCGTGTTGCTGTCCAGCGGTACGCCGCCATCGAGAATCGCCCGCACACTGCCACTCAACGCATCGCCCGTGCGCGCCCCCTCCGCCTGCGCGTTGATCCCGTAGCCAAAGGACGCCTTATCCCCGGGCCGCAGTATCCCTATCGCCTCGTCGGTGACCAGTTGGCCACTGACTGGATCGACCGCCCGGAAAAGCCACGTGGCCGTGCCGCTGATGATTTCCATGCCGGCCGTGACCTGGAGCACAAATCCCCGGCTCTGCGTAAAGTCGTACTCCGCCGTGAAGCTGCCGCGCCCGTCCGGCACATCGATTTTCAGCGAGCCCAGCGAGATGTCACTCAAGCGGAAACTGCGAATGTCAAAGCTCGATTGGTCCATCTGCTGCACGACCCGCAATTCCTTCACCGCACCCGCCGCCCCGCTCTCATGCTCGTAGTTAATCAAGTACGGCAGACTCGTCCCCCGCGGCACGAAATTCGCCGCCCCCGACCCGCTCGGGCCCCGCAGCGTGAGCCGACGACTCAAGGCGCCGGAGAGTCCGAAGAAGTCCGCCAAATTCGGGTCGTCCACCGGCAAAACCCCCACGTCCTCCTCCGGCCCCACTCGCACCTTGTAGACCACAAACTGCGTCGGCGCCGAAAGCCCGAGGCTAAATTCCCCTTGCGTCGGCAGTGTAGTGCCACCCGAGTACGCCGTCGGTGTGTCGCCCAAATACCCTTTGATGCGCCCGAAAAAGGCCTCCCACTCCGAGGGCAAGTCGTTGTCGGCCACCACCGCCCCGCCGCCCGGTCCCGCCAGCACCCCGGCCAGCACCGCCGACACTTCACTGAAAAATTCCGCTCGCTCCCGAATCGCCGGTGGCGTGTCCTCGGCTCGCAAAAGTCCCGCCTCACCCAACGCCGCCAAATACAAGTTCACCCAATTGCCCGCGTCCGCCGCCAAGGCCGCAATCGAGGGCGGCGCATTCGCGTCGGCCACCACCGCCAGTCGAAACTTCTCGGCCTGCGCCCGCTGGTAGGCTAAGAATTCCGCGGCCGTCATCGGCGTGGCCGCCGCCATGATCCACATGTCGAAGGCCGCCACCTCCAGTTGCCCGGGCAAGAGGCTGTCCAGAAACCGCGGGTTTTCGCGCAGTTCATCCTCCAGCCCAGGGTACGTCTGCACGACAAAACTTAAGCCCCCCACCCCGGCCACTACGAAGTCGCGCGCAAAGCCTCCGGAAATCAGTCGGCCATTGAGATTGAGCACCCCATCGAGCGTGCTCCACGGCACGCCCTCGACCCCGGGCGCCCCGCCGAAATTCCCGTTAAAGACCAGGGCCTCGCCCCGAATGAGCCCGCTTTCGTTCCGGATGCGCGGGACACCAAAGGCCACATGCACATACGGCATGTCCAGGTTCGAGGTCCCCTGCAGGGTGACGGCGTACACGGCCGAGTCGCCGATGTCAATCCGGCTCGGCCCCCCCAACCCAATGGCCGCGTCATTGGGCTGCGCCGCCTCAATCTGCAAGCGGTGCGGATCGGTCACACTGGCCCCGTCCGGGTTGGTCACCCGCACGTCGTAAAGGCCGTTGACCGCCCCGCGTACATCAAAGGTCGCAATGATCTTTGTGGCATCGATCACCTGGTAGGACACCGGGGCAAATTCCCCAAAGGTCGGACGCACCAGTTTGACCGCCGCCTGCGGGCTAAATTTTGCGCCCCGTATGGTCACCGTCACGTACCGACCGTCGCCGACCGCGTCCGGGCTCACATTGGTAATCGAAAACGGCAGGAGCCGCGCCAGCAGGGTGACCGGCGAATCCGCGGGCGCGCTCTGCGCCCGCACCAAGAGATAGTACGACCCCGCCACCGTGCTCGGAATGAGCAACCGCTGGTCGGACAAAAGCGCCCCTTCAAAGGCCGCGTCGTTCACAATCGAATTGGGCAACTTTTCATGCCCCGCGTACAACTCCAAGGCCATCGAGGCATTGCCCCCGCTCGCCCGCAACTCCAGGGTTTCGCCCGTCGGCACCGCGATCCGGTAGAGCAGCGTGGCGCGCGCCCCACTGAGCCGTGCCGTGGTCGGCACGCCCAGGGTCAGCGCGTCCACGTTGAGGCCTAACACATCCGTGGATGGGGTCGCGTTATTGGCATTATTCTGCGCCTCAAAAATGTCATCGAAAATATCCGTGCGCACGATCACCCGGTAGTCGCCCGGCAGCGTGGGCGGCAACAGTGCCGTCAAGCTGCCCGTGTAACTCGCCCCACCCGCCAAAGTGCGCGAGGCAAAATCCACGCTCCCAATTAACAAATCCCCGTAATCCCAGGTCGCGTCCGTCGATAAGTACACCGCGTCGGCCCACACCCCGCTGGCCGCCGTCGTCCCGCGATTGGTTGTCGTCCAATTGACCGTGACCGCCGATCCCACCCGGCCGCTCGAAGTGGCCGCCACCTGGGTCACCTGCAAGTCGCTCGGCGGGGGCAGTTCGATGAGCATCGGATCCGCGCTGGGGGTCGCGTTGTTCGATTCGGAGCTTTCATTGACCGTCCCGATCGGCACGTAGCCATTGGGCGCGTCGGTCAGCACGATCACGTAATACGGCGCTAATAACCCGCGCGGCAGCCGGTACGTGCGCGTCACCGTGTACGTGCCATTGGGCTGGAGGGTTTGTTCGATCTTTACCTCACCGAGATAGTGGTCGCTGCGCACATCAAGGAATGTGTCGCGCGAAAGCCACACTTGATCACTCCACGTGTTCTGGCGTTCGGGGGTGACCCCCAGGCCCGTGTTGGTCACCGAGTAAGTGACCGTGAAGGTTTCACCGGTGAGCACCCGGGCCGGCGCACTCACGCTGGTCACGCGCAAGTCGGGCGCCGGCGCCGGCGTCACCTCGATGGCCCGGGCCGTGATGTCATTGGCTTCATTCTGGAATTCGTGCACCGCCCCCATCGGGTGCCCGCCCTGGGAGAGGCGCGGGTTGCCCGCCGCGATCGGGAACGGGTAAACCGGCCCATAAACCGGCGCCACACTGAAGGGCGAATCGATGTACACCAGCAGCGTGAATGGCCCGCTGATGTTATCGGGCAGGCGCACATCGCCCGTGACCGTGTAGCTTTCCCCGGCCCCCAGCACACCCTCGCGCTCGAATGTGCCCAAGAGAATGTCATAAATATCCAGCGAGCCATCCAGACTTAAATAAACCCGGTCGCGCCACTGATCGACCCGGGTCGCGCGCGTGCCCGTGTTCGATGCCGTGAAGCTCACCGCAATCGTGCTGCCCGAGGCCGCCGTGGCCGGCACTGTCAGGGCGGTCACCCGCAGGTCCGGCTCGCTTAACGTCACCGACAGCGACGTCTGCCCGTAGTTATTGGTCTTGTCGCCCGTCCCCTCCCACACCCGCTCGCGGAAGGCTTGAGGCCAGTCAGGGTAGCTGCCCGGCGAGAGCCCGCTTAAAACCGGTTGCCCGTGGAAAATCCTGATGTCCGTAAACACATGCACGTACCACCTGCCCTGGATTCCGGCCGGCAGCGAAATCGCCGTGCTCTCGGTGTAACTGGCTACCACCCCCAAGCCGCCCGTATTTTGATGCACCACCGAGCCAACCAGGCCGGCGCGCGAGCCGATGAAAGTGGCATCCGGGGAAAGGAAGAGATAATCGCGCCACCGCTCCGTGCCCGCGTACACGGCCGCCGCCCCGGCGTTGGTCACCGTGTAGGTGACTTCCACCCGCTCGCCCGAAAAGGCCGTGGGCACCGTGACCACGGAACTGACCACCAAGTCAGCCGGGGTGTTTGTCACCGTGCTGGCCGCCGCCCGCGTGTTGTTATCGGTCCACGGCCCCTCAAAGACCAGTTCCAGCGTGGGTTTGCTCCCGCCCGTCAGGATTTGCAGCACCTGGCTCGCACTCAGGCGCGGCAGGCTGGCCACGGAAAACTCCGCCAAGGGGCGACCCAGCGCCTGTTCGGCCCGCTGCAGTATCCCCCTGATCTGCTCCAAAAAGAGATCCTCGTGCGGCGCCGCCAGATCCGGGTTCACATTGGTTTCCACGATAAAGTGGCTCCCGAAAGCCGAGGGCGGCAACGTGAAGGTGGCCGTTTCCGAGTAACTTTGATTGAGCGCCAGCGTGCCCGCATGCGGCACGGCAAAGACCAGCCACTGCTGGCCAAGCCCATCGTGCAGGTCATCGTCGGTGGAAAGCCAGATCGCATCCGCCCACCGGTCGCGATTGGTCGTCACCGCCCCCTGGTTGGCCACCGTCCACGAAATGGTCACCTCCTCAGCCCCCCGCGCCGTGGCCGGCGCCTCGACGCGCGTCACCACCAGGTCCGAGGGCGGAGTGAAAAATACCTGCATCGGCACCGCCTTGAAATTATTCCCCTCCAAGTCATTGGGCGCGTCCGGATTCACGTTCGTGCTCAATGCCGTTTCATACACGCCCTGGCCGCCGTCCGCCCACACCGTGATGAAAAACTGCCCGGCCAGGTTGACCGGCAACCGCACCGTGGCCACCCCGTCGTAAAACTCTCCCACCTCCAACGCCCCATTGTGCCCCGCCGCCCCCAGATACACGTCGCCCCGCGACGGATTGGGCCGGTCCTTCGCCCGCGTCAGCCAAATCTGGTCGCTCCACGACCCGGGTACGGTCGGCCCCGTCCCCTTGTTTTCCACCGAGTAGCGCACCGTGATCGAACTCCCGTCAAAGGCCTCCGAGGGCGCCGCCACCGCCGTCACCACCAGGTCCGGCGGCGGCACCGGGGTGACATCGATCGCAATCGCCCGCGCCAGGAAGTTATTCCCTTCCTGGGGAAATTCATCCACCTGGCCGAGCGCGTCGGCCACCACCACGATAAACAAATTGCCCCCCGAAGCCCGCGGCAGCGTGAAGGTGTCTGTCGTCTGATAGCTTTGGCCGACTTCCAAGGCCGATCCATTTTGCAGCGTGCCCAAAAGCCGCCCGCCCACCGTGGGTGTGTTATTCAAATACACGCGGTCGCTCCAGCGCGACCCGCCACTGGGCGTAGCCGCCGAGCCGCCATTGGTCACACGGAAAATAACATCAATCACCGTGCCCGCCGTCACAACCTCGGGAGCGGAAAGCTCCACCACCCGCAGGTCTGAGCGCGGCCGCAGCGAGATCGTGAGGAGCTCGCTGGCTCGCGCATTGTTCATTTCCACCGCCTCCGCCAGCCCGGCCCCCACATCCGTGCGCACTTCAATGCGGAAAACCCCCTGCACCTGCGGCAACAGAACCGATTCCGAACGCGTATACGTGTTGCCTACCCCCAGGCCAATCGAACGCGGGAAGCTGTCCAATACCCGCTCCGGCCCCCCACCCAGGTCAACCAATACGAGTCGGTCGCTCCACTCCACCCCGTTCTCGTACGCATCCGGTCCGTTGTTGCGCACCGTCCAAGTCACCGTCACCCGCTCGCCATCCACCGCCGCCGTCGGCGCCGAAATCGCCGTCGGCTCCAAATCCCCCTGCGGCAACGGTACAAAGGTGATCTCAATCACCTGCTCCGCCCGCGTCGTGTTATTGCCCGTCAGTCCAAATTCAAAGGGCCCGTTGATGCCCGTGCGCACAAACACATAATACTCGCCCCCAATCCCCAGCGGCACATTCAAGCTCGCCGTGCGCGTGTACGCCCCGTCCACCGCCAGGTTCCCGATGTGCGACTCGTTGGAGAGCACGATCGCCTCTGCGCCCTGCGGTGTCCGCGAAATAAACACCTGGTCAATCCACGTCGGATCGCTCGTCACCCCAATGCCCTGGTTTTTGACACTCCATGTCACCTCAAGCTTCCCGCCCGCCGTCACCGTGGCCGACACCGGCTGCACGCTCGTCACCACCAAGTCCGCGTACGGAATGGTCATCACTTCCAGCCGCTCCGGCGCCCGCGCCTGATTCGATTCAGTGTTAGGCACCTCGCTCACCGCATCTCCCGCATCCGTCTCCACATACACGTAAAACCGCTCGTTGGTCGCGATGGGCAAGAGCACCACCAGCGATTCCGTGTAACCCGCACCCGCCGGCAGCAACCCAAAATGCTCCACCGTGCCCAGCACCCGGTCATCATTATTTCCCACCAATTCGTCCACCGAAATAATCACCCGGTCCACCCACCGGTCGACCGCCGTCGCCGCACTCCCACGGTTGCTCACCGTCCAAGTGATCCGCGCATCGGCCGGATCCCCGATCACCCGCGCCGGCGCCACCACACCGTCGACACGCAAATCGGCCGAGGGCGGCAGGGCGACCGTAAACACTGCGGATGCCAACGCATTGTTCGTTTCCGCGTCCCCTCGCCACTCGGCCACTTCCCCCGCCGCGTCCGTCACCACAATCAAGTAAAACTCACCGCTGAATGCCACCGGCAATACCACATCCAAATTTTCCGTGTACGTGACGCCCGCCTCCAGCGAGGCCGGTCGCGTCCGTGTGGCCAGAATCAAATCTGCCGCTCCAAAAGAAGCATCCAACGACAAATAAACCCGGTCGAGCCACCCGCTGCCTGTCGATTCGCTCCCCTGATTGCGCACGCTATAGGACACCATCGCCGTGCGACCGGCCAGCGCTCCCACCGGCGGCACCACCGCCGTCACCACCAAGTCCGGTGACGGCGCCGCCACCACCGTCACCGCTCCAGAAGCCCGTGTATTGTTATTCTCGGCGCCGATTTCCAGGGTCTCGTTGGCCGCATCGGTGAACACGATCAAATAATACGTCCCCTCCGCGGTCAGCGGCAGAGAGCCGCTCATGTTTTCAGTATAGACTCCACCCGCGGCCAGCATCCCACTGCGTGCAAGTCCGCCCAATTGAATGTCGCCTGCGCCCAACGTCTCGTCGCTGGATAGATACAATCGGTCGTCCCACGCGCCCGTCAATGTCGCCCCTGTCCCCTGGTTGGTGACCGTGTAGGTTACCGAGACTCTTTGCCCTCCGGTCGCCGTGGTCGGTCCACTGACCGAGGAAACAACCAAGTCCGCCCTCACCTCCTCGCCCGACACCACGATCGCCCGCGAGGCGATGTTATTGGCGTCATCGGGCTCGGGGAGCGCCTGGCTTTGATCCAACACGACAAAGAGCGTCAGGTTGCCGCTCAATGTCACCGGCAGCGTGAGATCCAAGGTGCGCACAACGGATTCGCCAATGGCCAAAGGTGAGGTCGTCGTCAGCGTGCCCACCACGATTACTTGACTGGACGGACCCGTCGGCGCGCCAGTGGCCGACAGGATCACCACTTCATTCCACGGCGACTCGGCCGCCCGGTTGCCGGAATTGGTGACCTGCCAGCTCACGCTTATCGCCTGCCCAGCCACCGCCGTGTCCAGCGCGCTCACTTCCGAAGCCACTAAGTCCGGCAGGGTCAACGTGACGGTCTGCGTAAAAACGTCCTCCACCTCGCCCGCCGTCCCATTGCCATTCTGGTCCAGGGCATTGCCGGCCAGATCCCGCACATCCGGACCGATCACCACCGTGTAATCGCCAATGGCGGCCCCGATGTTGCCCGAAACAATTTCAAACGTCGTCGCATTCAGTCGATTCACGCTCACCGGAATGCTCGGCCGCGCCGGACCGCTGTACACGACGTCCTCCGCCGTGAAGCTCGCCGAATCAATCTCCTTGCTGAAACTCACCGTGAACCGAACAAACGGCGCCGTCATCGGATTGCTCAAACTGGTCGACACCACCCGCGGCGGCGCCGCATCGATAGTGAAGCTCCCATTCCACACATCCCCCGGCACTTCGCCCTCCGTCCCATTCTGGTTTTGGTCCATCCGCGTCCCTCCCAAGTCCGTCAGATCCGGGCCCACGCTGAGCGTGTACAGCCCATCGGCCGGCAGCGGCGCGAACGTGATTCGGAACGTGTCTGCCGCCACCGCGCTCAGCGAGGTCACGGGGATCGGCCCAGACGGACCCGTGAGCGTAAAGTCACTGACCTGCACCGATCCTGCCAACAGCGTTTCGGAAAAGACCACGTCAATCTGGGAAAGTCCGCGTGGTTCCAACCCGCTCGCCGATTGCCGCAACACATACGGCCCCGCCCCGTCGATCACAAATTCTCCCGCATACCGGTCCTGCGTTTCCCCCGCCACTCCGTCCCCGTCCTGGTCCAGCAAAATCCCCGCCAGATCCGTCAGGTCAGGGCCAATCAGCAGTTCATACCGTCCTTCAATGCTCTGTGGCGCGAAGGAGAGCGCATACGTCGTCGCATTGACCGCCGTGATCCCCGTGATCGCCACCAGCCCGCGCGGCCCGGTCAACGCCACATCCGCCGCCGTAAAGCTGCCTGGATTGAGCGGCGCCGAAAAGGTCACGGTCACACTGCTGGTCGTGCTGGTCACCAGCTCGCTGGGGTTCTGTGTCACCACCCGCAGCGGCTGACGGTCGATCACAAAACTGCCCACATACGCCGCCGTCATCGCGTTGCCCGCCAAGTCCGCAATCGTGGGCCCCACGTTCAAGCTGTAAGTCCCATTGAGAAACTGAACCGGGAAAATCACCCGGAACTGCGTCTCGTTGATCCGGTTGACCGCCAGCACCGGGATGGCCGTCCCGCCGGGGTCCGTCAGGGCCGCGTCCTCCGGACCAAAGGTGCGCTCGCCAATCGCCTCATTAAAGGTAATGACCACTTCCCCCACCGCCGCCGTCTGCGTGCCGGTTGGCGTGTGGCCACTGACGACCGGCGCCGCCGTGTCGATGCGCATCAAATGCGTGAAAACATCCGCCACCGGCTCCGCCCCCACCCCATTCCGGTTCTGGTCCAGGCGGAACCCGCTCGCCAACGCTTTCACGTCCGGCCCCACCCGCACCGTGTATTCGCCCGGCGCGGTCAGGGCGGTGGAAAATGTCGCGCGATACGTGGCGGCGGCAACGAGCACGATGTTGGCGACGGCCACGCCCTGCGGGCCGGTCACCGAAATGTCCTCCGCCGTGAAAGTCGCGGGCTCGACTGGTTCGGAGAAAATAATCAGCACTTCCCCCGCCCCGCCCGCTCCCGCCGTAGCCGGGCTCACGCTGACCACCAGCGGCCCAATCGGCAGCGCCGGGCGCACCGTGGCATACGGCAGGTATTGGACGAAGTCACTGACTGGCTGGCCCGCCGCATTGGGGTTGACCACGCCGTCGGCATTCGAGGCGTCATTCGGCCCGCCCGCATCACCCCACCAGTTGTCGTTAAAGTTGGCGTTGGCCGCATTGTTTCCCTGATGCACGACGGCCGTGCTATTCCCTTCAAACGCCGACCCGCTGACCGAGGCACTCGAGCCCGCATTGATGTGCACGCCCGTCGGCGACCCGAAGATGCCGAGCCGATTGCCAGTGAACCCACCCCCATCTACCCGCACCCCGGCCGAGGCATTGTTGATCAGCAGGCCGCCATTGACTTGCGCCGTGCCTCCAGAAGCAAGGCGCAGTCCGTCCGCCGCGCTTTCGCGAATGGTCAGGCCACTGGCGGTCAGACTCGACCCGCGCAGGTTCACGGCCCCCCAATTCGCATCGCTGCCGCCGTACCGGACGTCGGTAAAGGCAAACTCATGGGTGGCGCCGCTGTCGAGGTACAAGCCGTTCCATTGGCCCCGGGCCGGTGCGGAGGCCGCTCCATCGCCGTTCGCATCGCCCCCCGCCGTGTCATCGGCCACGGATGTGATGATCACCGGGGCTTCTGCGGTGCCCGTGGTCACGAGCCGCCCCGCACCACTCGAATTGATCGTCTGGATCGAACCGCCCGCGATTTTCACGACCAAGCCGGCCGGCAGGGTCAGCGTCTGGCTGTTGTAGACCCGAACGTTGCCTAAAAGCACGAGCGGCAGCCCGCCGAACCGCCATGTCCAATCGGCATTGCTCAGGTCGCCGCCGTCTAGGGTAAACCGGCTGCCACCCGCTGCATTCACCGCGATGAGGTTCGTGTACGCACCGCGCACGTTCCAATCGGAATGGAACGCCGAATTGCTCGACCCGTCGACCCGCACGTTCTCCAGGACCGGCGCGCCCCCCGTGATCCGCACGCCGAAGGCGCCGCTTTCCCGCACCGTGACATTCTTCAGCATGGGCGCCCCGCCGCGGAGCGAGACCCCACCCCAGTTTCCGTCTAATCCCGCATACCGCACTTCCACGTGCTCCAGGCGGGTGATTTCGCTGTTCGAGTCCAGGTAAAGACTGTTCCAATTTCCCCGGCCCGGCGCGGTGGCGATTCCATCGCCATTCGCGTCGCCTCCCGCCGTGTCATCCGCGACCGAGGTGATGATGATGGGCGCCTCGGCCGTGCCGGCCGCCACCAAGTGCCCCGAACCGCTGGAATTGATCGTCTGGATGGAGCCCCCCGCCATTTTCACCACCAGCCCAGGGCTCAGGGTGAGGGTGGTGCTG
Organism: Verrucomicrobiales bacterium; assembly: GCA_046155625.1. Classification (GTDB taxonomy): domain Bacteria; phylum Verrucomicrobiota; class Verrucomicrobiia; order Verrucomicrobiales; family V1-33; genus CAJBME01. Next base: position 72,213 of record JBJXFS010000112.1, on the reverse strand, counting down.
CTGTAGACGCGGACATTGCCGAGGACGATGACCGGCAACCCTCCGAAACTCCAGGTCCAGTCGCTGTTGCTTAGGTCGCCCCCGGTCAGCGTGAACCGGCTTCCTCCCGCCGTGTTCACCGCGCTCAGGTTGGTGTACGTGCCGCGCACGTTCCAATCGGAATGGAACGCCGAATTATCCGATCCATCGACCCGCACATTTTCCAGCACCGGCGCGCCATCCGCAATGCGGACGCCATACGCCTTGCTATCCCGCACCGTCACATTCAGCAAGGTCGGCGCCCCGCCCCGCACTGTCACCCCCCCCCAGTTGCCGTCCGACCCCGCGTAGCGCACCTCCACATGCTCCAGGCGGGATCGAGCGCTGGCCGAATCCAGATACACCCCGTTCCAATCGCCCCGCGCCGGGGTGGTGGCCGCCCCATCCGAGTTCGAATCCCCGCCCACGCTGTCATCCGCCGTCGACGTGAAAATCACCGGCGCTCCAAGTGTCCCCCGCACGATCAATGTGCCAGCGCCGCTCGAATTCAGGGCTTGGAACAACCCGCCCGCCATCTTGATGACCAGACCCGCGGGAATCGTCAGAGTCGCACTGTTGTACACGCGCACATTGCCCGTGATCCACAGCGTTGACAGACCACCGAAGTCCCATTCCCAGTCTTCGTTGGCCAGGTCGCCCCCGCTCATCTGAAACCGGTTCCCCGGCGTGTTGGTCGCGGTCAGGTTGGCATACCGGCCACGGATGTTCCAATCGGAGAAAAACGCCACGTTGGACGCGCCCACGACCGTCATCCCGTCCAAAATCGGCGCGCCGCCCGTGATCCGGACACCGAAGGCGGCGCTCTCGCGGATAGAGACATTTCTTACGATCGGCGTGCCCCCGCGAAGCGTCACGGCTCCCCAATTGCCATCCGATCCGGCATACCGCACCTCCACGTTTTCCAGTCGGCTCGTGCTGCTGCTTGAATCCAGGTAAATTCCATTCCAGTGGCCGCGTGCCGGGGCGGACGCGTTGCCGTCCGAATTGGTATCCCCACCCACGGTGTCATCGGCGGTGGAAGTGAAAATCACCGGCGCTCCGACGGTCCCTTGCACAATCAGCGTGCCCGCCCCGCTCGAATTCAGAGCTTGGAACAACCCGCCCGCCATCTTAATGACTAGCCCCGCGGGAATCGTCAAGGTGGCACTGTTGTACACGCGCACATTGCCGGTGATCCACAGCGTTGAGAGCCCCCCGAAATCCCATGCCCAGTCTTCGTTGGCCAGGTCGCCCCCGGTCATCTGAAAACGGTTCCCAGGCGTCGCGGTGGCGGTTATATTTGTATACCGGCCACGAATGTTCCAATCCGAGAAAAACGCCACGTTGGAGGCCCCCATGACCGTCACCCTGTCCAGCACCGGCGCCCCGCCCGTGATCCGGACGCCGAAGGCGGCGCTCTCGCGGATCGTTACGTTCCGCAGCGTCGGAGTCCCCCCGCGCAAGCTCACGCCACCCCAACTCCCATCCGACCCCGCGTAGCGGACCTCCACGTTTTCCAGTCGGCTCGTGTTGCTGCTTGAATCCAGGTAAATTCCATTCCAGTTGCCGCGTGCCGGGGCGGACGCGTTGCCGTCCGAATTGGTATCCCCACCCACGGTGTCATCGGCGGTGGAAGTGAAAATCACCGGCGCTCCAAGTGTCCCTTGCACAATCAGCGTGCCCGCCCCGCTCGAATTCAGGGCTTGGAACAACCCGCCCGCCATCTTGATGACTAGCCCCGCGGGAATCGTCAAGGTGGCACTGTTGTACACGCGCACATTGCCCGTCACCCCCAGCGCCGACATGCCCCCGAAGTCCCAAGTCCAGTCCGCACTCGCCAAGTCGCCGCCCGTCAGTTGAAACCGGTTGCCCAACGTGTTCACCGCGGACAGCCCTTCATAATCGCCTCGCACATTCCAGTCGGAAAAAAATGCCACATTGGTTGCCCCCTCGACCCGCATCCCGTTGAGCACCGGCGTGCCCCCCGTGATTCGCACCCCGAAGGCACCGCTCTCGCGAACCAGCACATGGGTCAATGCAGGAGATCCGCCCTGCAGCGAGACACCTCCCCAATTGCCGTCGCTGCCCGCGTACCGGACCTCCATGTTCGCCAGCCCGCCATTCCCGGCATCGATAAATAGGCCACCCCACTGGCCGCGCGCCGGCGCCGTCGCGTTCCCATCGCCATTCGAATCACCCCCGGCCGAATCGTCCGACATTGATGTGAAAATAACCGGCGCACCCGCCGTACCCTCCGCGATCAACCGGCCCGCCCCGCTCGCGCTGAGAACCGAGATCGCCGCCCCGTTCATTTTGACAATTTGGCCCGCGGCTACCGTCAATGAGGCACTATTGAAAATACGTACATTTCCGTTCACATGAACGGGCAGTCCGCCATAATTCCAAATGCGGTTGTCCACCGCCCCGCCCGCCACATCACCGCCTGGCAAACTGAAATGATTGCCCGCCGTGTTGGCCGCCGAGAGCGCGTCAAATTGACCACCTGTCCCCCACGCCGCATCAAACGCCACACCCCCCGCATTCGTCACCGCCACCCGCGTCAAAGTCGGCGCTCCGGCCGTTATCCGCACCCCCCGACCCGCGACCTGTGTGATCGTCGCGTCCTCAATCCTTGGGCTGCTCCCGCGCACATTTACCGTCGCCCAATTCCCGTCGCTTCCACCGTATCGGACCACCACCTCATCCAGCACCGAGGCGTCCGATCCACCGTCAAAATACAGGCCATTCCACTCACCGCGCAAAGGCGTGGAAATCCCCTCGCCAGAGACATCCACGCCCACTGAATCGTCATTGACAGATGTAAAGTAGATCGGGCTCGCGAGGTCCCCATCCGCCATCAGCGACCCGCGCGCGAGAAGGTACCGACCTTGCCCAAATTTCACCACCGTGCCCGGCGCCAGCGTCAGCGTGACCCCTGGCTGCACCGTCACATCCTCCGTCACGTGGATCGTCCCCGACCACGCTGTATCCGCCGCGATCAAGCCGCCCACTTCCACCACTCCCTCGTCCTCGGACTCGTCCGTTCGATCGGACGCGGGTCCGACGATGACCGGTCCACCCGCGTCGATCGGCAGCTCGTTCGCGGCGACCAAGAGTCCAGCCTTCGACGCGTCGTCGTCCTCACGATCCGTCCCCTTGTCGGCCAAAATGTCGCTCGACGAAGCCGCTTCCAACACCCCGGGCCCCGCCCCCAGCGCCACGACATCCGCCACAGGAATCACCCCATCCGCCCCCGCCGCCGACGCAAAATGCGCGTCCTCCGGCACGTCAAACAGACTCCCCAACGACGACCGCGGATGCTCGTCAACCGACCCGGCGGAGTCGTTCCCCTGCCCCCGGCCATCGACCCGTTCCGACCCGCCTTGCCCCCCCTCGCCCGCCGCCTCCTTCACGGCCTCCGGCTGCTCGATCCGCGTCGCATCCTTGCCCGCCGCCGCCTCCACAAAGGGCACCGCCGCCGCCGCCGCCGACAACAAAATCCGCGGCTCCAACGCCTCAAATTCATACGGCTGATTCCACCGCCGCCGCCCCGACCGCTCACGCCGCGGCCCCAACAACGCTTCCCGTTCCGGCATTCGCCATAGCGAATCCTGCCGGTCCTCCAAGCTCTCGCTGGGGGAAATAATCATCCGAATCACGCGCCGGATCCTCGACGCAGCACCCTTCTACTCCATCGCTCCACCGCTGCCAATCGAATTGAGAGAAAAAATTGTTCATTCTGACATTAAACTTTCAAGAATGCGCCGCCCATAAAGGGACAGGCAATTTAGGCTCGCCGGGCAGAAATGGATTTTGAAATTGCCGCCCGCTTCTCGAGCAGTTGCGCCAGCGCTGCGGGCGAAACATTGAGGTGCCGCGCGTGGATGCGAATCGCCCGGCGGGATGATCGGCGGTGGACCACGACTTGACCGCTGAGCCGCGCGTGCCAGGCCAATCCGACGGAACTGACCTCATTCCAGGGGATTTCCTGGACCCCCGACGCCTGCAACGGCTTCCACGTGACCCCCTGCGGCGACACACGAAGCCACGGGCGGCGTACGGTCACCGGCCAGCACAGGGCGACAAAGAGAACAGCCAGCCAGGCGAAAATCGCCCCCTTGGTCGGTTCATCGAATAGATAATAGCTGCCCCCGACCAGCAGGCTGACCAGCGACACCCCGGCGCCGGCATTCTCGAACGCATAAGCCCAGGCGCCTTTTTTGAAGAGACCCTCAGTGGCCGGATCCACCCAGGACCGCCACTCGCCATCCCGCGCCGCCGCCGACTGGGGCCGGCGAAAAAGCCACGCCGAGAGCCAGGCTGCCGCCCCCAGCAGAATCCAGGGCGCAAGAAGTCGAATCAACATGCGGCCACTAACCCGCCCAGCCTGGCAGTGACAAGCGGATTCGAATTGCCGAAACCTCAGAGGGACGGGCAAATCACTTTCCACCCTCAATGGCGATTGGCTGCGCGCTGGATCAACCACCAAAGGCACGAACCACACGAAAACGATGGACCATTCTGAACCGGAGTCCGTCATCCAATTTCCCCCGTCCAGAGCCCACGGGTTTCGTGTATTTCGTGTTTTTCGTGGTTCCCCATCTCCGTGCTCTAACCTTGCGCGGGGGCGGGACGAATTCGCGAGCGCCGCACGAGCAGGGAGACAGCCGCGGCCAGCAGCAGGGTGGGAATCCGCGGTTCAGGGATGACCACTTGGACAAGGCCGGGTCTGAACTCGATCTGGTCATCGATCGCGATACCATCCTGGTTCACGAAGATGTCTTCCGTGGGACCGAGTGTGTTGAAGAAGTCCAGCCTCAATTCGTACGATCCGGGCTGCGCGAAGCGGAGCTGAAACTCCGCCAGCACCCTCCCCCCGTACATCTCGATCGGGTTGACCGAAAGGTTCACCGTTCCCTTCACTCCGATGAACTCGTCGCCCAGCCCGATAAACGCGCCCGGACCGGCCACCCCGTTAAAATCGAGTGCGGCGGGAACGTCCACGCCCTGAGGAAAGATGGCCTGAGCTTCCCAATCCCCGACGACCGAGATGCCGTAGCTGAACAACGCGTCCGTATCGCTCCCCTCGTGGTCGATCGTCACCGTCATCCGCACCGGATCGTTCACCAGCACCACCGGCTGTGGGTCCACGAAGCTAATCACGACAGATCGGGCGGGACTCGCCAGTAGAAATGATACCCCTGCTGCGCACGCCATTGGAATCCACCCGCCGCCCATCGACCTCAGGTGTCGGGCCGGCATTTCAAACCATCGGTTCCCCGCGCGGCTCGGGCGCCGTTGACTTGGGGATTGATCAAACTTATTCTTGGGTTGCATGGTTTGCCTCCTTGGTGCCCGGCAGCTTCGATGGTGGCTGGGCGTTGTTTCGATCCTCCTGACAATGGACGGGTCGCGGGCCGATATCGGCCTGGAATTTGAGCGGGGTCAGTATGGCATCGGGGCGGCGGGCGGTGGCGAAATTGAGCTGCCAGTGATGCTCGACGGCGATGTCGAGGCCCCGGGGCGCCAACCGGTGCCTCATGGCCTTTTCAGCTACGGGTTTGTCGTGAGGTTCGATGGTGCGCGATGGCAGCCGGCTCCGGCCAACGCCCTTTTGATTGATCCAGCCCTGGATTTTTTCGGCTTCTCGGCCGGCGCCCAAATCTCGGTGGGCCACGGATTTGTGGCGGTCAAGGGGAACATCAATCCGGTTGCCAATCCCTGGACCGGAAACCGGCTGGCCACGATCCGCCTCCGGTCGACCGGCACCCCGCCCGTTTCCACCCCATTGACTGTCGAAGTCTTCCTCCAGACTCCCAACGAATCCGTCTTCGTGAATGGTCTGGGCAGCGAAATCGACCCCGAGATCGTGCCACGCCCGAGCGTCATCATCCGGCTCGATCCACCCCGCGTGGAATGGGTGACCGGTGTCCAGCCGCACGTTCGGCTCACGTTCGTCGTCCCATCGGGAGCCGATGCCGTGGTGCAATGGAGTCGATCGATGGCCCAGGGTGAGTGGCAGGACCTCCCTGGCGCCCCGCACAACAGCGGTCATTACCTTGATTTCACGCCCGGTGACCGCCGGTTTTATCGCCTCACCTTGCTTGACCGCTAGACGCCGCACCCGTTCGGGGGCCCGCGCGCGATCCCCGGACGGAACGGGAAGCATGTCACCATCACCCGGTGCTGGGGCCGACTCGCCGCCCGCCACCGGTGGCAGGACCGGCGCGCTGAACCCGGAGTCAGCGGCGTCCGCCTGGGTTCCGCGATCCAGCCCATCGGGAATCAACAGGACCATCGGCAGTGTGGTGAAGTAATTTCGCGAGAAGTGGAAAAGATCCAGCGCGTCGACATCGGTGTCCGCATCCCAGTCGAAGCGCGCGTCGTAGGCCGCATCAGTGGACGCCTTCCCGTGCGTCCTCTGGTAATGGAACGTGTCGAGGAAATCGACGTCGCGATCGCCATCCTGATCGCCGAAGAGGCGGTGGAACACAAAAGTCGGATCGCCCGATGACTCCGACCCCAGCGTGCGGCCTGCCGCGTCCGCGATACCCGCGGCGTCGATGGTCAACCGGTAGTTGCCGTCCGCGAGGCTCCGGCCGACCAGACTCGGGAACGTGATCACCACGGCGCTATCCGCGCTCATCCACTGCAGCGAGAGGGCACCGGCGGAGATTTCCAGCCCTGTCGTGGTATTAAGCAACCGGAAATCGACCGACTGCAGGCTGGCCGCCACGTCGCTGTTGAACGTCACCGTCAGCCGGGTCACCATCGACCGTTGGGGATCGCCTCCATTGATTTCGAATCCCACGATCTCCAGCGTCCCGCCAGCGACCACGCTGATGATCGTGGAGGCCTGCGACACCGCCCCATCCTGATCCCGCGCCAGGAGCGTGACGGTAAACACGCCGGGCGAGGCGAATCGATGCGTCGTCGCGAGGATCGCCGGGTCACCAGCCGGCGCAAACGGCAGCACCACTCCATCGCCGAAGTCCCATGAAACCTCGATGGCGTCAGTCAGCCCGGCATCTCCAACCGAGCCAGTGAAGGTCACCTCGCTTCCTGACGATCCCGTGGCGGGCCCGGCGACGCTGACGTCGGGAGCCACGTTGATGACTTCCGCGATCGTCAAGATTTCGATCGCGTTCTGGCCGGAATCGGTCAGGACAATCCGGACGTCGTACGGGGCGCCGTTCGGCCGGTTGTTGGTGTACACATGAGTCAGGTCAAACCGCCGCAATCCTTCGGGCAGCGTGGTTGTGCTGGTCGTGTCATCGCCCCAATGCGCGGTCACCACATGCTGGTCGCTCCATCCGCGATCATCGAAGACGACCGTGAGGCGCACCGGCGATCCTTCGGCCACCCGGTTTCCTGGTATGAATCGCAGCATGCGCGGCGCTGAATTCAGCACCTCGACGCTCAACGGCCCAGACTCAAACTGAGCCACCCCGTCGCTGGCCACCGCCGTGATCGTGTAGGCCGATTGCGGCCGGCCGTACACGTGGGCCGCCAGTCGCAGGGCTCCGTTGTACGTTGTCACACTGCCGTCACCCCAGTTGATCGTCCAGGATGTGATCGCCTCGGCGCGTGGGCCTTCCGCCGTGAGGGCGATCACATACGCCGATCCTTCCACCACCGATGCCGCACCGGTAACCAGAACGCGCGTCACGTCCGCCTCCGCCGTCACCAAAAACGGCACAGTCACATCGGTTGTCCCGTCGGACAGACGCAGCACCGCGGTGAAAGTGCCGGGGGTCGCGTAAACGTGTCCGCCGCTGACGATTCGTCCCGCCGCATCCACCACCGCCGGCACCACCGTTCCATCGCCCCAGTCGATTACCGCCGTAAACGTATCGTCGCCCGGATCCGTGAACGTCGTCGTCACGGTGACCGGCCGGCCGGTTTTCACTGCCTGATCAGCCACCGCCGCCACCACCGGCGCTACATTCTCCACCGTCACTTCCCACGTCGTCGAACCAGAATCGCCTCGGCTGTCGGTGATCGTGACCACGACGCTCCAGACGCCCGCCTTCAGGAAAACGTGGTCCAGCACAAAGCCGGATCCGCTCAACACCAGCGGCCGCGGCCCGCTCCCATCGCCAAAGTCCACCAGTCCGGTCCACACGTCCGCTCCGCCGGCATCGGTGAACGATCCCGTTGCCTCAAACCGGTCGCCCTGCCTAACCGCCACCGGTTGGCCACCGGTCACGACCGGCGGCGTGCTCTCCACGACCGGTTCTCCCTTCACCAAGGCGCTGTTTATGGTCACCGTGCTGTCCGCCACGCCGAATCGAATCAAATCAAACGTTAATAATAGCGGCGTGCCCGCCGGCACCCCGGCCAGATCGATCCTTACCCCGAAGTCTCCCTCCGCCACCGAGCCCGTCAGTGCCACAGTATCCGCTGCGAACACCACTCCCCCAGGCTGAACATTCAGCAACGCGTCCGTGTGGCTCAGACCGGACACCACCCCGACCACCGGAGCAAAAGTGCCCGCATGCAGCAACGAAATCTCAAACGCATCCGCCGGTGTCCTGCCTCCGCCTCCCAGCACCAGATCCGAAATTGTAAACTCAAGGAACCGCGCGCCGGCCGGGAGCCGGAATACCTGGCTCAGCGAACTGAAAATTCGATCGGGGTCTTCACCCAACCGCACCGTGCCACCCTGGAACTCGACCTCTCCAATCACATCCCAATCCGGATGCCCCGGCGCCGCAAATCCGCCGTCCTGCAATCCAGTCGGCACGTCACCCGCCAACTGCTCCGCCACCGCGTCCGCCAGCAACACAAATCCACCTTCGGGCACGGCAAACGTGTCAGCCAGTATATAGAAAAACCTGACGCCGCTGGCCGTGGTCGTTTCCCCGGTATACCCCGTCCAAGCCGCCTCGAGCATCGCCACGTTCGCCGCCGACGGAAGCTTCCGCTCGCCCGGCCGGATCGTCGCATTCATCAAGTCCCACGGATGCACTCCGCTGTCCAAATGGCTTAGGTCGCCCGTCAGCACATACGGTCCGCCCTCCGCCGTGAAATACGCCGACCCATCGCCCCGCACCGTCGTGCGCGCCGCAAACCCCTGGAAGAACGAATTGAATCCGAGCAAATGCCCAAATTCATGCGTCATCACCGTCAGCAAATCGATCCGACCGGCCGCCTCAGTCCCCGCCGCCGCCGACGACGCGCCACCCGTCGACGCCGTCCACAGCCCCGCCTCACCTTCATCCCCCGACCACCACCCAAATCCGTCCGCATCCCGGTCCAGAAATACTCGGCCAGTCAGCGCTTCGCCCCGCGCACCCGAAGACGTAATCAGACTCATCCCAATCTGCCCAGCCGGCAAATCGGTCCACACCACCTCAATCCCAACCTCCGGCAGCCAGCCCAACGCCCCCTCCCACATCCCCAGCGCTCGCCGCGACATGTCATCCAATCGGCCGGCCCAGGCCGAACCGTCCACGGGCGTCGACGGGTCCCCTGAAGACGTTAGGGTGGGATCGGATTGGATCAGCCAATTCATTAAGGGTGAAGCTTCATCGAATCCAGCACCCGACGGTCCCGCGTCATCAATTTGTCCGCCGCCGGACGCCACTGACCGGCCAGGGACGGGAGCCGCCGCACCGAAAACCGACAATGGCGCAGGTCTTGGCGGCGGCGCGGCGAATGTCGGCATTTCTCCAGACTTCAGCCCCCCAAGTACATTCCCCCTCCATGTCGGACGGGCCGCCATTGGCGCCGAATTCAGCAGGGGGATTTGCGCATGCGAAGGACCAATGCTCCCGCCCCCATTCCCCAGCAGCCGGTTCATCCAACTGCTGACAGAGGCATCCGCCGCCGCGAACTCCGCACCACGTTGTGCGCCTCCTCGGCTCGCTGACATCGCTTTATGATTCCCGAAACCAATCGATGCCTTAACGAAGTCATTGTCCAATATCGACCGGAGTCCGGCTCTCACCGATCCGTCCACCCAGGGGGTATTCGAAAATACCCCTGCCCTTACGCGCTGAGCCGCCAGTTCCGCTCCCGTAAGTGGGGCTCCAAGTGACATCCCCCCAAGCGCCGCCCGGGCCTCGCTGGTCGCCCGCGCCGCCCGTTCCGCACCCGTCAGCGTGGCGCCTAACGAGATTCCGCCAAGTGCGGCCCGCGCTTCGCCAGTTGCACGTGCCGCCCGTTCCGCTCCGGTCAGGGGGGAACCAAGTGATATCCCACCCAGCGCCGCCCTCGTTGCATTCGATGCCTGGGCCGCCTGTGCTTTTGCCTGTGCTTGGGCACGGAAGACCGCGGAAGCCCGCTGGTTGAGATCCTCTATGTGCTGTCCAGTCACCCCTCTCCTACCGTATTTCGGCAGATGCGCCTCTAATGTCAATGCCACGGCCGCTTCGTCCGATGCGCCAAGCCACCTCCGGGCCTGCCGCTCCGCTTCAAATTCAACACGCGCGAGGACTTCCGCATTCCTAGCGCGCCCGTTCGCCTTCTTGCTACCCGCTTCCGCCAGCCAGTTCCTCGCGTTCGTCAAGTTCAGGTTAAATCGCCTTGCAATGTCGGATGCCAGTCGATCGAAAGTTCTAAAGTGCGCTTTTTCGTGAGCATAAACCTTCGCCTTGGTGGTCAAGACGTCCTTCAAAAACTCCTCGGCGGATGCGTACCTATTGCCCAACAAACTTGGGTTGTCGCGCAGGGTTTCATAGGCACTGCGGATGTTCGCCCATGCAAATTTAGAGTTGAGCGTGATATTCCCGATTTCTCCCTCCGCGAACGCCGCTACGATTTCTCGAGATTTATTGATTGTCCGGGTCGTGGCACCTCCCATAGCTGTTATGTCCTCATAGCCCACCTTATGCATCCCTTTCATTATCTCCCTCAACTCGCCGGCCGTGTTACGGTCGACTCCGCCTTCGTGGATCGCGTGCTCGAGCCATCTCGCGGTTCGATCAGGCCGATCGCCCATTGCTTGCGCCGCCTGTGTCTGTCTTCCCATATTTGACTGCTTGGAAAGTATTGTGTATGCTTCTGACATCCGTTCCTTACTGATCAAGCCGCCTGTGGTGTAGCTCGATTCAAAGGCATTCTTGTAAGTCGAGGCCAGCGGATTGTACTTGGCATTGAAGGCGCGCATCGATGCGATCAATCCGTTGCCGCGCCACTCGTAGGGCTCAAGTTTGGCGTTCACTTTGGCGGTGATCCGATCCATGGTAGCCCTCATCAATTTTGTTACAGGGGTGTTCCAGTCTGGGTGCCAATTTTTAACCCGATCGTTGATCCAGCTCCTGGCGCTCGTCCAGTTCTTGTGGGACCATTTCTCCACTTTTGCATTCGCATTGGCGTAGAACTTATAAATTTTGGAATCCGTCACCTTCGACAGACCCGGATACCTGTTGCTCAGGAACCCGGCGACCCGGGAGCCGCCGACCCGAAGTCCTTTGGTGATCCCTCCAAGGGTGACCACTCCCGCCAACATCTCCCCCGCGATGACCGGCTCACCTGAAATCAGGGCACTGAAGGCCAGACCGCTCAGCGCGGCGTTAATAACCGGGGCCGCCGGAAGCAGGGCGAGCAATCCGACAAACCCCGCCACGAATTCACCCGCGAATGCCACAGTCCGTTTCCACGGATTGCCCTCGATTCCAGCGAGGTGATCACGCCAAGCTGTCCCCAACGAGCTCTGCGTTTCCGTCGATCCGACATACTCCGGAGCGAAAGTGACATTGACCCCTAATTGAGCCGTATCGTATACCAGCCCAGTGAGTTCGGCACCGCCCAGCAGCGTGGCGGCGCCAAAAGCGAAGAGCCCGGCCTGCCAGCCGGAGATTTCACCTTTGTCGAACATTACCTGAACACCAACCAAAGCATAATGCAGATTTTGAATGGCGGATTTGAGCAGACCCTTGGTTCCACTCGGGTCGCGATCATTGACGGGATTATTGGCGGTGAACCGGTAAAGATTCTGCTCACCGGAGTCGAACCCAATAGGATCGCGGCTGATGAATCGGCCGGTCGACGGGTCGTAGTACCGGGCGCGGAAGAAGTACAAACTGGTGTCCGCGTCGAATTCGCGGCTTTGGAGGATGTAACGAGTGACCCACCCCGCGTTGAGTTTGCCGACCACATTGCCGAAGGCATTGACCTTGTAATGTTCGACCAACGCACCCGTATGACTGACCACGTCGCGGATCGTCATGTTGTCATCGGCCAGCAACCACAGGACGGTTCCGTTCAGGTTGTCCTGCGCGAACACTTCATCGGTCCCAAGACCATGGAGGTAGGCCATGGATGGCGTGGCCGTAGCGTCCGGCCCTGAGGCCGTGAGTTCGAGCACCACATCGTCGCCGGAATAGACGAAATGCCGGACGGCCCGACCCGCATTCGCCGTCTCCGTGTCGGCGGCGATCCGGCGGTCGAGGGCGTCGTAAGTGTACCGGATGGTTCGGGTGACCACGGCAGCGGCGCTCAGGTCGGTGATTTCGGTCAACCGGTTCCGGTAGTCCCAGGCGAAAGACCGGACGAGTCCGGTGGACACCTCGGTGCGGCGGATCAGGTTTCCTTCAGCGTCGTAGGCGTAAGCGAAGACGCCGTCATTGAGCAGCCGGTTGTCCGGCCCGGTGACGTACGCCGGCCCGTGGTCTGCCGAATCCACGCGATTGCCGGCGCCGTCGTAGACAAATGATTCGTCGCGGAAGGCGGGGTCCGAGTACACTACGCCGGAAACCTGGTTCACCGGATCGTAGCTAAAGTCCGCCGTGCCATCCCCATCGGTTCGACGCGAGACGAATCCCGTTTGGTTGTATTCGAAGCTGTAGGCGTTTCGCGTCACCGCCCCGGCGCGATGCGTGAGCGACGCGACGAATCCACGGGTGTTGTAAGTCCAGGTGCTGACAACGGCTACCGAGCCGACCAACGAGCTGGTGCGCGTCACCTCAAGCGGTCGGTAATTCGCCGGATCGAAGACGAATCCCACACGTTTGGACGCCACCAAGCCTCCGTTCTGCTCGATAAATTCCAGCCGGTTCAACGCGTTACGGCCATGGGATTCGCTGAAGATCAGCGTGCCGCCGACTTCCAATCGGAGGGTGGCGGTCTGCCCACGGGCGTCGCGAGTGTGATCGATGACCACCAGACGGTTCGCTCCCAGCTGGCTCGATGTCTCCTGCTTCAGCGCCTGGCGAATGTCCTGAGTGTACGTCCGTGTGATGACGGCGGTCCCGTCATCGGCTCGCACCAGTTTGCCCGCCACATCATACACGAAATCGATTTCCCTCTCCACTTCGTCGATCCCTCGGATCCACGTTTCTCGGACGACCAGCCCGAGGCCGCTCACTGTGTAGCGTATCGTCCGTCCATTGCGGTCGATCGTCTGGACCAGGTTCCCGGCTCCATCATACGTGAATTGCCGCGCTCCGACGGCATTCGACTCGCGGATCATCCGGTCGGCGCCGTCAAAATCAAACCGAGTCACGTTGCCCGCCCCGTCGGTAAAAGACGTCCGGTTGTCGTGCGCGTCGTACGTCTGGGATTGCGTCGAACCGTCCGGCTGTTCGATGCGGACCAACCTGTCGAAGGAGTCGTAATGTTGGCTAGTCACACCGACATTGGGCCGCGGATCGGTGATCCTCTCGACATTGCCGTTCGCATCGTAACTGTACGTCACCCGGTTGCCATCCGCATCGATCGTCGCCGTCATCCGATTCAGCCGGTCGTATTCGTAGGTTGTGCGCACGCCGCTGGCCACCACCTCGGTTCGGTTACCGTTGGCATCGTAGGTTGTCGTGGTGAGCCCAAGTTCGCGCGTCTGGCGGCTCGTTTCCCGCCCGAGGGCATCGTGGATCGCCACGGAGGCGACGGTGCGGAGCGCATCGCGATACTCGACGACCAAGCCCCCGACAGCATCGTCATAAGCCCATGTTTCAAGCCACTCGCTCCCGTCCTCCAGTTGGCTGCGCCTTTCGGTCATGCGATCGACGCGATCATAGGCCATGGTCGTGACGAAACCCAGGGCATCAACGATCCCGGACAGGCGCCCCTGGTCGTCATAGCTCCGTCGTTCCACCGCCGTCGGGGCCAGGCTCCCCTCATCACCAATGAACACCTCAGTCCTCACGAGCCTGTTGAGGCCGTCGAATTCACTGGACGTCGCATAAGGCTCGCCCCTCCCATCAATCGTCCGCACCAGGTTGCCCGCGGAATCGTAGGCGAATCTCTCGACGATCTCCGATCCGTCACCCCCAAGCTTCACGAATCTTGCCGTCACCCGGCTCAGATCATCGTACTCATACAACCGATTGAACTCCAATCCGCGGGGCGGCGTTTCCGTAAGCAGCCAGCCGACGACATTGTAGAAATAGGACGTGCGCCGCCGCTCCAGCGTGCCGTCGGCCTCGACCAACTCGGTCAGCAAATTGCGCCCATCGTATTCCATGGTGGTCAGCACCCCGCGCTTGTTGACTTCGCTGACCAGATTCCCCGCCGCATCGTAGCTCCGCGTGATGATCCCTCCAAGCGCGTCGCGCTCCCAGGTCACTCGTCCCTTTGAATCCAGGTGCACCAGGGTGTCGTTGCCCCGGGCATCCACCACCCTCAGTTCCAGGTGATTGAGGGTCCACTCTTGACGCGTGCGGTTCCCCTCCGCATCGATGGTCAGGGTCTCCCGATTCAGGGCGTCGAACCGCCGGGTCGTCGTGCCATACGGATCGGTCTCTGACAACATGTTTCCATAGCGATCGTAATCCCATTCCGTCACGCGGCCTTCCGGGTCGATCCGGCGGATGAGTTGATTCAGACCATTGTATTCAAGCGAGGTCCGGAAATCGTCGCCTCCGGCACCAATCGTCTCGATCAAATTGCCCTCTTCATCGTAAATCCGATACTCGGTCAGCCGCACCGACGGAAAATTATCAAGATGTGGCGCGCCGGTCTCCATTTCTGTGCTGAGCACCAGATTGCGAGCGTCGTAAGTGTATGTCGTGAAGCACGGCGGACCGCGCGGCCCCACCCAGCGGACCAAATTGCCCACCGCGTCATACTCGAACGATTCGCTCTGTTCGACCGGGGTGGCGGCGGCGCGGACAAGCTGCAGCAGTTTGTTGGAAGCGTCGTACACATATTCGTTAGCGACGTTCCGAGCATCCACCTCGCGAATCAGGTTGGACGCGCCATCATAGAAGAACTCTGTCGCCTGCCACGAGCCTTCTTGGATCGGGAGTTCAAACTTCACGCGGCGGTTCAGGCTGTCGAAGGAGGCGCGAGTCAGGAAGCCCCGATCATCCTGAACTCCAACGGCATTTCCCATCGCGTCGTAGGCCCATCGCGTCAAGAACCCTTCGGGATCCCGTTCGCTGGTCATCCGCCCCAAGGCATCAAATGTTCTCGTCACTTCGTGGGCGCGTCCGCCCGCGTCCGCGAATGGCCCACGAACCAGGGTAACGTTACCTACTTCATCGTACTCGTATTCCGCCACGTGTCCCAATGGATTGGTCACGCGTATCTGCCGATCCAACAGGTCGTACTCACTGAAGGTGACCCTCGTAGGCGTGAAATTCGACACTGATTGCTCGGTCATGACTTCAACATTGCCCGCCGCGTCGTAACCCCAGAGTGTGACGTTCCCCTCCGCGTCCGTACCCTCAATGGGCCGGTTCAACAAGTCATACACGTATTCGGTCGTCAATCCGGGCCTCGCATGGTGAATAGTGACCACATTGCCGACCTCGTCATGGTCGTACCTGACGACAGCGAACTCCGGTTCGCTCGTGGTATCCCCCATTGCGGTCGACTTGATGATAAGCCGCCCGATTTCATCATAGGACAACTCCGACCGTGTGTAATCGCCCCGCGGGTCCGTCTCGCTGGTCCGGTTACCCAGAGCGTCATACGTCCACCGCCAGGTCGCCAGAGCGTTCGTTTCCCCATAAGGACGAGTTTCGGTGAGCATTAATTTGCGCGCGTCGTAGGTCCAGACGGTCGTGAACGCATTGCCGCGTGGGTCCGATTCCGTCAGCTTGTTCCCCACCAAATCATAAGTAATCCGGCTCACGTAAACTTCGGCTTCCCGCTCAGGAGCCACCACGTTAACGCGCTTTTCTGTCACCCGGCCCATCGCGTCATAGTCCATCCCGCTCCAGTATTCCGCCCCGCGCGGATCGGTCGTCCGACGCAGGTAGCCCAAACGATCGTACGTAAAGGTGGCCGTCACTGTTCCCGTCGCCGAGCCCGGCGCATCCAGCACGGTCGGACCGATTTCACGCGACTCCGTGGAAACGCGCCCTAGCGCGTCATAGGTCGTGGTGGAGACGAATCCGCGCGCATCGATGACCTGATGGAGCAGGCCGCCGGCCAGATAGGTGTAGCGCGTCTCGTTCCCCTCCGCATCGATCATCGATTCCAGCCGATCGAGTGCGTCGAATGTCCACGACGTTACCCCCCCCCGCTTTCCGATGGCTCGCACAACGTTGCCATTCAGATCGTACACCACGGATTCGCTGTCTCCGTACGGATCGGTCGCTCGGTTCCTGCGATTCATCGTATCGTACTCGAGGCGCGTCACCGCTGCACCTCCCCGTGCATCGGTCACGGTTTCGACATTGCCATTTTCATCGTAAGTGTACTCGGTCCTGAATCCTTTCGCATCCTCCTCCTCGATCAACCGACCGGCGTCGTCGTAAGTGAACTTGGTCAACCACTGGCTGTTCCGCGGATCGCTTTCCGTCAATTTGCGGCCCGCCGGATCGTAAGTGTAAACGATGTCCGCGTATGTCTCCTCGGAATCCGGTGAACCGGTCGGAAATGTCACAAGGACAAGTCGATCGGCCCTGTCATACTGCATAGTCGTCTTGAAGTACTCCCCTCTCGCGTCGATCACGCTCAAGAGTAATCCAGTAAGCCCGTGAACGTACCTTGTGGTAGCCTCGGCCGTCGTGCCAGCTGCCATTGTCTGAGTGCGATCAAAACCGAGGGTGTCGAACGTCCATTCGCTTCGGCGGGCTTCATCACTTCCGTCCGCCTCAACCTTGGTCGTCATGCGACCCATCGCATCATATTCTGTTAGCGTCACCAAGGCCAGCGGAGTATCGGGTGCCTGGATCATGCGGACCACCCGATTGAGTTTGTCGAACTCAAAATGAAAGTCGTCTTCTGATCCGCCGGGCCCAAAAAGCCCAGTCACATTGCCCGCCTGATCGTGGCTAATAGTTGTCCTGCCGCCTAGCGCGTCGGTTGACCACTGGGCCCGACCAGAAGAGTCAAAAAACTGCTCGGTCACGAATCCGCGCGCATTCATTTGCCAAATGACGTTGTCGTTGGTGTCATAGCGGAATTCCATCCTGCCCCCGTCCGCGTTCACCTGCTCCTCCAGGCGGCTGGCCTCGTCGTACTCCCACGTAGTGACATGCCCCAGGGCGTCAGTGAATGATACCTTGTTCCCGAGCTCATCATATTCGACGATTGTTTCGTCGCCCAGCGGATTTCGAGCATGCGTCCGACGATTGAGTCCGTCATAGGAGAATTCCCATTCGTTGCCCATGGGATCGATTTCGATCAGGACATTTCCGTTGCCATCGAGCACATAACGAACTTCCTCGCCCATGGGGTTTCGCACGAGCACGGGTCGCCGAAGCTCGTCGTACTCATACTCGGTTCGGTTGCCTATCGCATCGATCACAGCCATAATGGTTCCATTGGAGTTATACTCGGTCCGGGTCGTGGCGATCCCCTGTCGAGAGTGCGATAGCTCGCGCCCACGCTCATCGTAAGTATACTCGTGAACGAACTCATCATTGGTCCTGGCGGCCAGATACACGGCAGTGACTAAACCGTTGCTGTTGTAATAATAACGGCTGATCACGGTTTCAGGATTGGTTTCTGAGGCGACCAGATCGAAAAGATTGTATGTCCAGGTCGTCTCCTGGTCGCCGCCCGCCAGGAATCCCAAATTGTTTTTCACTGTTCGGGAAATCAAGTTGTTGGCTTTGTCGTAACTGTATTCGGTTCTTTCGACCGTAGGACCTTTTTCTTGCGTTACCCGCCCGCGGCCGTCGACCTCAAGTTCCACCACGCTTCCATCGGGTCGGCGCGTCTCGATCAACTGATCCGCCTTGTTGTATGTAAAATGGGTATTCCGGCCAAGTGTGTCATACACGTCTATGAGATTGCCGCGGTGGTCAAATACTTGGACCATGGTAAACCCGCGAGCATCTTGTTCGTAAAAATACTCATGGGTGTCATTGCTTACGACATCACTGTATCCTGGGGTGGGGAGCGAATCGTATTCGTAGCCGAATCGCGTCACGATATTCACCCCATCGACGTCCTCACGGCGCTCGATCCGCCGGTCAAGTGCATCGAAAGCGAAGGTGATCTCCACGTCGTTGCGGTCAATCCGTTCGACCTCGTTGCCTTCAGCGTCGTAATCCTGCGTGGAGGTGTATGCGACACCGCCGACGACATGCCGAATTTTCACAATGCGGTTCATTTCGTCGCTTTCGACTTCGACTCGATTGCCTACCTCGTCGATGATGGCGGAAATATTGCCCGGCTCGCCGTCGAGCTCATAGCGGACGCGCGAGCCGTCGGCCTGCACGATTTCGGTGAGCCGTCCCAGGTCATCGTACATGTACTCGGTGGTGTGGCGTTCACCGTCGGTGGACGACTCCAGAAGCCCATTGGCCAGGTAGGTGAACCGGCTGGTAACGCTGGATGGCGATCCCTCCACAGCAACGGACCAGTTCACCTCAATTTCGGTGGCATCTCCGGCGTCGCTTAAGGTGTAAGCCTTCTCCCGGCCAACGGCGTCCTTCTCGTATTCGAGCTGGTTGAATTTTTCGTGGTCGTAACGGAATTCCTGGACGGCGGGATCCCCATCCGGTCCATCGGGGTAGTCGGTGATTTTTATGACATTGCCGAAGGCGTCGTATTCGTAGCGCACCACATTTTCCTCCTTGTCGATCACGGCGGTAATTTGTCCGCTGCCGGTACGGGTGGTGAACTGCCGTTTTCCTTCTTCGCGGTCGAGTTTGTCTTCGGACGAGAGGAAGAACCCGAAGGCGTCGAGCTCGAAGGTGATTTCCACTCCGCGGAAGTCCTTGTAAACCGCCTCGGCAAAGGCTGGGACTTTTCCCTCTTGGATGTCTTCCAAGTCTTCCAAGGCCGGGTGATCGGGCCGCACGTTGGCCGGAAGTTCCTTGGTCCAGGCGACACGCTCCAGGAAAGTGCCTGGTATTTTCTCCGGATCCACTGTCTCCTCCCATACTTCGAACATTTCTTCCAGGTCGGCGATGGCATGGGATTGCGCCGGATCCAGGGTGAACTCCCTGCCGTCGACGCGCGTTCCTCCGCGGGTGCGACCGAGGTCATCAACCACCAGATCTTCCCGGAACGAGGACTGATACGGATCGTCATCGTTGCCCCGCTTGTAGGTTTGGCCTGTCATTACACCCTCGAGTTCTTCGTGTTCGTAGTGGAATGTCCGTTTGGTGCCATCGGGGTCCGTGATGGAGATCAGGCGCGTGCCGTCATACTCGAACTCGGTTTTCCGCCGGGCTGGATCGATCACCTTCGTGACATGATCTCCCGTATACTCCAACTCCGTCTCCAACCCGACTGGATCGATCACTCGGACCAATTTTCCGTCGGCATGCTCGAACTCGGTGACGTTGCCATGCCGGTCGGTGATGGTCTCCAGATAGCCGTCCAAGTCGTAGTCGTACGTCGTCCCGTCGAGCATCCGGCGTTGGAACTTGCCATCCTCGGTGAGGACGAGCCTTGAGTAGTCGAGGGAGATCGACGTCCATGGTTGGGTGCGGTCGTTGGGAGCCAGGAAGATCTGTTCCGTGCCGTTTCCTTCAACCAGCAGGGCGCCGCCATCGCCGGAAATGATTCGCGAGTAGCCGTTGAGGCCCCAGCCGGCGCCGAATAGGCCGTCGTCGTCCCCCGCCACGGCGATCGGCTGATTTTCCGTGATCCACCGCCCCTGCCACCTTGCGCCGTTGAATTCGAAAACGCCGTATTCGACGATTAATGTATACAGACCCGGCTCGACTTCCCCTTCCAAGTCCCGGAGGTCGATCGGGATGCCGGCGCCATAGGTTTCGCCCTCGACGAATTCCTCAGGGAACTTAAAGATCAACTCGTTCCCCTGCAATCCCACTTTTGCGGCAGCCACAGGATCCAAGCCGGTCCGGAGCAGGTCCTCTTCCAATCCGAGTTCCTCCGCGGTTTCCGGATCCAATCCACGCAGCGTTATGACCCTGTCGCCGAGACGGGCCGTGAGCCGCACGAACACGCGCAACGATTCACGATCCTTTTCCACCACGTTTTTCGTGTCGGGATCCTTGATCTGAGTGGCTTCCTCCAGACCCGCGAAGGCCACGTAGAAAATCTGGATTGGATTGGCGCGCAGAGAGTCGTAGTGGAGCTGCAACCCGTTAATTCGCCCGAGTGACTGGTAGGTTACAAGCGAGTGTTCCGTGTGGTACGCGCCGGAGTGGACCTCAACCTCGGCATCCTTGCCGGCCTCGACGGTGAGTGGAGGAGTCGGGAAACTATTAAGGGTCGGTGCCTGGTTGTAGGGAGTCGAGACCAGGGATACGACAGTCTGGTCCAGAGTCGGCTGAATCGCCAGCCCTCGGGGGAGTCGTGGCAGCGAGATGGGAGCAAAGAGATTGGGAGATTCGCCAAACAGATCGGTGGGCGGAATCCCGTACACCATATAGGTTGTGACACTCTGTACTTCACGTAAGCCATCTTCTGTGAATTTCGGCTCTTGGGTTGTCTCATCAACCGCCAGAATTTGCTCCACGATCGCTGAATAAAACCTCACATCGGCCCGCACCGCCAGAAGCGGGTTGAGGGCATCGATGGGCACGGTCGAAAGCGGACCGCGCAGCAACCCGGACATGGCAGCGTAAGCGAGCGAATCAGATTCGGGAAACTGGGACCACTGGGGAAGGAACTCCGAGTCGACCGCCTCCTCGATCATTCGGATCATGCTGAGCGCGTCGTAGGCCATCACGGCGTTAATGCCTTGATAAGCGGCGAAGAGCATACCCGTTGTTCCCGAGATCACGATGTTGTCCGGGAACGAATTCATGATCGGCGACGTGGCCGCTACCATGCGGGGTTTCTCGAGCGAATCGGTGAAATCGCCCAGCACATTGCGGATCACGCCGATATTGCCGCCCGCCGCCAGCGGCACGCCAATGACGCTGTTGAGTTCCGGATCACGATAGTAGGCATTGTAGGCGAATACTGGCGCGAAATTGGCGTCGGTCAGCGTGTCCCCCTGAACGAACTTCTTGTAGCCGGTCACGAAGGCATAAGAAGGGTGAGGGCCAAAAAGAATCGGTTTCTTCTCTTCGTCTTCCCCGATTTGCAGATCCTCGAAGGTGTTGGCTGGGAGGTAAGCGATGCCTTGGGCGTTTCGGAACCCAAAGACGTGAGTGGCGCGGCCCTCGATGAGGCGGGGGATGATGCCGAACTGGGTGGCGTCGACGTAATTCGTTTCCACCAAGTCTGATTCTGCGTCGAGGCGCAGAATTCCCAGGGTGTGCGCGGAACTGAGCCGGTCGCTGTAGAGCACGACCAATGGGTCTTCCGTCGCGATGACTTCATAGGGGTTTGGCCCAGCGGTCACGAACTGAAACTCACGATCATGTCCTTTGGCGACTTCGGACCTCGACGTAAAGAGGACGAGATTCCCCAGATCGCTTCCGTATCCCCCGAAAAGCGTGCGACCGGGAGCCGCCACGACGACTTTGCGGTTGTCGGATGTCACCGCGATGCCGCGCAGCCCAAGCTTCGCCACAATGGGATCCACCGCGATGGTTTCGAGCAACTGGTGATATGTGTTGGAAAACGGATTGACGTCGATGACGTAGACCATCGGGGCCAGACTGTCGGTCACATAGAGCAGTGTGTTGTCCGGGCTGAGGGCCAGCTTGAACGGAGCCGCCCCTGTGGGGAGAAGGATCGTTTGCACTCCGTCAGTATCCGGGTCGAGGTCCACCTGCTGTAGGCCGACCGCATCGATCACCGCGATCGATCCAGCCAAGGTGAGCGCCACGTAGGCTCTCGCGCCGTTGGCGGTGGCTGCAATCTGTCCGGGCCCGAGTTGACCTTCCGTCGACGACTGGACCAGCGTGATCCGCGCAATCTCGTCCGGGCGCAGGCGCTTCTCTTCCTCGCTCTCTTCCTCCTCCTCCTCCTCGTCTTCGTCGTTTTCCGACCCCGTGGTGGCCAGCGTGTCGATCACGGAAACGCTGTCCGCGCCGCCGCTGCTGGCGAAAGCGTACCGATTGTTGCTCAAAATGCGAAGCGGATTGCTCGTGAACTCGCGGCGCTCAAAGACGCCGTCGAGCGGCTCCTGATTGGGACGGGTCAGGGTGATGAAGGCATCGCCCAGGCTGGCCTCTGGCGGCAACGCGACGATCAGTTCCCATCTGGATTCCGTCTCATCGAGCAAATTGATCTCCAAAAGATCGTCACCCTCCGCGACGATATCGAGGCCGCCGTTGATCAAGCGCGTACCATCCGGATTGAAGCTGTCGCGGCCGCCGATCTCGAACGTCACCCGCAAATCTTCGAGCCGATTGCCAAGTTCGGGTTCTGGTGCGAGGTCCCAGGGGCTTTCCATGAGAAAATGGTGGCCTTCGAAGCGAAGAACCGGGCGCAGAGTTTCCTCGATTTCGTCAAACTTGAACTCCATCTCCGTGAGGACTGGAGCGGGCACGTTCTGTGTTCCTAGGAGCGAGAAGCGGAATGCCTGACCGAATCCCTTGGAAAGCACCTGACCCACCTGGTCTTCTTGCAGGAGTACGTCCGTCTCGCCTGCTGGTATCAATCCATTGTTGCCCACGACGTGGAAATTGATCCGAATATTAAATGAGGTGACGATCGGGACAAACACATCCGCGAAGGGACTCGCGGCCGCGAACACTTTGGTTTCTCCCAACCCTGGTCCCCCCGCGATCTCAAGATCCACGATGCCGGGTGCAGCGACCGCCTTGGCCTTGCCCTTCTTGTCCCGCACGCTACTACTGCTTAAGGTTCGGGTGCTCTGGTCGATATCAGCGCTTGCGTAAAGCAGTCCGGTGAGCCCGAAGCTACCCTGGGCGGCCATGGCGCGCATGCCTTGAGTATAGTTGATGCCAATGCCGAACGAACTGGCGTAGGCGCGCGATCCGAGGCCCATGTTAGGGGGCGAGGTAGTGCGCATGAAACCATCGCTGCCCACGAGCAAGGTATCGACGAGGAGCCAGGTGTTTTCGCGCCGGCCGTCGGCGTGGTTGACGGTCACTGGTTGCAGCAGAGGCAGCACCGTTCCGGGCAGAACGCCGGCCGGAGCCGGCATGATCACGCTCAAGGGAATGCCATCGGTCAGTCCATCGAAGCCGTCGATTTCGAGCGCTCCGGCGAATGCCCATCCATAGGGCGCTCCGTAGTCGAAGTCGGTTTCTTGGAGTTGACTGACCGACAGGTGGCTCGGGCTGGTAAGCGCGCCCTGTGGGACGCCGACCTGAATTCCGTCACCGGTGGCGAGCATGGCGCCCCGTTCATCGACGGTGACGGTTCCAGACTGCGGCGCCGCCACCAGGATTGGGACGATGACGCTTTGGCCTCCATGAACGATCGTCACGTCGACCTCGCCGGGCGCGATCGCGACGAACCGACCGTTGGCGGAGATGGTACCGATGGCTGGGTTGGAGACGAAGTAGAGGGCGCCTGACTGCCCGCTGGAGAGGTCGCGAACTTCGGTGGGCACGCGTTCGCGCACCATGAACTGACGTGATTCACCGGGCGCCAAAGTGTACGACAGCGGGAAGAACTCGAGATTGCGCGAATCCGCGGCGCCCACGGTCACGGTGGTCGCGATGGTCAGGCCGAGCGCCCGGATGGTAATGACGCCGTAGCCGTTTTGGAGAGCGAGGATCGACCCGGCCGACGTGACGGCGGCGACCTCGGGGCGCAGGCTGGTGAACAAGACGAGGGAGGCGGGAACGACGCGTGTTTGGCCGTCGGAGAAGGTGGCGGTCACTTCCAGAGTTGCGCTACGGCCTGCGACCATGAGGCGATCTTCGGGCGTGACAGCCAGGCGGGTCACCGTGGCGGCGGAAACGGAAACCGATGCGGTGGCGGGAGCGGAGAGTATGACGCCGTCATCCGCCATCACTTGGAAACTGGCGGCGCCGGTAAAACCTGGCGAAGGAGTGAAGATCGCGACCGTGCCTCCGGTGAGTGCCACGGTGCCGTTGAGCGCACCGAAGACGAGGTAACGCAGCGCATCGCCATCGGCATCGGTGGCGATGGCGCTCAAATCCACGCTGACCGCGAAGTCGCGGATGGTGGTGACGGGGGCGGGAGTGACGGCGGGCGGACGATTGGCGATGAATCCGAAAGTGGCGTCGCGCAGGGCGGTATCGGCGGCGTTGATGGCACTATCGCGGTTGACGTCCGCTTGAGTGGTCAGGGTGTCGGTGCCATCGACGTCGCGGTCGCCATCGATGTCGCCTGGGACGAAGACTTCCAGTGAGTAGGAGCCGGACGGGACGCTGAGGATGAACGGACCGGCGGTGTTGAACGTGTAGAACCGCACCCGGCGGTCGCCATCGACCACGGTGGCACCGGCGGTGGCGGCGCCGCTGACGATGGCGGCCTCGGTGGCACCGATCGTTTGGAACCCGAGGGTGAGCTGGCCGGCGACAGACGAGTGGAGTTCGCCGGGGCTTAAGAAGAAGAGGAAGCGGTCGGTCGAGCCGGCGGCGGTGGTGACGGGGCGGACTTGGCCGAGGAACTCGGTGGCGGTGCCGAGACGAACGGGGACGGAATGAGCGGCGAGGAACCGGCCGGCGTTGTCGTAGTCGATGAGTGTTCCATTCTCCGGCGCGGGCGGAGCGAGCGCGGTGAGGAGGTGGTCGTGTTCGGTGCGGTAGCCGTAGAGGGTGCGGGCGCCGGTGGCCGTTTTGGTTACCGAGAGCAGGCCGCCCGACACGGTGTAGGCGTAGCGGACTTGGGCGCCGTCAGGCAGCGTGATGGCAGTCAGGCGGCCGGCGGTGTCCCGGGTAAACCCGAGCCGCTGGCCCGATTTCACGGAAACAAGTCCGCTATCGGAATGGACGAGCCGGTCACCGGCGGCGGTCGTGATTTCCGCGAGTGTGTAGGCACCCGAGGCGCCGCGTTCGTAGCGGTAGGTGAGACCAGTGGCGGCTTCCGCCAGCTCGTATGATTGCGGGTGGTACGGCAGCCCGGTGCCGACATCGAAGTATTCGCCGGCGACACTTTGCAGCACGGCGCGGGTCGAAGTGAGCGACCATCCGGCGGGGGCGTTCCAGGCGGGAGTGTGGGCGCTCAGGCCGCCGAGGGCGAGCGATTGTGGCGCGAAGGCAAAGGCGAGGCTTGTGCCATCGGGGGCATCGAGGTAGAGGCGTGTCCCCTCCGCGTGCGCGGCGAAGAGGCCGTCGGCTTCGCGGCCGGTCGGCAGGCGGTTGGTCGTCAGGCGGGCTTCGAGCAGCGGAAAGTACCACCCGTAGCCGGACAGCCCGCTTTGACCCGCACGCAGGCTGTCGTAAACGCGGGTCAGGGTGAGCGCCTGACCATTAAGCGTGACGGAGAGGTCCGATTCGCTGCGCGAGTAGGCGGCCGGTTTGGTGGCGGTGTCGATTTCGATCAGGCGGACGATTTCCACGCGGCGACCGGCCATGTCGGTGGCCACGAGGGTCAACGCGTAGCCGCCATTAAGCAGCGCACCCGGATCGAGCGTGGCCAGCGTGGCGTCGGCGAAGGCGGTGCGTCCCGAGGCGAGGGCGTGCGTGAATGACCCGTCGATACTGGATAGCGTGAGTGACCAGGAGTCGAGGTTGGTGTCGGTCACGGTGGCAATGACCGGGGCGGGAGCGGTCAGGATGGCACCGGGCGGCGGCACCGAGATGCTCAGCTGCGGCGCGGCCACGTCCGCCAGATCGCGCACGCGCAACGTGGTCGATGATTCGGTGAGCACGCCAGCCACGTCGGTGACCCGCGCCACGATGTCGTAGTGGCCGGGGGCCGTGGGGGTGAAGATAAACCGCCGCTGGGCATCGAGGGTTTGTAAGACACTGCCCACGCGCACTTCCACGCTCGCAATCGGAGTGGTGCCCGCTGTCTGCACTTGCACCGTGACCGGCGTGCCCGCACCCACCGGGAACCCGGGGGTAAAATCGATGCGCACCACCGGACCCGACCGAGCCGCCACTACTTCCAGATTCAGCGTGCCGCGCGCCGTGACGCCGCTGTCATCAGTGACCACAAATTGCACAAAATGCGCCCCCGCCTGCGAGGCGAGCGGCGTCCAGGTCATCGTGGCCGTGGCTGAATTGAACGTGGCCCCGCTCGGCAGGTACTCGGCGGCATAGGTCAGTCCGGCGAGATCGTCGATGTCCGGGTCCCCGCCGGGAACGACGTACGTGAATGTTTCCCCAATGAGCAATTCGCGGCCTCCCAGCGTCGGCAGCACCGGTGGCCGATTGACGTCCGCCACCACGAGAGTCACATCGATTGCGGCTTCCAGGCCCGAGGGGTCGCGGGCCGCAATACTGACCACGTGCGTTCCCGCCTGGCTGAAGGTCGGAGTCCATAAGAAAAGTCCGGAGACAGTATCGAATGCCGCGCCATTCGGCAGGCCTGACTTCACGAAGTAGGAGAGGGTGTCGCCATTCGCGTCCCCTGCCGCCACGCTGAAGACCAGACTGATGCCCTCTTCGGTGCGCTGCGGATTGAGCGGAGCGAATAGGGGCGGCACATTCGCAGCCGCAACGGTCAGGGCGATCGCCTCGCTGGAGAGACCCGCCCCATCGCTCGCCTCGAATCGCAACACGTAGTTGCCGGCATCGACCACGCGGGGCGACCACTCGAACCGACCCGACGCGCGGTCGAACGTCGCGCCGACGGGCAAGCCGGTGGCGGCAAAGCTGACCACGTCTCCATCCGCGTCGGTCGCGGCAAGTTGTATGATCACTGGCACGGTCGCCGTCACGGTGTGGTCGCCGACGGGTGCGAGCACAGGAGCCGTGTTCGCCGCACGGACGATAATGGTGATGCTTTCCTCGTCGCTGAGAATGGGGGAAGTGCCATTCGCGCCGTTGTCACTCACGCGCAGGGTCACAACGTGCACGCCTGTATCCGCGTCGGTCGGCCTCCAGCGGAACTGGGCGACTCCGTAGGCGGTCAACCTGTTAAACGTCGCACCTCCCGGCAATCCGGCGGCGGCGAAGGCCAGAGTGTCCTGATCGGCGTCCGTGACATTGACGCTGAAGACAAGTTCCTGGTCGACCAGCGCAATCTTCGTGCCGACCGGCGCCAACACCGGCGGTTCGTTGGCCGAGCTCACCGAAAGCACGAATTGCCGGCCTCCCGTCTGCGCCGGAGACAGGCCGCCGTTACCATCGTCCGTCGCCAGCACGGTGAGCACGTAATCGCCCCGATGCCCGGGCTGTGTGGAAAGTGAAATTGAACCCGTACCGTTGCCGTTGTCGGTGAAACTGGCAAAAGTGGGCAACCCTACCACCCGCAGCGAAAGCGGTCGGCCCTCCGCATCGCTCGCACTCACCGGAACCGAACGGCTCTCGCCCACAGCCACGCTGACGTTTTCGATGGGCGCCACCACAGGGGTGATGTTGAGGTCCGTGACCACGATAACAAGGATCACGCTATCGGACGTCGCGCTGGCCGTGCCGTCGCCATCGTCCTCGACGCCAAACGCAATCTCATAGCGCCCGGCTTGGTCCGGACCCGGCGTCCACGACAACAACCAATTGGCGGCGTCCCACGTCGCGCCGTCTGGCAACGTGGAATGCGTGAAGCTCAGCGGCGGCATGAAGCCGCTGTTCTCGACATCGCCGACGACGTCCCGCCCCAGCGCCGCAGCGTTAAAGAACGGATACTCGGGATCGTTCGCGCCGATTCGCGCGGTCAGCGCCTGCCCCTCAAAAATAGAAAATTCCGGCTGCGTCAACAGGTGGATCGGCCCGTTTACGTTGAGCACCGTGAGATTGAGCGTGCGCCGGCTCTCGGCCGGGCCGTTGCGCGCAATGAATTCGATGGCGTAATCGCCATGCTGGTCGAATCGCGGAGTCCAGCTAAAAATCCCTGTCTCTGGATGCAGGTAGGCCCCTGGAGGCAGGATCGGCGCGCTGAACGCGATCTGGCCGCCGCCGTTGAGCGTTGCCTCCAGCGCCAAGGTCAACGTGGCGCCCTCGACGATCGTCCGGTCCAGCAAGGGCGCGAGCACAGGAGCTTGCGGCGCGTCCGCCACAACAATGGTGAAGCGGGTGACGGATTCGAGCTCCCCGTCGCTGACAAAAACGCGCACGTTTTCATACCGTCCCGCCGACGCGCCATCCGGTGTCCACACAATCGCGTTTTGCCGCGCATCGAACGATGCTCCAGGCGGCAGGTGATCGGCCCAATAGACCAGCGGTCCGCCGTCGGGATCGTAGCCGCTCACGGGAATCACGATCGACTGCCCTTCCGTGGTCCTCTGGGTGTCGATCGGCGTCAGCAAGGGCGGCTGGTTTCCGCCCGTGACCGACAGTTGCCACGCCTGTACGGCAAACCCGCCACGACTGTCGTAGGCGCGAATTTCGAAAACCAAGTTCCTGCCGTCGGCTGGAGACGATAGCCACGTCAGCACTCCGGAAGCGATGTCGAGGGTGGCACCTCGGGGACCTCGAATGAGAGCGTAAGCGACCGTGGGGCCGTCGGGATCGACCGCGCGGGATTCGTATCGGTAAGTCGCTGCGGCCGCAACCGTTTGTGTGGGCACGGTTTGGAAGACCGGAGCCAGATTCGGAGGCAGCGTCACGAGAACCAACGGATCAAGGTCGATCGCCACTGCCTGCGGATTCGACATCGTGATCGTGACCCGCACGGTGGACTGCCCGTTGGCCAGACGTGGCGCATTGCCGGGCGCGGCCAGATTGAGAAACGGAGCGCCGTCTCCCGTCATGCCGTCTGCGTTGACGAGCGCCACATTCGACAACCCTTTCAATCCGTTGAAGACGACGCGGACGGGAGCCTGAATATCCATCCCGAGGGAATTGCGCACCACCAGATCCATCGAAACCGTGCCCGCCGATCGGTCGATCCGCGTATTGGAGAACTCTGGAAGGATCGCCACCACATCTTCGAGCACCGTAAACGTCAACTCGAAGGGCGCTGCCATTTTCACTCCGGAAGCGCTCTTCAACTCCGGCGCGACCGTCAATTTCCAGGCACCGGGCACCAGCGGCGCAACCGTGAGGGCCACCGTGCGCGTCAAGATGTCATAACTCCCCGATCCGATCGGCATACCCTGGCCGCCATTGGCGCGGACAAGCGTATAATGTTGAAAATCGAACACCGATCCCGCCCCCGTCGTCAGCATGTCCTGATTGAAGGTCAATGTGAGCTGCTGCACGGGCGACGCCGCTCCCGATTTGTTCACCGGCGTGCTCGCGATGATCACGGGCGCCACCAGCGGTTGCAATACATCGACCTGGCCCGGCTGGGTCAGGTACAACCGCCCGTCGGGCCCCACCTTGATGAACTCCCCGCGCCCACCGCCCGTGGCCACCTTGAGCGACTGCCGTGAGGCCAGATCCACCATCGTCACGTATCCGCCCGCGTCGTGGCTCACAAAGAGCAACCCCTCCAGCGGCGTACCGACCTGCCCAAAGGCCAGCCCTTCGGCTTGGTGCTCGAAGGCAAGAACCACTTCGGCACGTCCGCGTTCGTCGAATCGCAGCACCTCTCCGCCACGCGGCCAGCGCGTCCCCCACACCGTGCCATCGGGGGCGACTGCCAGTCCATCGACCCGCGTGCGGGAGAACGCCGAAAAGACCTTGGTTTCCGTATTCAGAGAGGCAATGCCCGCAGTCGTCGCGATGTACAACGTGCGCCCGTCCAACCCCATGGCGAGGCCAAGAGCCTGGCCGGCGCCATACGACCCAAGGATATCTCCGGTCGTCGCGCTCAAATGCACAACTCCGAGCCCGGCGGTAGTAGCCCACAATTGACCCTGCCCATCAATCGCCAGGTCGTAAATCGGGACGTCGAGCGTGGCCAGAGCGGTCGCCGAGGTCGCCTCGCCTCCCGCCGCTCCAAACCGCCACAGCGAATCGCGGCCGGCGCCGCCGCTCACGAAAACCGTCTGACCGTCGGCGGAAATGGCCACACCCAGTGGCCCGATGCCCGCGCCGCTGCCAGGCACATTCCGCGCGAAGGCGGCCAGCGAAAATGGTTCCAACACTGCGCGGTAAGCCGAGGGACGCGTCGCGTTGGGAACCGCCACCACCCCGAGTTTGGCTCGAATAAACAGGGGATTGACGGGCGTCTGGGAAAGCGGTGGCGGTGCGATCGGGATGTCTTCGGCCGTCGCTGAGGCGCCGAAATCCGGAAGCGCGCCCAGATTCACCAGCGGCATGTAGGGCGGAACCAACGCGCTGGCCGGAGCCGCTTCGGCGTTGCCGGCCAGGTCGGCCGCCAAGACCAGGAAGCTATAATTCTTGGTCGGATCGCCGGTGAAGGTGTAGCGGGTGTCGGTCGTGTGGCGGAGCAGCGCGGCGTAGGGCCCGCCGTTGATCGCAGCATAAACAATGAAATTGGCCAACCCTGAGCCGTCCGTTGCCTCCACGGCCGTCCAATTCAATTCAAACCGGCCGGCGCCAGATGGCGTCACGGACAGGGAGGAGACGGGAGCGGCCGCATCCACGGTGTGAACCACTGTGTTGCTGTCCAGCGGCGCGCCACTGTTGACGACGGCGCGCACCACCGCTTCCAGCCGATCGCCCGTCTGGGCCAGGTCGCCATTCACGTTGATCCCGTAACCAAATGACGCCTTCTCCCCCGGACGCAGGAAACCAACCGCATCATCCGTGATCAATTGGCCCGTCACGGGATCGACAGCGCGGAACAGCCACGTCGCAATGCCCTCGGTGATCTCAACGCCTGCGGTGACTTGCAGGATGAATCCGCGGGATTCGTAAAAGTCGTACTC
Organism: Verrucomicrobiales bacterium; assembly: GCA_046155625.1. Taxonomy (GTDB): domain Bacteria; phylum Verrucomicrobiota; class Verrucomicrobiia; order Verrucomicrobiales; family V1-33; genus CAJBME01. The sequence goes on along the minus strand of JBJXFS010000112.1, from coordinate 41,207 downwards.
CGCGGTGAAGCTGCCGCGGCCGTCTGGCACGTCGATCCTAAGGGTGCCGAGCGATATGTCGCTCAATCGGAAACTGCGGATATCAAAGAGTGGTCCGAATTCCTGAACGACGCGAAACTCCTTAAGCGCGTTTGCAGCGCCGCCGTCGTGTTCATAACCGATGAGATAGGGCAGACTCGTCGCCAACGGCACGAAGTCAGAGTCGCCCGCACCGTCCGGACCGGTCAACGATAGCCGTCGGCTGAACTCGCCGCTGGCGCCGAAGAAATCGCCCAAATTGGGATCGGCCACCTCAAGCACCCCGGGATCCTGCTCGATTCCGACGCGCACCTTGTATGTAATAAACTGGGTCTGCGCTCCCAGTCCCAGATCGAATTCCCCGCGTGTGGGCAGGGTGCCGCCGCTGCCGTAGACGCCCGGCGTATCGCCAAGCCATTGGCGCGCTTTCATGAAAAATTCGGTCCACTCGCCCGGCCGATCGTTTGCCGCGATCACCGACTCCCCGCCCGGCCCGGCCAGCACCCCGGCCAGAGCGGTGGCCACCGAACTGAAAACCTCCGCGCGCTCGCGAATCGCCGGAGGCGCGTCCTCGGCGCGCAAGAATCCGGATTGCGTCAACGCGTTGAGATAGAGGTCGGCCCAATTACCCGCATCCGCGGCCAGCCCCGCGATGGACTCTGGAGCGGTGGGATCCGCCAGCACCGCCACACGCAGTCGCTCGGCTTCCTGGCGTTGGTAGGCGATGAATTCCGCTGCCGTCATAGGCGTCGCCGCCGCCATGATCCACATGTCATAGGACAAATCCGCCAATTGACTAGGGCTCAGGGTCTCAAGGAACCTGGGATTCTCGCGCAGTTCATCGGCAAGGCCGGGATACGTTTGCACAATGAAACTCAGGCCGCCCACGCCGCCCACCACAAAATCCTTGGCGAAACCACTGGAGATGAACCGGCCATTGACATTGAGCGCTCCATCGAGTGTGGCCCAAGGCACTCCGGTCACTCCAGGTGTTCCGCCGATGTTGCCATTAAAAGTGAGGGCTTCGCCGCGGATGATGCCGGATTCGTTTTCCACATTGGGCACACCGAAGGCCACATGCACGTATGGCTTGTCGAGATTGGAGGTGCTCTGTAGCGTGACGGCGTAGATGCCGGCGTCCCCAATGCCGATGGTGCTTGGCCCGCCGAGACCGATGGCGGCGTCATTGGGCTGGGCGGACTCCACCTGCAGTCGATAGGGATCGGTCACGCTCGCGCCATCCGGGTTGGTGACGCGCACGTCGTAGAGGCCATTGTGAGCCCCACGCAAATCGAAAGTCGCGATGATCTTGGTGGCGTCGATGACTTGATAGGAAACCGGCGCGAATTCGCCGAACGTTGGCCTCACGAGTTTGACGTTCGCCTGCGGGCTGAATTTCGCGCCCCGGAGGGTGACCGTCACGTACCGGCCGTCACCCACCGCGTCCGGCGTGACATCGGTGATGGAGAAAGGCAACACTCTTGCCATCAGCGTGATTGGCGAGTTCGGGGCCGCGCTGTTGGCTCGGACAAAAACGAAGTAGGATCCCGCCAGGGTCGTCGGCACCAGCAACTTCTGCTCGGCCAACAGCGCCCCTTCAAAGGCGCCGTCATTGAGGATCGAATTCGGCAGCTTCTCGTGCCCGGCGTACAGTTCCAGCGCCATTGAAGTATTTCCGCCTCTCGCCTTGACCTCCAGTGTCTCGCCCGCCGGCACTTGGATTCGATAGAGCAGCGTCCCGCCTCGGCTGATGACTGTCTGGGTGGGCACGCCGAGCACGAGTGCCTCAACCGTGATGGTGAGTGGGTCGGTGGAAACCCCGGCGTTGTTGGCGTTGTTTTGGGCCTCGTAGATGTCGTCGAAAATGTCCGTGCGCACAATCAGGCGATAGTCGCCCGGCAGCGAGGGCGGCAGCGCGGCCGTCAGTGTGCCACTGTAACTTTGGTCGCCCGTCAACGTGCGCCGAAACTCCGCGCTCCCGATAAATACATCCCCGAAATCCCACACTGCGTCCTTCGACAAATAAACCCCATCCTCCCACACGCCTCGGACGGCCGACGGGCTCCGATTTGTCACCGTCCAGTTGACCGTGGTCGTCTCACCCACGCGACTCGTCAGCGGGCCGCTCACCTGTGTGACTTGCAGGTCGGCTGGGGGCGGCAAAGAAATCAACATTGGCTGCGCCGTGGGCGTGGCATTGTTCGATTCCGCGCTTTCATTCACCCCGCCCACCGGCTGAAAGCCATTGGGCGCGTCCGTCAGGACGATGATGTAATAGGGGGCGAGCAGACCGCGGGGGAGGCGATAAGTTCGGGTCACGATGTAAGTGCCGTCGGGCTGAAGGATCTGTTCGATCTCCACACCGCCCACGTAATGGTCACTGCGCACGTCAAGGAACGTGTCGCGCGACAGCCACACTTGGTCGATCCATTTGTTCTGCCGGTCCGGGGTTGCCCCCAGTCCATGGTTTTTCACCGTCCAAGTCACGGTGAATGTTTCGCCGGTCATCACACTGACCGGCCCGGTGACGCTGCTCACAACAAGATCCGGCGCCGGCGCGGCAGTGACGGCCAATGCCCTCGAAATCACGTCGTTGGCCTCGTTCTGGTACTCATGGACAGCACCCATTGGATTCCCACCCTGAGTCAGACGCGGATTGCCGGACGCCGTGGGGAAGGGATACACCGGACCACCCACCGGAGCCACAGTGAACGGCGAATCGACGTACACGATCAGTGTGAATGGCCCACTGATATTGTCCGGAAGCCGCACCGTGCCTTGAACGGTGTAGCTGGCGCCAGGAGCGAGCGCTCCCTCCCGCCTGAAGTCCCCCAGCAGTATGTCATAAATATCAAGCGACCCGTCGACACTCAGATACACACGATCATGCCACCGATCGACCCGGGTGGAGCGGGTCCCTGTGTTGGTGGCGGTGAAAGTTATCGGAATGGTGCCGCCGCTCGCAGCATTGGCAGGGACCTCGAGCGAGGTGACGCGCAGATCCGGCTCCCTCAGGGTCACGGGAAGGGAGGTCTTGCCGTAGTTGTTGCTTTTGCTGCCGAGCCCTTCCCAAACGCGCTCGCGGAAGGCATTGGGCCAGTTGGGATACGATCCCGGGGTCAACCCACTCAGGACCGGCGCCCCGCGGAAGATCCCGATGTCCCTGACTACATGAACGTACCACGTCCCCTGAACGCCCGGTGGCAGCGACACCATGGTCGATTCCGTGTAGCTTCCGCCGGACGCCAGCCCCCCGGTGTTCTCATGCAGCACGGATCCGACGAGCGAGGCGCGCGACGCGTCGAAAACCGCATCCGGCGAGACAAATACATAATCCCTCCAACGCTCGGTTCCGGCATACACCGCTCCGGCACCCACATTGCTCACCGTGTAGGTCACGGGAATCATTTCTCCCGAAAATGCCGAAGCCTGAGTGGTGACGCTGGTGACGACGAGATCCGCCGGGGTGTTGGCGACCGTGCTGGCGGCTGCCCGCGAGTTGTTCTGGGTCCACGGTCCCTCGAACACCAACTGCAGCGTCGGCTGACTGCCACCCGTGAGGATTTGGAGCACTTGCGATGTCGTCAGGCGCGGCAGGCTGCTCACCGAAAAATCGGCCAGTGGACGCCCCAGCGTCTGCTCGGCGCGCTGCAGAATGCCCTTGATTTGGTCGAGGAAAAGATCCTCCTGCGGCGCCGCCAGTCGTGGGTCGACATTGGTCTCGACAATGAAGAACGCTCCAGCCGCCGACGGTGGCAGCGTGAAGGTCGCTGTCTCCGTGTAACTCTGGTTCAGCGCCAGAGTGCCCGCGTGCGGCACCGCGAAGACCAGCCATTTTTGCCCTTGTCCGTCGTACAGATCGTTGTCGGTCGAGAGCCAGATCGCGTCCGCCCATCGGTCACGATTGGTTGTGACCGCCCCCTGGTTCGCCACCGTCCAGGAAATCGTCACTTCCTCGCCGCCCGCGGCCGAATCCGGAACGTCGACTTGCGTCACGACCAAGTCAGCCGGCGGGGTGAAGAACACCTGGATGGGCACCGCCTTAAAATTGTTCCCCTCAAGGTCGTTGGGCGCGTCTGGATTGACGTTCGTGCTCAGGGCCGTCTCGTACACCCGCTGTCCGCCATCCGTCCACACCGTGAGATAAAACTGGCCTGCCAGGTTGGCCGGCAGGCGGACAGTCGCGGTGGCGTCATAGAATTCCCCAACCTCAAGCACGCCGCTGTGGCCCACCGATCCCAAATACAAGTCGCCGCGCAGCGTGTTCGGACGGTCCTTCGCGCGGGTCAGCCACACATGGTCGCTCCAAGATCCGGGGTTGGTGGGGCCGCTCCCCTTGTTTTCCACCGTGAAGCGCACCGTCACCTGGGAGCCATCGAACGACTCCGTCGGTCCGGCCACCGCCGTCACCACCAAGTCCGGCGGCGGCACCGGCGTCACGTCGATCGCGATGGCACGCGCCAGGAAGTTGTTCACCTCCAAGGGCGATTCATCGACGCGTCCGTCGGCGTCAGCAATGACAACCACATACAGATTGCCGCCGAAGGCGCGCGGGAGATTGAAACTTATTTGCGTCTGGTAACTTTGCCCGGGTTCGAGGGCCAATCCGTTTTGAACGGAGACGATTCCCTGGTCCGGACGCAATCCTGAGATGTCGGGCGTTGTGCTGAGAAATACCCGGTCCTGCCAACGCGAAGAACCGCTCGGAGTGGCCGCCGTGCCCAGATTGGCAACCCGGAAAACAACGTCGATCACCGTGCCCGCTGTCACCACCTCAGGCGCCGACAATTCGACCACCTGCAGGTCCGGCCGCGGGCGCAGGGCGATGGTGATCGGGTCGGACTGGATCGTATTGTTGATTTCCACCGCCTCAGCCACGACACTCCTGGAATCGGTAATGACATTGATTCGGAAAACTCCCTGCACCGCTGTCGGCAAGGTGAACAACTCGGATCTTGAGTAGGTATTGCCCACCCCCAGCCCCAGGGACCGGTCAAAATGGCCGAGTAAATATGATTGCGATTCGTTGTTGGTATTGACCAGCCAGACGGAATCGCGCCACACAATCCCGTTGGCTAATGAGTCAGGGCCGTTGTTCCGCACAGTCCACGACACTTGAATCTGGCGCCCGTCATCGGCGCTCGACGGCGCCGAAATGGCGGTGGGCTGCAAGTCTCCTTGGGGCAGCGGCACGAATGTCACCGTGACGGTGCCCGTACTGCGCGACGTGTTGTTTCCCGTCAGTCCAAATTCAAAAGGCCCGCTGACTCCGGTCGTGACGAATACGTAATACTCCCCTCCGATGCCCAAAGGCAGGGACAAGTCAGCCGTGCGGGCGTAGGTCCCGTCCACGGCCAGATTCCCCAAGTGCGCCTCGTTGGAAAGCACGATGGGATTTGATCCGTTTTCGTTCGCCGACAGAAACACTCGGTCGGTCCATGTCGGCTGGCTCGTCACGCCGATGCCGAGGTTGGCCACCGTCCAGGTGACGCCCAGCGTGCCGCCGCTCGTAGCCGTCGTGGCCGCGGGTTGAACTGCCGTGACCACCAGGTCGGCGTACGGCTGCGTCATGATCTGCACGCGATCGGCCGTCCGGCCGACGTTGCTACCCGCATCGGGAATCTCCGGAATGGCATTTCCGAAGTCGGTCACCACGAAAATGTAGTAGCTGTTGTTGGTCTGGTTCGGCAGCAGCAGAATCCGCGAATCCGTGTAGCTGGCTCCGGCCGGTAGCGCGCCCACATGCTCGAACGTGCCCAGAACCGTGTCGCCGCGATTACCCGGAACGTCGTCCAACGAAAGTATCACGCGGTCGGTCCATCGCTCCACGCCGGTCGATGTCGTCCCCTGGTTGCTGACTGTCCAAGTCACCGTGATGTCAGCTGGATCGCCGATGACGCGCTCCGGCGCGGTCACGCTGTCCACCCGCAGGTCAGCGGACGGCGGTAGCGTGACGCTGAATGCTTCTGAGACCAGCGTGTTGTTGGTTTCGGCATCCCCCCGTAGTTCAATGACCTGATTGGTCGCGTCGGTGACGACGATCAGGTGGTAGGTTCCGGGCGTGACCGCGGGCAACGCCAGGTCGAAAGACTCGATGTAGGAGGCCCCGGCATCGAGTGCGGTCGTCCGCTGACGATCGGACAGCAGGAGGTCGCTCGCGTCGAATGTGGCATTGGTGGAGAGATAGACACGATCGCGCCACGCACCCACTGGAGTGATGCCGGTCCCCTGGTTTCGAATGGTATAAGTGACGGAGGCGGTCCGGCTGGATTGGGCGCCCGTTGGCGGGATGAGTGATGTGACAAGGAGGTCTGGCGATGGGGCGGGTGCCACCGAGAAGGCGGTCGAGGCGAGCGTATTGTTGTTTTCCGCGCCGATTTCCAGTGTCTCGGTGGCGGCATCGGTGATGACAATGATGAAGTACGTTCCCTGAGCGGCCAGCGGCAGTGCCGCCGTCAACTCGACCGAGTACTGCGCGCCCGAGGCCAGCACCCCGTTGCGCGCCCGCTCGGCGAGCAGCACGTCGCCACCGCCGAATGTGTCATTCGTCGAGAGATACACGCGGTCGCGCCAGCTTCCGTTCAATGTCGCCCCTGTCCCCTGGTTGCGCACCGTGAAGGCCATCGCCACTTCCTGGCCTCCCGCCGCGTTGGTGGGTGGCGCGATCGCCGTCACCACCAAGTCCGCGCGCACTTCGTCACCGGATACCGTGATTGGCCGAGACGCGAGGTTGTTGACCTCGTTGGGCTCGGCCAGGACGGCAGGACTTTGGTCCAGCCAGACAAAAAGCGTGAGATCCCCGGACAGTGTTAAGGGCAATGTCACTTCCAACGAACGCACCACCGAGTCGCCCGCCGCCAGCGGTGATGTCGTTGACAGAGTGGCAAGGACCACGACTTGGGTGGCGGGTCCGGTGGGCGAGCCCGTGGCCGAAAGGATGATTCGTTCGTTCCAGCTCGGCAGGGCCGCTGCATTGCCCGCATTGCCGACACGCCAGGAAACCGTGATCGTCGCACCGGCCACCGCGGTGGTGGGCGCCGTGACCTCAGACGCCACCAAGTCGGGAAGCGTCAAGGTGACACTTTGGGTGAACACATCCCCGGTTTCCCCCGAAGTCCCGTTGTCATTCTGATCGAGCGCATTGCCCACAAGGTCTCTGATATCCGGTCCGATGATTACGGTGTACTCGCCGAGTGCCGCGCCGATGTTGCCGGAGGAAATGCGATAAGTCGTCGCATCGAGGCGGCTGACCGTCACGGGAATATTGGGCAGCCCTGGCCCGCTGTAGGCGACGTCTGCCGCGGTGAATGACGCCGGATTCACCTCCTTGTTGAAGGTCACCTCAAAGCCGGTGAACGGCGACGTCATCGGATTGGTCAAGGTGGTGCCCAGGATTTTCAGGGGTTCGGCGTCCACGACAAAACTCCGCGTCCAGAGGTCACCGGGCAGTTCGCCCTCAATCCCATTGAGGTTTTGGTCCATTGCCGTGCCGCCAATATCCCTGATGTCCGGCCCCACACTGAAAGTGTAAGTGCCGCTCAGATTCAGCGGCGCAAACGTCACGCGGTACGTGTCACCCGCAAGCGACGTCACCCCGGCCAGTGCCACCGCACCCTGCGGTCCAGTCAGCGCGAAATCGGACACCTGCACTGAGGCGTTCAGGATGGGCTCCGAGAAAATGATGTCGATGTGCGTCTGATCGCGCGGCAGCACACCAGTGGCTGATTGCGACACCACGTACGGACCGGCGCCGTCCAGCGTGAAGCCGCCTACATATCGGTCCTGCGTTTCTCCAGGCGTGCCGTCGCCGTCCTGATCCATCAGGATGCCCGCCAGATCGCTGATGGCGGGGCCAATGATGAGTTCGTAGGTGCCTTCGATGCTCTGCGGAGCGAAACTGAAAGTGTAAGTTGTCGCATTTATCGCCGCCAGATTGTTAACAGTGATCAGGCCTCGTGGGCCGCGGAAGGTGATGTCTGACGCCGTAAAACTCCCCGGTTCGATCGGCGCCGAAAAGGCCACCGTGATGGCGTTTGTCGTGGTCGTTACCAGATCACCCGGCGATTGAGACACGAGGCGCAGCGGCTGCCGGTCGATCACGAAACTCCCGACGTACGCCGCCGTCATCAGGTTTCCGGCCAGGTCGGCGATCGTTGGCCCGAGGTTCAGCGTGTATGTTCCATTGAGAAACTGCACAGGCATCACCAGCTGAAACTGGGTGTCGTTGAGCCGGTTCACGGCCAAGATTTGCACCGGACCGGCCGGACCGGTAAGGACCACGTCGGTCGGCGTGAATGTATTGGCGTCGACAGCCTCATTAAAGGATACCGTGATTTCGGGCACCGCCTGGGATATCGTTCCGGTGGGCGACTGCCCGACCACCACCGGTGGCGTCGTGTCGATCCGTAGCAGGTGCACCAAAACGTCGTCGCCCGGCTCCGCCCCGAGCCCGTCGCGATCTTGGTCGAGCTGGTACCCGGAAGCCGCAGCCGAAATATCGGGGCCAACGCGGATTTGATAATTTCCTGAGACGCTCAGTGCCGCCGCGAGCGTCGCCCGGTAGGTCGCCCCGTCCACAGTCACGATCGAGGCCACTACCCCCGCTTGCGGCCCGCTCACGCTGATGTCCGCCGGGGTGAACGTCGCGACGTTCACGGGTTCCGAGAAGGTGATGAGCAGGTCCTCCACCCCGCCCGCTCCCGCGACCGCCGGAGTCACGCTCAGGACCACAGGCCCGATCGGCAGTGCCGGCCGCGTCGTCAGGTGCGGGTTGTATTGCACATAATCGCTCACCGGCTGTCCGGACGGATTCGCGTTCACGATTCCGTCCACGGCGGAAAGATCATTCGGCCCCGCCACATGCCCCCACCAGTTCCCAAGGAAATTGGCATTCGCCGAATTCGTCCCCTGATGCACCACCGCCGTCGTGTTGTTTTCGAATGCCGATCCGGCAACCACTGCCCTCGCGCCATTGTTGATATGCACGCCCGTTCCCGATCCAAATACCCCCAGCGCCGTGCCGGTGAAAGTTCCCCCGCTGAGACGCGCCCCTGCGGACACATTGTTCAGCAGCAGGCCACCGTTGACCGTGAGATTGCCTGAGCTCACGAAGATCCCGTTGCTTGCGCTTTGCCGCACGGTGAGATTGTCGGCCGTCAGCGTCGGACCGCGCACGCTGAATGCTCCCCCCGTGGCATCGGATCCCGCATAACGAATGTCCACATGGCTGAACTGGTTCGCACCCGCGTCCAAGTAGATGCCATTCCAGTTCCCCGCGGCCGGGCTGCTCGCGCCGCCATCGCCGTTGCTGTCGCCTCCCACCGTGTCATCGGCAGTCGACGTGAAAACAACCGGCGCCTCCGCCGTGCCCAGAGCCACGATTTGGCCGGATGAGGAACTCCTCCAAGCCCTGAAAAAGCCACCTACCACCTTAATCACCAGACCCTCGGAAAGCGTCAGTGTTCCGCCATTGAATACCTGAACGTCACCATTCACCACGACCGGCAGACCACCGAAATGCCATGTCCAGTTGCTACCGGTGAATGATCCCCCATCGAGCCGAAAATGGCTCCCGCCGGCCGTGTTGGCCGCGTTCAGATTAAGGTAGGTCCCGCGCACGTTCCAATTGGAATAAAATGCGAGACTGGATGAACCATCCACCCGCACGTTTTCCAGCGCCGGAGTGCCTCCAGTGATCCGCACGCCATAACTTCCGCTGTCGCGGACCGTCACGTTTCTCAAGGTGGGTGCCCCTCCCCGCGGTGAAACGCCCCCCCAATTCCCATCTGACCCGGCGTACCTGACTTCCACGTTTTCCAGCACGCTCGTCGAGGCGTCCAAATAAATCCCGTTCCAGTTCCCGGGAGCCGGACTGCTCGCGCTTCCGTTGCCATTGCTGTCCCCTCCCACCGTGTCGTCCGCAATCGAGGTAAAGACGATCGGAGCCTCCGCCGTACCCAAGGCCTCGATGCGGCCGGACGAAGAACTCGAAAATGCCAGGAAGTAGCCACCCGCCACCTTGATCACCAGACCCGGAGCAAGCGTCAACGTCCCGCCATTGTACACTTGGACGTCCCCATGCACCACCACGGGCAGTCCGCCGAAATACCACGTCCAGTTGTTGCCGGTGAGATTGCCTCCATCGAGGCGGAAGTGGCTCCCGCCCGTGATGTTCACCGCACTCAAGTTGGCGTAAGTTCCGCGGACATTCCAGTTCGAGTAATAGGCCAGGTTGGACGCACCATCCACCCGCACGCCGTCCAGCGTCACCGTGCCTCCGGATATCCGCACTCCATAGCTCCCGCTTTCCCGAATCGTCACGTTTCTCAACGTGGGCGTCCCGCCCCGCAGTGCGACCGCCCCCCACACTGGGTCCGACCCGGCATACCGCACTTCCACGTTTTCCAGCACGCTGGCGGAGCTGTCGAGAAAGATGGCTCTCCAGTCGCCGCGTGCCGGCAGAGTGGCGGCTCCATTCGCATTTGAATCACCTCCGACCGTGTCATCTGCCGTAGACGTGAAAATCACTGGCGCCTCGAGCGTGCCCTGCACCAGCAGGCGACCGGAGCTGCTACTGTCGTAGGCCCGGAAGTGACCGCCCGCCATTTTTATGACCAATCCAGCGGGGACGGTCAGAACACCGCCATTGTAGATGTTAATATCGCCGATGATCCAGAGAGTGGTCATCCCGCCAAAGTCCCAGTTCCAAGCGCCGCCGGTCAGATTGCCGCCGATCAGGTCAAACCGGTCACCCTGAGTGCCAGTGGCCACCAAGTTGGAGTACTGCCCCCGGATGTTCCAATCGGAGAAGTAGGCCACTTTGTTCGCGCCGTGGACAGCCACGCCGTCCAGCACCGGCACTCCACCGGTGAACCGCACGCCGTAGCTCCCGCTTTGGAGAATTGTCACGTTGGAGAGGGTTTGCGTCCCACCCCTGACCGAGACAGCACCCCAATTCCCATCGGATCCCCCATACCTCACCTCCACATTTCGCAACACGCCCACCGCACTGTCCATGTAGATGCCATTCCAGTCGCCCCGCGCGGGGAACGACGAGGCACCATCGACGTTCGAATCTCCCCCCACCGTGTCATCCGCCGTCGAGGTGAATATCACCGGAGCCTCCAACGTTCCCTCCACCACCAGGCGGCCGGCACTACTGCTGCTGTACGCACTGATGTACCCGCCCTCCATCTTGATCACCAATCCAGCCGGAATCACCAGCGTCCCACCATTGTAAATGTTGATACTGCCGGTGATCCACAGAGTGGTCATGCCGCCGAAATCCCATTCCCAGGTGTTGCCGGTTAGATTCCCTCCAACCAATCGGAACAGATCTCCCCGCGTGTCCACCGCCGACAGGCTGGAATAGTCCCCTCGAACGTTCCAGTCGGAATAATACGCCACATTGGCGGCACCCCGTACTGCCACCGTTTCCAGCACCGGCAAGCCTCCCGTGATCCGCACACCGAAACTTCCGCTCTCCCGAATCGTCACAGTGCGGAGTGCCGGATCGCCACCACGGAGGTTCACCGCCCCGAAGACGGCGTTCGATCCCGCATACCGAACCTCGACGTGCTCGAGCAAACTCGTGGAACTGTCGAGATAGATTCCATCCCAATTCCCCCGCCCGGGGCTGCTGACACCGCTGTCGCCATTCGAGTCCCCGCCCACTGTGTCATCCGCTATCGAGGTGAAAACGATTGGGGCCTCGGCCGTGCCCCGTGCCTGGATCTGGCCGGCAGAGCTACTGGAGTACGCCCTGAAGTAGCCGCCTGCCACTTTGATCACCAGACCTGGCGAAAGGGTCAACAGACCACCATTAAAAACGAGTACATTGCCATGCACGACCACTGGCAAACCGCCAAAATGCCAATTCCAAGTTCCCCCGGTCAGGTTCCCCCCATCGAGCCTGAATTGGCTTCCGCCCGCCGTGTTGACCGCGTCCAATTGGGTATAGGTGCCACGAATGTTCCAGTTGGAATAGAACGCCAGATTGGACGCGCCCTCCACTCGCACGGTTTCAAGCGTCGGCGTGCCCCCGGTGAGCCGCACCCCGTAGCTTCCGCTCTCGCGAACGATCAAGTTCCTTAACACGGACGCCCCATCCCGAAGCGAGATCCCACCCCAGTTCCCATCTGAACCGGCGTACTTCACCTCGACATGTTCGAGCACGCTCTGCGTGGGGGAGTCCAAGCTGACACCGAACCAATTCCCCCGCCCCGGCGTTGTCGCCCCCCCATCCGCATTGGAGTCACCCGCCGCCGAATCGTCCACCGTTGAAGTAAAAATGATCGGCGCACCGGCCGTCCCCTCAGCCACCAGCGTGCCCGATGTCGACGAACGAAAAACAAATAACCCAGCCGAATTTGCCATCTTGACGATGGAGCCCGCGCTGATGGTTAAAGTCGCCCCGTTGAAGACACGAACATTGCCCGCCACGTGGACGGGCAACCCACCGAAGTTCCAAGTCCGAGTTCCACTGCTCCCGGTCAAATCGCCCCCCGGCAGAAGGAAATGATTGCCTCCCGTACCCGCCGCCGAGAGCGCGTCAAATTGGCCACCCGTCCCCCACGCCGCATCAAACGCCACACCCCCCGCATTCGTCACCGCCACCCGCGACAAAGTCGGCGCTCCGGCCGTGATCCTCACACCGCGTCCGGCCACGTCGGTGATCGTCGTGTCCTCAATCCTTGGGCTGCTCCCGCGCACATTTACCGTCGCCCAATTCCCGTCGCTGCCGCCGTAGCGGATGACCACCTCATCCAGCACTGAAGCATCCGATCCTCCGTCAAAATAGAGGCCATTCCACTCACCGCGCGAAGGCGTGGAAATCCCCTCGCCAGAGACATCCACGCCCACTGAATCGTCATTGACAGATGTAAAGATGATGGGGCTCGCGAGGTCCCCATCCGCCATCAGCGACCCGCGCGCGAGCAGGTACCGCCCTTGCCCAAATTTCACCACCGTGCCCGGCGCCAGCGTCAGCGTGACCCCAGCCTGCACCGTCACATCCCCCGTCACATGGATCGTCCCCGACCACGCTGTATCCGCTGCGATCGAGCCGCTCACCTCCAGCACTCCCTCGTCCTCGGACTCGTCCGATTGATCGGACGCGGGTCCAACGATGACCGGTCCACCCACGTCGATCGGCAGCTCGTTCGCCGCGACCAAAAGTCCTGCCTTCGACGCGTCATCGTCCTCACGATCCGTCCCCTCGTCGGCCAAAATGTCGCTCGACGAAGCCGCTTCCAACACCCCGGCCCCCGCCCCCAGCGCCGCGACATCCGCCACAGGAACCACCCCATCCGCCCCCGCCGCCCCCGCAAAATGCGCGTCCTCCGGCACATCGAATAGACTCCCCAACGACGACCGCGGATGCTCGTCAACCGACCCGGCGGGGTCGTCCCCCTGCCCCCGGCCATCGACCTCTTCTGACCCGCCTTGCCCCCCCTCGCCCGCCGCCTCCTTCACGGCCTCCGGTTGCTCGATCCGCGTCGCATCTTTTCCCGCCGCCGCCTCCACGAAGGGCACCGCCGCCGCCGCCGCCGACAACAATATCCGCGGCTCCAACGCCTCAAATTCATACGGCTGATTCCACCGCCGCCGCCCCGACCGCTCACGCCGCGGCCCCAACAACGCCTCCCGTTCCGGCATTCGCCACAGCGAATCCTGCCGGTCCTCCATGGTCTCGCTAAGGGAGGGGATCATGTGTGAGCACGCCTGCCGAAACAGCCGCGGATCATATTATTACCCCACCCGCCACCGGCCTGCCAAGCAAAGAAATAGCAAAACCGATCGAGCGAACATGAAGAATGGATGAAAAAGACTTCATCTAAAGGGACGGGCAATTTATGCCGCCGAAACAGCCAAGCCGCGAGCCAGGCTGCCGCCCCTGGAAAATTCCAGGGCGCAAGAAGTCGAATCAACATGCGCTCACTAACCCGCCCAGCTTTCCCGTGACAAGCGGATTGAAATCACTGGGGCTCACTCGACCGGAAGTGGTTTGAGGTCAGCGCGGGACGACTCGTAGCTGGTGGCGTAGGCCAGTTGGTCGTTGCGGACGGGCAGGCCGGCTTGGGCGCAGGCGGCGCGGTAGACCGACGGCCACCAATTGCGATGTTCGGTCAGGCCATCGCGTTTCCAGGCGGCCCAATTGAGCATGATTTTTGACCAGCAGGCATCGCCATAATCGACGGCTTCGCGGGCGCCCGGCATTTGGCTGACGTACCATTGGCGGCCGATGTGCGCATGCAGGACTTCGTCGGCCCAATCGAAATCCTGGAACAACGCGGCCAGAGGATGACCGCTGGCCAGGGCGACTTCCCACTCGTGTCGTTTGCCGGTGCGGGGCATCAATCCTTGTTCAATAAAGTACAACACGGCATGGCGCTCGATCGGGGTAAGTTGCCCGTTCAGCGTGAGCGACCACGTAAAGTTGATGGGCACGGTGGTCCAGTCGATCCCGAGGCTGACAAATCCGACTTCCCCCATCATGGCATGCCGGGCCTCGTCCCAGAGCTGACGCGTCATGTCCCGGTAATAGGCCCACGGTTTGTCCGGCGTCTGCCCGATGATGCTGGCCATCACTTCGGGGACGTCGATTTCCCTCAGCCGCTTATAAAACATCATGATGACCTTGGAGGCGTCGTCGAAGCAGGGGGCCTGGAGGTAGGCTTCCGCATTCACGCCCATGTTATAAGGATCGGAAAACCGCTCGTCCCGCCGCACCTGTACGTTCATCGGGCCTGGGCGGCCGGACCACGGAAGCTCAGGTCGCGGCATTGGAGCGGCACCGGGCTCGGCACCATCCAGGCCACCGGCTTCGCCGAGCAAGCTCGGCAGCCAGGCCAGCCACTCGCGGATGGCATCGCGCGTAGCCTCGTCGACCAACGCGGCTACGGCGGCATTTCCATAAGTGGCGATTTCGCGGAGTTCGAGGAGCGCGAACCGGCCGAGGCGCAAGCTCGGGTGATCGGCCAGCGGGTGCGATTCGGCCTGATGGCGCTCAAGTCCGGAGATGAGGGAGGGTACGGCCATCTCATAAACGGCGGTTAATAACGCCGGCATTGTCGGGGCCGCCTGAATTTCATCAAAGAACCTCTCGAGCGCGGGATGTGGCACTTTGTCCAATCCCAGCGGGGGTTCGCGCATCTCGCCGACCCGCTGGCGCATCGCGCCGACGTGCTCGGCACACAAGTGCGCGTGCAGACTGAAGGCCATCTTCAATTCATACACCGGCTCGGATGGGATCCGGCTGATGAAGATTCCGTGCAAACGCTTCAGCGCATAATGGAACCGCTTCAGCCGACTCACCACCACCTCCACTGCCAACCCCGGAGTCTCGATCGCCTCGCTCATCCGCTCAACCAACCCCGCCAGCGGCGGCAAATTCCTGTACGTCGTGAATTTGACCCCGGTGTCGACGATGCGGTTCATGCCTCATGATGCGATCGCCCACCCGGAGATCAAGTCGCAGCCTGCCGGGCTCCACTGAAAGCGGATCGGGACAACAGAGGCTCAGGCCCGTCGCCGCCGCCATGCGAGCAGGCCGGCGGCCGCCAGCATGGCTGTGGATGGCTCCGGCACGGCGCCGATACCGGTCCGTTCCTGCACCCATGGCAGAAAGAGATCAAGGTTCGTGGCTCCATTGAGCGTGCCGTAGGCGCCCCGTGTGATTTCGCTGAAGGACGACTGGTAGCTGTTGATGCCGATCAGGTAATCGACGCCGCCGCGGTCGAGGAAAACGCCGCCCCCGCTGTCGCCCACCGCCAAGCCGCCTTCGAGCGCGGTGGGCTCGGGATCGGAAAGCGGCGCGTTTGATCCGCCGCCGGGACGGTCGAAGTCCGAGAGAAAGGCGGATTCCGGCGGGGTGTATGGCGGTGTCGTGATCGTGCCGACCACATCGATGACATTGGTGAACGCCCGGAAGTCGGGCGGCAGTTGCGCACCGGTTCGGCCGGTCCCGCCCAACCCGCGACCGACCCAGGTCGCCACCGCGCCCTGCATCGCAGCCGGATCGGGAAAATCGTAGAGCAAGGCGGGCGTGACATTGACCACATCGGAAGTGAGGAGAAGCAGCCCCAAATCCGAACTCAGCGTGGAAAACGAAAACCCGGGATGCCTGATCGCCTCCGCAATCGAATAACTCGCGCCCCCGACTACAAAACTTCCCCCGGTTTTGCCCACGGCCACATGACCCGCCGTGAGCACCCACCGCCCGCCGATCAGTACACCGGAACCGGCCAACCCTCCCCCATTCACCTCCCCGACCTGAGGAAACCGCTGCGCTGCGGCCCGATACGCCTCCACCGAAACCCCGGGCACATCCAGCGGATCGAGGATGGTCGCGGCCGGTAGCGGCACAACCAGCCCTATGGCCCAGAGAGCCACCGCGCCCAATGACGCCGGCGCCCGATCCAGGATAGACTGGCCACCACCGCGGTGCCTCGAGACGGATCCGAATGGGGCTGGTTCGTGGCAAGGCGTTGGCGGAGCGGATGGGATTGACGACATAAGCACGGCGTGACGCTTGCGGCATGGCCAGCCTTGTCAATCGCCCCCTTGGCCTCACTAAAGGTCGACGCCGATCTGTCCGACGAGCCGCCAGCCGATCAGCCCCAGATCAATCTCCGGCGCTTCGCGAATTGACGAGTATAACCCAAGGAGGTAATACTCGGTTAATGAAGATTACGGTCAAGGGCCAAGTGACCGTTCCAATCGCCCTTCGCGAACGCTTCGGCCTCAGACCGGGGACGAATGTGAAGTTTGCGGCGAGCGAAGGGAGGCTGCCGGTGAAGCCACGCAAACCAGCACGCCAGGCACCCAGCGCCTTTGACCGCTGGCTGGCCAAAGCCGCAGGTTCGGCCAAACCAAGGCTTTCGACGAGCCAACTGATGGTACTCACCCGCGACGCCACACGTTACCAAACATACTTTCTCAAAGTGAAGCTGATCTTCCCGTGAAGATCCGTCATCACTGGACTACTCTATGGGCATTTCACTGGTCTCCCGCCGCCAAATGACTCAATGGCTGTCGAGTTCAGCGCTCATGCTGGCCACCGCCCTGACCGCTGCGCCGGCGGGTGCGCTCGACCTGCTTCCCTGGACGCCGGGGACCACGCCCCGACTCACGGGCGAAGAAGTCCCTGGAACGGTGCTGCGGCTGGAGTCATCCCATGATTTAGTCACGTGGACGGAGGCGGCCAGACTCCACGATGCGGTGCGCGCGTTTCCGGCGCCGGGGTTCGTGGGCCGCTCGAGCCTTTACTATCGCGCGATCGCCTCTCCGCGCGGCCCATCGGACGATTGGAAAAATCAACTGGTCTTCCCGGATGATCCGTTTCGCGCCGAGGCCCCCTACGAAAACCCTCGATGGGTGAAATTCGCCATCATACTCAGCGAACCAGAACGCGTTTATTTCCAGGACAGTGGCAAGCATCCATTTCATTATGAATTCGCCGCGCAGCGGCTTGCTCCCTTTCTCGGAATGAGCCGGCCGACCTTTGATGCCATCTCGCTGCACCGCGCTGGGCAACAGGTGGTCCTTGGGACCGTCCTGTTCCCGCCGCGTCCGAGTTTCGTCGAGTTCGGCGTGCAGTTTGTCGGACTCGACGCGTACACGGTCGACGAAGTCGCGCGCTGGATTGCGGTGTTGAAATCAGCGGTGCACGCCGACCCCGCGGCCACTACGCTGTACATGCCGGTTTACGAACAATGGCCCGCAGCGCGCGAACAGGCCGAGGCGCTGGCCGAACGCGGGATCACCGTGGCCAGTCTCGAACGATGGTCATGGAATACCCCGATCTACTCGGCCGGTTGGGCGCTCGGCACCCTGAAGTTTTTCCCGGCCGACGAAATCGACGCGGCCTTTACCGACGGCCGGCTGTTGCCAGTCGACATCTTGCTGACCGACGGTGTGCCCGCCGAAACCCCGCTAGTGGCCGGCATCATCTCGCTCTTGCCGTCGTCACCCAATTCGCACACGGCCATCCTCGCCCAGTCGTTTGGCATTCCTTTCGTCCACGTTCCGGATGCGGCCGAACAAGCGCGATTGCGTCAGCTCTCCGGCCGTACCGTGGTCCTCCGCGCCTTGTCGCACTTCTCCCAATCGAGTGTCCGAGTGATCGACGCCCACGACACGTTGAGCCCGGATCTCGCCGCGGATTTGCTCGCGCTCAAAGCGCCGCCTCCGATCGATTTTGCTCCCAAACAGGCATTCGGCGCATTCACCGCGCCCGCCGAGGCGCTCACTCCTGATGACATCCGGTTTTTCGGAGGGAAGGCGGCCAACTACGGCCTGCTCCGACGCGCCATTCCCAACCACTGCCCTCCTGCCATCGCCGTCTCGTTCGACCTCTGGGATGCCTACCTCGACCAACCGCTGGCCGGCCGCTCCACCCTCCGCTCGGAAATCGCCGGTCGCCTCTCCCCCCACCAGTCGTATCCGCCGCAAATCGGACCGCTGCGCGTCGCCCTCGCGGGCATCCGCACTCTGATCGCAAATTCCGCCGACTTCACCCAGCCTCAACGCGAGGCGCTCGTCACTTCGTTATCGTCTTTCACCCCAGGCCGGAAAATCCGCTTCCGCAGCTCCACCAATGTCGAGGACGCCGAACATTTCACCGGCGCCGGTCTGTACGACAGCTACAGCGGCTGCCTGCTCGATGACCTCGATGCCGACACCTCAGGTCCCAGCGCCTGCGACCCACGGGAATCACAGGAACGCGGCGTTTTTCGCGCCCTCCGCAAAGTCTACGCCAGCTTTTACAACGACCACGCCTACCTCGAGCGCCTCCGGCACCGCGTCGACGAATCAAAGGTCGGCATGGCCGTGCTTGTCCACCATTCCTTCCCGGACGAGGAGGAACTGGCCAACGGCGTGGCCACCCTCGACTTCCGCTATTCGTTCGGTTCCAGCGTCGAAGGCGAGCTGGTGACGCAGTTGGGGGCGGAGTCGGTCACCAATCCGGACGGCACCGCCCTCCCCGAACTCGTCGAGACATTCGCCTACAACGAATCCGTTGACCTCACCCTGCGTCAGTACTCGACCCGCGTCCCGCTCGGCGCGCCCGTCATGCGCTGGCAGGAGGATTATCGCGGGTTTCTCGCGCTTTTCCGCACCGTGGCCGATGGATGGCGCGCCCTCCACCCGGCCCAGTCGCGCTTCGTTCTCAACTACGAATACAAAAAAGACTTGAACCTCGGTCTGGTCGTCAAACAAGTCCGCCCCATCCCGCTTCCGGTCGCGGGGCCGCCGATCACGGCCTTCCTCCTCGACGATCCGATGGAGTGGGTCGTTGCCCAAAGGGAAGCCGGGGATGTCTTCGCCAATCATCGGCTTAAGTCGCTCTGGCGGATGCACGCTCGCACCATGCGCCTCACGCCGGAATCGCTCGCGAACCGTGTGCTCGGAACCGGCCGCCTCGAACACATGGAAAATGGCGCCCTCGCCGTGCTCGATGGCCCGATATCGTCCTGGCCCGAAGCCACCGCCACCCCGGACGGAACGCATCATCGCTGGTCGACCGGTCAGGGGCTCGCCCGGCGCGCCTGGGACCTCCACCTGCCGCTCATCACCACCACCGCCAACGGCTCCCCGCCTGTCGTCACCCTGAACGACTTCACCCCGCAGGTCACTGTCACCTACGCCACGCCCATGCCCATCGTCGATTACGACGGCACCTTCAAATCGACCACCACGGACATCGCTTTGCTCGAACCCAGACGCCAGGTGACACCGGGAGCCATCCGGATTCATCGATCAATCGCCAATGGCCGCGGTACCCGTGCCGAAATCTCATTCTTTTGGCCCGACGAGCCGCCCTTCGCAGCCGGCTACACCGCGCCGCTTGTCCGATTCGAGGAAACCACCCTCACCGGCCTCACCTCCCAACCCATCGTCCTGCGCGGCTACTACTCGCAAACGTACCGCCCCGGTCATCATAACTTCACCGAGGAATTCATCTTCGAACCGCGCCTCGAACCCGGCGTCTCACCCGATTCCCTCGCCGAACTCGCCGCCGCCGACATCCAGTACCTCCACATCCACGCCGGCTTTACCACCCCGGACTTCCACATCATCGGGTTCGACGGAAAAGTGCGACGATTGTGAGCCCACAGAGCCCCGGTGCTTCACGCGGCTTCGCCCGCGTTGGCATGGTTTCGGGCCGTTGGCTCTGTGGCAGTCGCAGCCATATCCCCCAACAACGCTGAGTCGCGGCCAATCTTTCGAGCCGTACATACCGCCCTCCGACCAGGATTCCCACGTGCGCCCGCCCTCCCGCGAGCGACAATGGTGGCGTGACCGCGCCCGACTCTGCTCCCCTGCCCCTCGACCGCCGCCTGCGCCAAGAAATCCTCTGGGCGCGCGCCCGCGTTTACCGCTTCGGCCAGCCGACTCCGATGGAGCGTCTGATCCTGCCAGGACCGGAAGCACAGCCGGAAATCTGGGTCAAACGCGAAGACCTGTCGGCCATCAAGTCGTACAAGTGGCGGGGAGCCGGCAACCGGCTGGCCAGCCTGACGGCGGATGAAGCGGAGCGAGGCGTGGTTACTGCTTCCGCCGGCAATCACGCGCAGGGTGTCGCCTTGGCCGCCCGGGCTCTGGGCCTCCAGGCCCGCATCTTCATGCCGCGCTCCACTCCGCGCATCAAACAACAGGCGGTCCGCCAGCACGGCGGATCGTGTGTCGACATCGTCTTGGTCGGCGACAGTTATGACGATGCCGTGGCGGCGGCGCGCGAGGATGAGCGCGCCCATGGTTCGGTGTATGTGCACGCCTACGACGACCTCCGGGTCATGGCCGGGCAAGGGACGCTTGCCGACGAGGTCGTGCTCTCCGGACACGGACCGTTCGATGCCGCTTACCTCCAGGTCGGCGGCGGTGGCATGATCGCCGGGGTGACTGCCTGGCTCAAAACGTATTGGCCGTGGCTTGACGTGGTCGGCGTGGAAGGCGTGGATCAGGCTTCGCTACAGGCCGCCCGAGCCGCCGGCCACCCGGCGCCCCTCGATCACCTGGACATTTTCTGCGATGGCACGGCCGTGCGGCAAATCGGCGCACTCCCGTTCGAGGCGTGCCGTGAGACGGTGGGTCGCCTGGTCACCGTGACCAATGCCGAAGTCATCCGCGCTATTCGCGTCCTCTGGGAATCGTTGCGCTGCCTCGCGGAACCATCGGGCGCCATCGGCCTGGCCGCCGTCATCCGCGAACGCACTGCCTTGGCAGGCCACCGCGTCCTCGTCGTCATCACCGGTGCCAATCTCGACTTCCTCCAGCTCGGCCTGATCGCCCAGTCCGAGGGAGCCGCCAGTCTGGCGTCGCGCACGCTGCGTATCCGGCTCAGCGAACGCCCGGGCTCCATGCTCGAATTGCTCGACTCGTGCTTCGCTGGCCTGAACATCGCGGATTTCCAATATGGCAAGGTAGACCCCGTCGAGGCCTGGCCGGCCTTTACCATCACCGCCGAAAACGCCGCCGTGCTCGAGTCCCTGCCCGCCCGCCTCGAGGCTCACGGGTTTTCGTGGGAGGACCTGACCGGGGCCACCGACATCAGCTTCCGCGCCATCCCGCTCCGCGGCGATCTTCTCAATTGCCCCGCGTTTCTTCGCCTCGACTTCTATGAACGACCCGGCGCTCTGCACGACTTCCTCGACACCGCCATCCGCGGGCGCGCCAGCCTCTGCTATTTCAACTACCGTCAGTCGGGCGAACGCATCGGCCGCGCCTTGATCGGCCTCGACTTTAGCCACCTCAGCGAGCGCGACGAGTTTCTCGCCGCCCTCCCACCGCATGGCGAAGGATACCGGTCCTGTCAGCCTGTCGAACCGACCGCCGCCGCGCGCCTTGCGCGCGCCTGAGCTCCCGGCCACAACCATTTGCCATCCCCAGTGGACCCGCTACGATCCCGCGATCATGTTTCGACCCGTGCTGAATCCGTGGCGCCTGCTGTGCCTCCTCGCCGTCACCGCGGCGGCGGGCGTGTCCAGCCCCGCTCTGGGCCAAACCATTGACGCCTACATCGTCGTCGACTCGAACACCAAAAAAATCTTCATGGCCAGTAATGCGGGCAAAAAACGCCCGGTCGCCAGCCTGACCAAAATCGCCAGCGCCTGTGTCGTCCTCGACTGGGCCGAGCGCACCGGCGCCGACCTCGGCCAGCGGGCCGTAGTTCCGCCGACCGCCGCGGGCTTGGCTCCCAATCCGTTCAACTTCGCGCCAGGCGATTCTCTCTCGCTCCGCGACCTGCTGAGCTGCGCCATGATGGGCAGTGACAATATCGCCGCCGAAACTCTCGCCTCGCATGTCGGCAATGACATCGTCCAGCGCACCGGCCGCGGCAATTCAGCCTACGCCGCCTTCGTCAAACAAATGAACAGCTTGGCCGGCTATCTCGGCATGACCGGCACCAAATTCCTCAATCCCCATGGACTCGACAGCGGGCGCGCCGTACCGCTCTCCACCGCCGCCGACATGGCCCGACTCACGCTCTACGCCCAGAAGAAGCCGGCCTTCAGTTTCTACACGTCGCAGCGCGAACGGCGCATCACCGTCTGGCGCGGCGGGACGCAGCGCGAGCTGTTCATGCTTAAAAACACCAATACCTCGCTCGGCCGCACCGGAATCGACGGCGTCAAAACCGGCACGACCGCCCGCGCCGGCCAGTGCCTCATCCTTTCCGCCCCCCGCAAGAATATCGTCGTTCGCCGTGGCCCCGAGGACACCACCATTTTTCCCCGACGCCTCGTCGTCGTCGTCCTCGGGTCGCCAAACCGATTTGCCGACGCCGAGGGACTCCTGGCCCAAGGGTGGGCCCGCTATGACCAGTGGCATGCCGGCGGCCGCGTCATCAATAGTTCTGACGAACTTCTCGACCCTCCTTGAGCCCTCACCGTGCCCCTTCACCCTAATTTATTGCAAGCCGGCACGCCGCCCGCTTGCACTGGCCATCACTTATGAGCGACAAAATCCGAATTGGAATCCTGAACAGCGGAGGCGACTGCCCCGGCCTGAACGCGGTCATTCATGGCGTCACCGGGGCCGCGCACCAACTCGGCTGGGACGTGATCGGCTTTCGCGACGGTTTCGAAGGCCTGCTCCCGCCGGGAAACCACATGACCCTTGACCCGATCAAGACCGCCGGCATCGCCAAGCTCGGCGGCACCATCCTCGGCACCGTCAACAAGGGTCACTTCGTCTCCATCATCGGCAAAGACAACGCTCAGCGCGTCCCCAAGGAAATCATCGACCAAGCCAAGGCCACCCTCGACCGCCTCGGCGTCCGCGCCCTCATCGTCGTCGGTGGCGACGGGTCGCTCAACACCGCCCTGCAGATTCAGAAAGAGGGCATCCCGGTCGTCGGCGTGCCGAAAACAATCGACAACGACCTCGAAGCCACCGCCATGACCTTCGGCTTCGACTCCGCCATCACCGCCGTGGTCGACGCCCTCGACCGCCTCCACACCACCGCGGACAGCCACAAACGCGTCATGGTGCTCGAAGTCATGGGCCGCCATGCCGGCTGGATCGCGCTGCACGGCGGGATCGCCGGTGGCGCCGACATCATCCTGGTGCCGGAAATCCCGTTTACTCACGAACGCGTGGCCGAGGCCGTGCTCGATCGCGAACGTCGCGGCTACCACAGCACGCTGGTGGTCGTGGCCGAAGGCGCCTGCCCGGTGGGAGGCAACCTTGTCGGCACCGACCGCGGCGAAGCCGGCCAGATCCGCCTCAAGGGCGTGTCCGATGCAGTGGCTTACGAAATCGAAAAACGGACGTGCAAGGAGACGCGCTCGTGCATCCTCGGCCACTTGCAGCGCGGCGGATCGCCGACTGCGCTCGACCGCATCCTCGGTATCCGCTTCGGCGTCAAGGCCGTCAGCCTGATCCGCGAGGGGTTATTCGGCCACATGGTCAGCTACCAAAGCTACCACGTCGGATCCGTGCCGATCGAAAAAGCCGTGGAAAAACTCCGCAATGTCGACCCCAACGGCGAGCTGGTTCTTTCAGCCAAGGCCATCGGCATCAGCTTTGGCCAACCCTGATCCCCACACCGCCGCATGTCGCCCATCCTCAAGCTGATCGCAAAAAATGCCAAACTCAGCACGGCTGAACTGGCCGAAATGCTCTCGCTCGACCCCGCCGATGTGGCCGGCCAGATCGCGGTCTGGGAGAAAGACGGCACCATCATGGGGTACCAGGCGATTCTCGACCCGGAAAAATGCGGCCATGACGGCGTGACCGCGTTGATCGAAGTGAAGATCCGCCCGGAACGCGGTGGCGGATTCGACCACCTCGCCGAACGCATCGCCAAATTCGACCAAGTCACCAGCTGCTACCTCATGAGCGGCGGCTACGACTTGTGCGTCGTCGTCACCGGCGAAACACTGCGCGAAGTCGCCCGCTTCGTCGCCGAACGCCTCAGCACCATCGAAGGCGTGCTCAGCACCGCCACCCGCTTCCAACTCAAGGTCTACAAACAAAACGGACTGCTCGCCAAACAGGAAACGGGCAACGAACGCCTGCCGGTCACGCCGTAGTCGCCGTCATTTAATCGCGACCGGCCCCTCCGGCACCACCTCAGTGCCTCCCTTCAGGCAGCGGTTCAGAAACTGACGCAGCTTCACAAACAAGTCTTCGCTCACGAAAACATGAGGACCATCAAGCCCGGTCAACACCGTGCTCTTCACTCCGACCTTTTCGAGCGCGGCATCCAACCGTCCCACCTGACTGTACGGAACCAGCGTGTCCTTGGTTCCGTGAAGATGCAGAAACGGCGGATCGTCGGCGGATACGTACGTAATGGGGGAAGCCGCCTTGGCCGCCTCCAAATGACGGCTCATCGGGCCTCCAAACAGCCGACCGATCGGGCCTTTGGTGTCTTCGGCATCGATCACGCTCCCCTGCCCAGGAAAAGCAATAAAATCGGTCACTCCGCAAAAGTTGACCACTCCCGCGATCGCGGGCGCGTCGACCGCCTCCGTGTCCTCCTTCACTCCCACTCGGCCAGCGAGCGCCTCGTCTCCCTGGCTCGTGCCAAGCAGGCTGACAAGGTGTCCCCCGGCCGAAATCCCCAAGAGAGCCATGCGCTTCGGGTCGCAGCCGTGCTCGGCGGCATGTTCTCCGAGCCAGCGCAGCGCCGCCTTGCCGTCGTGAATCTGTGCCGGCCAGCGCGCCTCGCCGGTCAACCGGTATCCGACCGACGCACCGGCATACGTCCCGTCGGCCAACAACGGCAATATGACGCGACCATCCTCCTTGCTCCCGCCCTCCCAGCCTCCGCCGTGAACAAACACGATCAGCGGTCGCGGTTTCTCCGCCGGACGCTCGTGCAGATAAAGATCCAACTTTTGCCGCGGATTGTCCACACCACCATAATCGAGATCCCGCACCAGCTTCAGTCCGGGCGGGAGCTTCGGCGGTTCAGCCGCTCCCGCATGACCAGAAAACCCCGACTCAAGTGCCGCCACCGCCACAAACCAGAGGAAACGCCAATTCTTCATTTTCAATTCGTAGCAAGCTTTACGCCCAAGGCAACGTTCGATTCTCGTGGGCGAACACGGCGGACGAAATGAATATCAGTGACCCTCATCGTCTAGCCACGCATACGCCCAGTTGAATCCCATCCCAATCAGACTTTGGTCGGAGCCGCAGCGAAACCTCAGTACCCCAGCGGTCGGAGGAAATGGAGCCAATCCAGCAATGGAAGCTCGGTGGTCAGCAACCACACGGTCAGGGAGGCGGTGACCACTGTGGTTGCGATGATCCATTTGTTCTGCAGCAGTTGCTCGGGTTCGAGCCGGGCACCGACCTCACTCATGGCGTACCGGAAATACGCCAGCACGGCGGCGAGGAGGACCGGGAAGACGAGAACCAGATTGTTCAGTCGCGGATAGGCGGCGATCGCGACACCCGCGCAGAAGCAGAACATTCCCGCATATGTGATCATGGCCAACAGCAACCGCGGCTCCGTGTAGGTGCGGAAGCTTCGACGATACGCGCCGCTCACTTCGGGATCGCCGATGAACCGGAATTCGCTGTAGCGCTTGCCGGTCATGAGCAGGCCGCCAAAGGCCCACCACGCCAGCACAATGCTCAATGGCGGCACCACGCCCAAACCGGGCACCAGCGCATACCACCCGAGCCACAGCCGGATCGGGTTGTTGAACGACTCGGCAATCACATCGGCAAACGCCCGGTCCTTCAGCCGCAATGGCGGCACATTGTAGACCAGTCCGCTCAGCAAGAGTAGGGCGAGCGCCAACGTGTAGCCAATCGGAAACCGGGCGAGGCTCAGTCCGAACCCTGCCACGATCAGCCCGGCCATCACCACCCATAAAACAGGTACTTTGACTCGCCCCGCCGGCACCCCGCGCAATCTCTTGGTCGGATGCAGCCGATCGAATGGAGCGTCGAGGATTTCATTCAGAATGTAATTCGCCGAGGCCACCAGACTCGCCGGCACCAGTGACAGGGCGGCCGTGGCCGCGGTCGCCGCGGTAAATGTCACCGACGGAACCAGCGTCCACGCCACAGCATGGCCGAAGACGATGAACACGTTCTTCAACCAATGCTCGGGACGGGCGATTTTGACGTATTCCAGCACCGCGGACATAAAGACGCCCTCGCGCACTTTGTCACCAACGGAGTGGCCCACCAATTACCATCTCCCGTCACCCACCCCATGACACATTCACTATAATCCAAACCCCAAGAACCAAGAACCAAGAACCAAGAACCAAGAACCAAGAACCAAGAACCCAAAACCCCTACCGCCGTGACCCGGCCTTGCCGCCCCGTTTCCCGCCCCGATAAGAAATCGCCCGATTTCCACCGCGTTTTTCCGCCCCTGCCGGTTCTGCGGCGGGCAGCCCGGCGGACGCTTTTAATTCGCGAATCTGGTCGCGCAGCAACGCCGCCCGTTCGTAATCGAGGGCCGCCGCCGCGTCCCGCATCTCCGATTCCAACTCCCGAAGCAAATTCACCATGTCCAAGCCCCCTGCGCCCTCGGCCACATGGCTCACAATCCCCTCCTCGACTCTCCGGCCCGCGTTCAGGACATGTAGGCTTTCCTGCACCCCGCGGCTCACACTCTGCGGGGTAATCCCATGCGCCTCGTTGTACTCCCGTTGTTTGCGGCGTCGGTACGCCGTGATATCCATCAGGCGCTGGATCGACTGCGTGACCTGGTCGGCAAACAACACCACCCGGCCGTTTACATGGCGCGCAGCCCGGCCTGCCGTCTGAATCAAGCTCGTCTCGCTGCGCAAATAGCCCTCCTTGTCCGCGTCCAGAATGCAGACCAGGCTCACTTCGGGCAGGTCCAGCCCCTCTCGGAGCAGGTTGATGCCGACCAAAATATCAAACTCCCCGGCCCGCAGCGCCCGAAGGATTTCGACCCGCTGGATGGCGTCGATGTCGCTGTGCAAGTAGCGCACCTTGAGGTCCACATTCCGGAGATAGTCCGTCAAGTCTTCGGCAGTCCGTTTCGTGAGCGTGGTAATCAGCACCCGCTCACGGCATTCGACCCGCTGGCGGCAGAGCTCGATGGTTTCGTCAATCTGGTCTTTGAGCGGTCGCAGCGTGATCTCCGGGTCAAGCAGCCCGGTCGGCCGGATGATCTGCTCCACCACCAAACGCCGCCCCGGCGTCGTCACGTCGAAGGCTTCCAGCGGATCGTCCGCTCCGCTGACTTTGACGACAGACCGCCGGTTCGCCGGTCTCGCGCCGCCGGGAAGCAGTTCTGGAGTGGTCTCCTCATCGCCGATCCTCTCGCGCTGATGGGGAATGTATCCGATGTTGCCGACCACGCTGTTCTCAATCTCAAAGCGAGCCGGCGTCGCACTCACGTAGACGCGCTGCCGCGTTCGCTTCATGAACTCCGCAAACTTCAACGGCCGGTTGTCCAGCGCACTCGGCAGCCGAAATCCATACTCCACCAGTGTCGTCTTCCTCGACCGATCCCCTTCGTACATGCCTCCAATCTGCGGAATCGACGCATGACTCTCGTCGACCAGCAGCAAAAAATCGTCCGGAAAGAAGTCGAGCAGCGTGTATGGCGTGGCCCCCGGCTCGCGGAACGTGAGGTGCCGGCTGTAGTTCTCGATCCCCGAACAAAACCCCATTTCCTGCATCATCTCCAAATCGTAGTCGGTCCGCTGCCGGATCCTCTGCGCCTCGATGTATTTGCCTTCCTTCTCGAACCAGGCGACCCGCTCGTCCGCCTCGGCCCGGATCGCCACAATCGCCGCCTTCATTTTGTCGCCCGGCGTGACGAACTGTTTGGCCGGATAAAACGTGTGCCGTTCGAGGCGGCCCTTGCTGGCCCCCGTCAGCGGATTGATCAAGGAGAGCCGCTCCACCTCGTCCCCGAAAAACTCGACCCGGATCGCTTCGCTGTCCAGGTAGGCCGGGTGCACATCGACGATGTCGCCGCGCACACGAAACTTGCCCCGACCAAACGCGATGTCGTTGCGCTCGAACAAAATCCCCACCAACCGCGCCAGCAGGTCCTCGCGGCGCAGCCGCTGGCCGGTCCAGACCGGCACCATCATGTCTTTGTAATCGTCCGGCGAACCCAGGCCGTAGATGCACGAGACACTGGCCACTACCAGCACATCCTCGCGGGTGAGCAGCGAACCCATCGTGCTCAGCCGAAGCCGCTCGATCTCGTCGTTGATGGACGAGTCCTTTTCAATGTAGGTGTCGGTCCGCGGAATGTAGGCCTCGGGCTGGTAGTAGTCGAAATAACTGACGAAGTACTCGACGGCATTGTTGGGAAAAAAGGCCTTGAACTCCGAGTAGAGCTGCGCGGCCAGCGTCTTGTTGTGCGACATGACCAAGGCCGGTTTGCCCGCGTCGGCGATTAAATTGGCCATGGCAAACGTCTTGCCCGACCCCGTGACCCCGAGCAGCGTCTGATGCGAATTCCCCGCCCGCAACGATCGCGCCAATTTCGCGATCGCCTGCCCCTGGTCCCCCTGCGGTTCGTACGGGCTCGTGAGTTGAAATGACACCACCGCCCAGCCTACACTACGCGACCCCGCTTTCCACCCCATCCGGAAATACCCTGGGCGGCAGCATTTCAATTTTCGACCCCAAGTCTTTCTGTCCTCAACAACTCCTGCCACTACCGGCGTGGAAGGACAAAAAAATGGGAGGTAAAAAAATGAAACCACGCTATTGCAGGCCCCTGCAGCCACCATCTTCTCGGCCTGTTCCCCACGTCATTTCATTTTTCGCCTCCAAATCTTTCTGTCCTCCCGGGGACCGCGGTGCCGGTTTTTTCGATTGCCTCGGATGCGCTCCCCAGCCAATAAACAGGGCCTTCATTTCCTGACCACGCAATTCCCCCATGGCCTCATCTCAACCGTCGTCGACCTCCGAACTGACCCCCGCCAGCATGATCCGGTGGGGACTCTTCGTCCTGCTGGTGGCCTTTGTGACCCTTTTTTATCTCGTGGTGGATTTTAAAGGCCTCTCTCATGCGAAGGGCATGGATCAGGCCCAGATCGCGCGCGAAATCGCCCGTGGTCACCAGAACATGACGAAAACGCTCCGGCCCCTGGCGGTGTGGCAGAACAACGAGAATCGAAAAGCGGACGACGAAAACGCCGAGCCAGTCCCTCTGATCGGTCAACGCGACACGTATCACGCCCCCCTGAATCCACTGATCAACTCGATTCCCATGCGCCTGATCAGGAAGGAGAATCCGGATGGCAAGGGCGACAATCTGGCCTTCGACATCGAGAACGAGCAGATTTTTTACCTCGATTACCTTATCGCGGGCCTCTCGATGGTCCTGCTCCTGGCAT
This sequence comes from Verrucomicrobiales bacterium, assembly GCA_046155625.1. GTDB lineage: Bacteria > Verrucomicrobiota > Verrucomicrobiia > Verrucomicrobiales > V1-33 > CAJBME01. The sequence goes on along the minus strand of JBJXFS010000112.1, from coordinate 11,376 downwards.
CGATCGGGATTTCCTACCTGCTCATCAGCCACATTTTTGACCGCAAGATCGGTGGGGTGACCGCCCTGCTCATGCTGCTCTGCCCGCTTCTCTGGGAATTCGCGCAATCGGGTCTCCCCCAGCCGCTCATGCTGTTCCTGTTTTCATTTGCGATGTATTTCTTCTACCGCGCGGTCGAGTGCGTCCAGATCGGCCGGTCTCCCCATTTATGGGCAGTGCTCACGGCGTTGTTTTTTGGGCTTTTGGCGCTGGCCCATTGGATCGCCATCTGGGCGTTCGTGGGAGCGCTTTTCTACGGGGCCTTCTTCCTGCGTCCGCGCGGCGTGGTGGCGTTGATCATGCTGGGTGTGTTTCTGTTGATCGTGATCTGGTGGCCGCTGCTCGTCAACTGGCCGACCGCAGGCAACCCCATGGGGTCGGGGTTCTATCAGTTTTATGCCGGTCTGGCGGGTGGATCCGAGAGCATGGTGATGCGGAACTTCAACCCCACCCAGATTCAGCTCAATCCGGACGGGTTCCTGCGCAAGATCGCGTATGGAACGGTGGAGCAACTCGGTTCGATCTTCACCTTCATGGGGGGTATCGTAGCGGCCCCTCTGTTTTTCATCAGCCTGCTCCACCCATTCAAGCGCGCGGAAATCGCCCAATTCCGGTGGGCCATCCTGATGATGTGGGTGTGGTCGGCCATCGGCATGGCCATTTTCGGGCTTCCGGAGGGCAACAGCGATGCCAATCAGATCCACGTTCTCTTCATCCCCCTGATGTCGGCCTATGGCCTGGCTCTGCTCGCTGTCCTCTGGAGCCGGCTCAGCCTGCCGGTAGATATCGCGATGGTCCGCAACGGTCAGTTTATCATCGTGGTAATCGTGAGCGCGGCCCCGCTCTTGCTCACACTGCCGTGGTCCATCATGTACGGGCTGCAACGGGACTTTAAGGCGAATTGGCCACCCTACCTGCCGCGCCTATACCCGCTTCTCACTAAAACCGTTGCGGAGAATGAAGTTATCGCCACCGACGCCCCCTGGGCTGTAGCCTGGTACGCCGACCGCACGGCCCTGTGGCTCCCGCGGACGCGCGCCCAGTTTTATCGCGCCCTAGAAGACACGAAGGCCCAAGGGTACCCGATCGCCGGCGTGCTCCTGACGCCGATTTCCACGCACGAAAAATACTCCAGCGAAATCGCCGGGCGGTCGGGCGAATATGGTGAATGGGGGCCGCTGATCGAGAACTTCAGTGCCATGTTCACCTATCGCTCCAGCACGCTGATCGGCCTGGAGGAAAGTTTTCCCTTCAAAGTTCCCAATCGCATGATGCCCGGCGGGGACATGGTGTTTTACACCGAGAGGAGCCGATGGTAGGGGGCCGCCAAGGCGCGGCTCGCAGGAGTTTGGGGATTTTCCGCCCTGCGCGCTGCCGCGAGTCGGCCATTGGCTTGGGTGACCTCGGCTCCGCTTTGGCTTGGAGTACTGCCAGACAAGGCGGAATCGTCGGCCCGGGCGAAAGCGTGGGCGTAAATCCGTTTCGCTCAAGGCTCGCGCCCTGGCCATCGATTCCGGCCGCAGCGGCCGGCACCCACACCAAGGCTTCGCGGTGGACGGTCGATTACTTCCCGATTCAACCTGGCCTGTCTCAGGCCCCTCCGCGCTGCCCGCCAAAAAAAAACGCCGGGTAGCAAACCCGGCGTTCCATAAGGCTGATCAATAGCCGCTCAGTCATTGGCCAGAGCGACAATGCCGACCGCCAGGGCCGCCACGCCAACGATGCCGGCCAGGACGCAAAGACCATAGTCATCCGCCCAAGTACCCGCCTGCACCTGAAGGACTTGCTGCGACTGCTGTTGAGCCGCCGAGAAGCGGGCCGCTTCCTGCTCGGTGACCGGGGTCCTGGCCACGGGACCGGCGATGGCGGTGGATGACAGGGCAATAACAGAGAGAAGGGTGGTCAGTTTTTTCATGGTGTGCATGATGTATAAAAGCCAAGGCCGGAGGACAAGCGATTTTTTACTCGAGGGACGAAGCACGACGGATTTTTGCACGGGCGAAAAAAGCATGAAAAAATCGGGGGACGACTGGGAGTGGCGGGCTAAGACCGCCATACTGACTCGAGCATTCGACTCAGACCTGTCGCTCGCAATGTCAAACCGTGTTCGTTTCCATGGCGGCCCCAGCCCGCCACTCCCTGTGAAACACTACCTTACAACAGTGCAAAAATCCGTCGTGGGGGACGAAGCTGGCGGCGAAGGCGCGCAACCCGCGCTCCCAACCGCGGCTCTCGTCGTAGTAGTTCCCCGCGCGGCGGTTTGTGATGTTCGCCGCCCGACTGCCCAAATTCAACACATCGGTGCCATCGATCGCTTCCTCGGTCCTTAACCGCTGCCCAGCGCTTCCGCGAAACGGGCCGCGAGATCGGCGGGATCTTCCAGCCCAATCGAGACGCGGATCAGGTGGCGGCTGACGCCGCAGCGTTCGGCCCATTCCAGCTCGGTGTAATGAGCCAGCAGGGTGTACGGGCAGGCGAGTGAATAACTCGTTCCGAGACTTGGCCCCTTGCTGAGCCGGAGGCGGTCGTAGAATCCGGGAGTGAGCGCCGGGTCTTTGAGCGTGAACGACAAAAGCATTCCGAACCCCTGCGCCCCCGCCGCCGGACCAGTGCGCAAGGGATCGAACGCCGCCCGCTTATTCGCGTCCACCGATGGGAAATGCACTCGCGCCACGGCCGGATGGCGCGAAAGCCAATCGGCCACGGTGGCCGCTGAGGCGCTCATCCGGTGCACCCGCACGGCGAAATCACGGGAATTCTTTTCCAGCACCACGGCGTCCGGAGCGAAGAGCGGTGCCGCCGCTTCCTGGGCGGCGAGCAGTGGAAGCAGCGCCGCGGCCCACATACTGCGTTCGGAGACCACCACCGCCCCCGCCAACACATCGCCGACTCCGGAAAACGCCTTGGTCAGGCTGGTCGTCACGATGTCGGCATGGGCGGCCGCGTCGACATTCACGCTTGTCGCCACCGTATCGTCCGCCACCAGCGGAATATCGTGCTCCCGGGTCAGCGCCGCGACGGCTGGCAGGTCAGGCATTTCGATCAGAGGGTTGCTCGGCAGTTCGAGGTACAGGCCAGCCAGCGGCTCGGCGCCCGCCACCACACTCGCTTCCCTCACGGCCGGCTCCCCCACTCCGGGGATAAAGCACGCGCCGCTCCCGAATTCCTCCTGGACCTTAAGCACATCGACATAGGGGAATCCGAGTTGCAGCGTGCGACGCCCGGGCCGCAGCATACCCAGCGCCCGCTGCACGGCATGGACCCCGGCCATCCCGCTGCAAAACAGGAAAACATGCGAAGTTGGCTGGCCGGCGTGCGCGGCCACGCGCGCTCGGACCGTCTCCCTCGCCGCCGCCCCTGCCGCCTCAGCCGCCCGAAACTCCGGCGCCTGCCACCCGGCCAACAACGCTTCCGCCAACCGGCTCGACACTCCCTGGCCGCTAAACCGCCAATAAAGACGCGCCGTGCGTTCGGCCTCCGCCGGATACAAGATCGCCGTGGCGTCCGTGGCATCATCCTGGTCCCCGTGCAGCCGCCTCACCGACACCCCACCAATCTCCTCCTTCAGCAGGACCCAGTCGGCCGCCGCTAGCGCCGCCTCGGGCGTCGGAAACACCAAGGCCTTTTCCCGTGGACCGCCTTTCTCCCGAGCCACCTTGGCAAATAGCGCCGTCACTTGCGGGTGACAAAAGAATCGCGGGTACCCGGCTTCCATGCGCTCGGTCACCGCCGGATCCGCTTCTTCATAGCCAATCACACTCGCCCATGTCGGCAGGCAGACCGACACGGCGTGCGGCGAGTCCGGGATCGGCCGACCCAGGTCGGCCTCCCGATAGAGCGGGTTTTCGATCAGATTCAGCATTCGTGGACCCACTGGTGCCAAGCACGCCGGAAAACGCGAAGAGAAGTTTCCACGGATTGCGATCGAGTGGCGCCGAATATTTTCACCGCTCCCTGCGTCCGAGGCGCGCCCTTTTCCATCCTCACCCACCACTTCAAATGAACAGACGCCGTTCCCTCGCCACCCTGATGCTCCTCGCCGCCCTCCACGCTCTGGTCCCCCTCGCCCACGCTCAAAAAGATCCCGCCTTCGACCAAACCGCCCGCAGTCTGGTCCGCCTCGACTCGCTCTCCCGCCAACTCGCCGTCGGCATCGCCAGACAAGTGGCTGAGCGCGGCATCGTCACCGATGATTCCAGGGAGGAAATCGCCATCGCCACCGCCGAAAGCCTGCACCGTGCCACCTCATGCCTGAAACGCCGGTTCTTCGATGGCGCCGAGTGTGACGAAATAGAAGAACGATTGCTCGAAATCGATGAACTGGCCGATCGCGTGCAGGCCAGTGGATCGCGCCTCGGGCTTTACGGGTACCTCCGCGAAAAATTGGCCGCCTATCTCAACGAACGCGACTGGCTCAAGCGGCACCTGGGAGTCGATCGAGGCTGATCCCAGTTGTCAGGAATTGCCTGAGTCCAGATTGAGGCTACCCATCGCCCAAAAATCGTTAAGCTTGGGCAAGATGGTGGTCTTGCCTCGCGAAGTTCTCATTGCCTTGCTGTGCCTCCCTTTTGCCTTGGGAATTGGAGGCCCGGCGGCGCGCGCCCAGAACGCTCCAGATCCAGCCGCACCCGCCTCAGCCGATCAGGAATCGCCGCCCCCCGCCACCGAGCCCACCACCGCGCCGCCCCCGCATGAAGACGGCGCCACGATTTACGCCAAACATTGCGTCGAATGCCATGGCAAATCCGGCGAGGGCGTGGCCGGCAAAGCTGATGATGCCTTGGTGGGTGATCGCTCGCTTGAATCACTCGCCAGTTACATCGACCGCAACATGCCCGAGGACAACGCCGATGTCCTCGATCCCGAACAGTCGAGGCGCGTCGCCGCTTACATTTACGACGCCTTCTACTCGCCCGCCGCTCGTGGCAATGCCTCGCCCCCCCCAGCCCTGACGCCGGCCCGTCTGACCAACCGCCAGCTCCGCGAGTCGGTGGCCGACCTGATCGGCAGTTTCGAAGAACCGATGTCCCTGGGGCCGCTCACCGGTCTCGATGCCGTCTACCACGAATCGGACGGCATGAACAAAAAAGCCCGCAAAATCGCCGCGCGCGAAGACCGATTCCTCGAGTTCGATTTCGGCGAGGGCGCGCCGGTCCTCGGCTGCTCGCCCCAGCAATTCTCCATTGCCTGGCAAGGGTCGCTGCTCGCCCACCGAACCGGTTGGCACGAATTTCGCCTCACCACGCCCAATGGCGCGCGCCTCTATTTGAATGGCGATTTCCGTCCCGGCGACGGGAACCGCCGCGACGACAGCGCCGCCCAGCGCATGCCTGCCCTCATCGATGCCTGGGTCAGCTCGGGCAACGTCGACCGCGTCGAATCCGTTCGCGTCTTCCTGCTCGGCGGCCGCGCCTACCCGATTCGACTCGATTACTTCAAGTACATGGACCGCCGCGGCGCCGTGCGTCTCGAGTGGCGTCAACCGGACGGCGCCTGGGATGTGCTCGGAGTGCCCTACCTTTCCCCGGCCCCTGCACGCCACGTCACCGTCGTTTCCACTCACTTTCCCGCCGATGATGCCAGCGAAGGGTATGAACGCGGCACTGCCGTCAATAAAGCATGGCACGAGGCTTCCACCCGCGCGGCCCTGGAGGTCGCCAACCTCGTCCTCCCACGCCTCCCCCGCCTCACCGGCGCCGACGGCGCCGCCCCGGATCGCGTCGAAAAATGGAAAGCTTTTCTCGCCACACTCGCCGAACGCGCCTTCCGCCGGCCGCTCAGCGATGCTGACCGCGCCTTCTTCGTCGACCGATGCTTCGAGGACGGGCTGGCCCCCGAGCTTGCCGTCAAACGCAGCGTGCTTCTCATCCTCAAGTCGCCGCGCTTCCTCTACCCCGACCTCGGCCGCCCCAACGACGACTTTGGCGTCGCCGCCCGCCTCGCCCTCGACGCCTGGGATTCCCTTCCCGATGCCGCACTCTGGGAAGCCGCCCGCGCCGGCCAGCTTCGCACCCCGGAGGAAAACCGCACCCAGGCCCGCCGCCTGCTCGACCACCCGCGCGCCAAGGCCAAGCTGAACGAGTTCTTCGGTCAATGGCTCGCCATGGAGAAAGGACGGGACCTCCGCAAAGACAGCGAATCCTACCCCGGATTCGATGAGCATGTGCTGGCCGACCTGCGCCGCTCCCTCGAACTCTTCATCGACCAGGTCATCTGGAATGATCGCTCCGATTATCGGGAGCTGCTCCAGGCGGACTACCTTCTCCTCAACGATCGATTGGCCCGGTTCTACGGCGCCGATCCCCCGGCCGACCCGGATGAATTTGTCACGGTCCGCCTCGACGCCTCCCAGCGCGCCGGTGTCCTCACTCACCCCTACCTGCTCGCCAGTCATTCCTATTTCAAGACCACATCGCCCATCCATCGCGGCGTCTTCCTCACGCGCCAAATCCTCGGTCGTCCTCTCAAACCACCACCCCAGGCCATCATCTTCGAAGAATCCCACTTCGACCCGGCCCTCACCATGCGCGAAAAAGTCACCGATCTCACCAGCAAGGAGTCGTGCATGGCCTGTCACGTCACCATCAATCCGCTCGGGTTTAGCCTGGAACACTTCGACTCCGTCGGCCGCTTCCGGACACTCGACAATCAGAAGCCGATCAATCCCGAGTCCCCTTTCCAAACCGCCGAAGGCGACACCATCGACCTGCGCGGCCCGCGCGATGTGGCCGAGCACGCCGCCACCGCCGCCAGTGCCCGCCGTGGCTTCATTCGTCAGCTCTTCCATAGCCTCGTCAAACAGCCGCCCGCCGCCTTCGGGCCCAACACCGTCGAAGAATTGGAGGCCTCCTTCATCGCCTCCCAGCACAATGTCCGTCAACTCGCCGCTGAAATCACCGCCCGCGCCGCCCAAGGAGCCCGGGATCCTGCCAAACAGGCCAGCCGATAGATTTAGCCCGTGATCTGACCAGCCCAATGCCGTACACTCATCCATAATTCGCGACGCCCCATGCACCCGACTACCCGCCGCCTCTTCCTCCAGCGTCTCGGCCTCTCCGCCGCCGTCCTCCCGTTCCTCCCCGCCCTGCCTTCCTTGGCCCAAGGCGCGGCCGCCCGCCCGCCCCAACGGCTCATCTTCATGTTCACCCCGAATGGCACCATCCCACCTGAGTTCTGGCCGGACCAAACGGGGCCTGATTTCCAATTCAAGCGCATCCTCGCCCCCCTCGAACCTTTCAAATCTCGCACGCTCACGCTCAATGGCGTCTCCAACAAAATCCGCGGCGACGGTGACGGCCATATGCGCGGCATCAGCTGCCTCCTCACCGCCGACGAACTCTTTCCAGGCAATATCCAAGGCGGCAGTGACAAACCTGCCGGTTGGGCGAGGAATATTTCCATCGACCAGGAAATCAGAAATTTCCTCCAGGCCGACCCCGCCACCGCCACCCGCTTCGGCTCCCTCGAACTCGGCGTCGCCGTCCCCAACCGCGCCGACCCCTGGACCCGCAAAGTCTACGGCGGCCCGAACCAGCCGCTCGCCCCCCTCAGCGACCCGTACGCCGTCTTCGAAAAACTCTACGGCCAGATGAAAGACCGCGAACACCTCGGCAGTGTGCTCGACGATGTCCGCGATGACCTCCGCCTGGTCGGCGCCCACCTCGACGCCGAGGAACGCTCGCTCCTCTACCAGCACGCCCAGTTCGTCCGCGAAATGGAACAGGACCTCAAATCCGCGGAAACCACCCGCCTCCTCTTCCCGCCACCCGTGCTCGAACCCGGCGTACCGCTCGACAACGATGGCATCCCGAAAATCAGTTCCATGCAAATCGACCTGCTGGTCAACGCCTTCGCCAATGGGTTCGCCCGCATCGCCTCGCTCCAGTTCACCAACTCCGTCGGTCAGGCCCGCATGCGGTGGCTCGGCGTCGACGAAGGCCACCACGGCCTCTCTCACGAACCCGACGACAACCTCAAAGCCCAAGAAGACCTCGTCAAAATCAATACCTGGTTCGCCGAGCAACTCGCCGATCTCGCCCGTAAACTCGACGCCATCCCCGAACCCGGCGGCGAGGGCAGCCTGCTCGACCACACCACCATCGTCTGGTGCAACGAACTCGGCAAAGGCAACAGCCATACCCTCGACAACATCCCCTTCTGCCTCGTCGGCGGAGGACTCGGATTCAAGGCCGGACAGGCGCTCCAATTCGAAAATGTCCCGCACAACCGCCTCTGGCTCAGCATCGCCCACGCTTTCGGCCACCACATCCACGCCTTCGGCCACCGCGACCACTCCACCGCCGGCCCCCTCGCCCTCTCCTGAGGACAGTATCCCACAAGAGTTCAACCACCCTCACCCGTACCCCTTCCCTTTTACCCCTTACCCCTCACCGCTTCAAAGCCTCCTTCGCCTCCAACCGCAGCTTTTCCAACCGACTCAACGGCTTCTCGGGAGCTGGGGGGGCGGCGGCTGGAGCGGGAGCGGCAGCCACTTCGGGCGCGGGTGTGGCGGGGGCCGGCGGAGGCGAATCGACTCGGAGGGTTCCGCCGTGACCGACGGTATGGGGGATCACTTTGCCCGCCGCGGGGATCTCCACGGAGGCAAAGAGCTGTTTGTGATTCCCCGTGGGGGTTTCCGCGGTTGTGGTCACCGGGAAATGCACTTCCGTCTGATCCTTGGTGATCTCGATGGCTGGAGCTTCGGCCTTCGCGGGCAGCCCCTGAAGCACCACCTTCGCCTTGCCTTCAAAGGGTTGTGCATGTTCGATCTTGGCGATCACTTCGCCGGCCTTGCCTTGCTCGATCGCGGCCATCTCGATTTTCATGGCCAGATACGGGGCGGCAATGCGCACGGGGATCAGCCCGGTGCTCGCGAGGACCGGTCCCCGGCCCGCGTCACTTTCTCCCATGAGCGCCAAATGCCACGTCCGTATCTCCGCATTCGTATTGGCATTGAGCGTATACATCGCTTCCGACTGGCCTTCGGGGATGGTGATGGTTGGTTGCGCTCCCACGTTGGGCGGCAGATAAAGCATTCGCACGGTGATCGGCGCTTTGAATCCTTCCTTCCTTTCCGCCACCACCCGAATATCCAACGTCCCGTTGTGCACCAAGGGGACGACTGGAGGTTCGACATCAATTTTGAACGGCACTTCCTCGACCACCGCGACCGCCATTTTCTCGATCGTGCTGCTGTAGTAGGGCGTGTTGTTCGGCTCGCCCATCATGAGATCCAGTTTCTGTGCGAAGCCGCCCCGCAGGTGCTTGAGATTCGGGTCCGTCGGCCTGGCTCCCACATCGGCCAGCGTGCCCGCCAGCGGCGCGTCCGCGGCCGCCGTGAAAATGACCGGATAAACGCCCCCACTGCTTTGCGGCATCGGTTCCGCAACCAGGGCGACCCCGATCGGCAATCCCGCCGCCTCAAAGGCCAGGTCACCTCCAAAATTGACTCGGTTGCCGTTGATGACCGCAGCCACGCGGTTTCCCCGCGGCACCGGCATCATCTGGCGCGACTGATAATCGTAGCGGGCGAACTGCGGGATGCTCAGCGTGAGCGATGGCACCGGCGCCGCCGCTTCAACCCGATACACATATTCCGTCCCGCCCGCTCTCAAATGATCAAAGACCACCAGGATGTATTCACCGTCCTCGGGCGCCTTGAAATCAATCTTGGCATCCGAGCCCAAGGCATCGTCGTTGCTCGCCAGATGCGCCTGGTCACTCGCCTTGAAAATCTGCATCACCGGATCCAAGGGCGATCGAATCGACTTCGCGTGAGCGATGAAACTGAACGTCTGGTCCTTCTTCGCCTCGAATCGAAACCGGTCGACGTCCCCCGGCTTCTCGATGATCCCGTTGAAGGCCCGCGGTAAACCGCCCGGCGCCGGCGTCGCATTGGAAAAATCATCGTTCGGCTCCGCCTCCAGCGCGTTGTCAAACGCCGATACCCGAATCCAATTCGGGGAGGCCGCGCTCAGGCCGTCGACCTCCGCGAAGGCCCCCCACTTCGGATCCTCCGCGCCCGGCAGCGCAACCGTCCGCGTCAGCGGGCCACCCGCGTCCCCAAGAAAGGTCAGTGCCACCTCCGTGCCCGCGCGGCCCCCCGCCGGATACACCGCACTCGGCCGCGGCAGGCCCCCGATGTGCAGCCGGTACCGGCACCCGCCGTTCCCGACGTACGAACTGTCGCGCACCTCGACCACATACACCCCGTCCTCCGGCGCCACGATCTGCGCGAAGGTATCCTGCGCGAGTAATGCCGTGTCGTCCGCCGCCGCCAGTTCAAATCGCTTCGAATTCAGTATCGCCACATACGGGTCCCAAAAACCCCCGCTCAGTCGCAATCCTTCCACCTCCGCCGTCAACTTCTGCCCCTTCTTCAACTCCACCGCGTAATAATCGACATCCTCGTTATCCGCCACCCCCTGGATCGTCGAATTCACCGGCACCACCTGCGGCACTCCAAAATCCGTGTTCGGTTCCTTCTCATCCACCGTCGGAAATTGACCGACCCAGAACGTCTGGACCCCCGTCAGCCCGCTCCGTGCCCGCAGCCGTACATAATGCTCGCCCAGTGGACAGTCGGGCGCCAAATCCATCACCACCTTCACCGTCGTGCCGCCCTCCGCCGGCACCAATCCCTTCACTTTCACCCCAGACCGGTTCAAGACGACCTCCTCCACATCCCCCAGCCGCTCGCCACTCAAAGTGAACTCAACCTCCGTCCCCCGCTGCCCACCCCGCGGCATGATCGACTGCAAGTTCGGCGAGGCCGCCCAACCCCATCCCGACACCACCACCCCGCACGCCGCCGCAATGGCCGCCCCGCGAATAGTCAGTCTCTGCTTCATGAGTTACCAACCTGCCCCCACACCCACTCACCGTCAACGCTTCCCCCACCGTAACCCCCACTCAGGCAATCTTGGAGGCCCGCTTTGCCAAGGGGGTCCTTCGTTCTTCGTTCTTCGTTCTTCGTTCTTCGTTTTGCCAATCCCTGTTCTTGGGGTTCCTGGCTCAAGGGCGGCTTTCCTGGGCCGCAGCCCCAGCAATTCCATCCCCGACAATCAAGGGCTGAATGCCCGCCCAATCCTGTCTTCAACTTGAACGCGTTTAACCCTATACCATCGGATAACCACCAAGTTTATCGATCGCGCCTTCAAACTTGAAGTACCAGTCCATGGGCGAAAATAACCTGTTCCGGATGCTTCGAATCGTCCTCGTCCTCGAAGTGGCCGCTCCGCTCGCTGCCCTGCCACCCATAACTGTGACTCGCCCCGTCCATCGCGCCACGCCCGTTTCCCGCTGATTACTGATTACCGATCACCGCCTTCTACCAAC
>JBJXFS010000096.1:0-10552 GCA_046155625.1 Verrucomicrobiales bacterium | reverse complement strand
AGAAGCTCGACTTCAAGGTCTTGCCGAGCGGAGAGGTGATCGTGCCGGAGCCTTACCGGGATGAACTGGGCGCCCTGCTCAAGCCCGACGGCACCCTGCATCAACACAATGCCGGGCAGCGCGATCGCCTCTACCGCAACGAGGGCGGCAAGTTTGTGGACACGGAGGAGAGTGCCGGGATCCGCGGCCACTCTGAAGGACTCTCCGCCTCCTGGTGGGACTATAATGAGGACGGGTGGATCGATCTCTACGTCTCCAACGATTTTTTCGGCCCCGACCACCTCTACCGCAACAACAAGGACGGCAGCTTTACGGACGTGATCGCGGAGACCGTGCCCCACACGCCCTGGTTTTCCATGGGCAGCGACGCGGGTGATCTGAATGGCGACGGACGGCTCGACTTCATCGCCTCCGACATGGCGGCCACCACCCACTACAAACAGAAGATGAACATGGGCGACATGGATGCGGAAGGCTGGTTCCTTGAGAAGCCCACGCCGCGCCAGTACATGCGCAACGCCGTTTATCTCAACACCGGCACGCCCCGGTTTTTGGAAGTGGCGCAGATGGCGGGCCTCGCGAGCACGGACTGGACCTGGGCGGTCAAAATCGCGGATTTCGACAGCGACGGGCGCAACGATGTCTTTGTCTCCAACGGGATGACGCGCGATTTTTTCAATTCCGACATCCGCAGTAAAGTGCGCGAGGTTCACGAGAAGACCGGGGTGAACACCTGGATCGAGTATCCGCCCCTCAAGGAGCGCAATCGCTTCTTCCACAATCGGGGCGAGATGGTCTTCGAGGATGTTTCCGAAGACTGGGGCTTGCTGGAGGATACCACCAGCTTCGGGGCGGCAGCGGGCGACCTCGATGGCGACGGCGATCTCGACCTGGTGGTGAATAATTTCGAGGAGAGCCCCGGATTGTTTCGCAATACTTCGGCGGGCGGCCAGGTGATGGTGATCGCGCTGCAGGGAAGCGGACTGAATCAGGACGGCATCGGAGCCGAGTTGCGCGCGACGACCCGGAGCGGAACCCTGGTGCGGACTCTCCAGCCGATGCGTGGCTACCTGGGCTGCGATCCCGCCGAAGCGGTCTTCGGGCTTGGCGAGGCGGATTCCGTGGACGCGCTCACCATTCGTTGGCCCTCCGGAGTGGTGCAGACCGTGAGCGATCTCGCGGCGGGATATCGTTACGTGATCGGCGAAGTGGGCGGAACCCCCGCCAAACCGGCACCCGCGAAGGTCCCGCTCTTCGGAGCGTTGCCGACGCCCGCCACACACGCCGAGCGCTCCTTTGATGACTTTGCCATTCAACCGCTGCTCCCAAACAAATTGTCCCTCGAGGGGCCCGCCATGGCCTGGGGCGACATCGATGGCAATGGACGCCAGGATTTCTTCCTGGGCGGCGGGGCCGGCAGTGCGGGGCAACTCTGGATCCAGCCCGGCGAACGAAATTTGAAGCGCGTGCAGCAAGATGTCTTCGAAGCGGCGTCCGATAGCGAAGATGTCGCGGCGGTCTTCTTCGATGCGGAGGGCGACGGCGATCCCGATCTTTATGTGGTCTCCGGCGGTGTCGAAAGCGAACAGGGAGCTGCGGCCTTGCAGGACCGGCTCTACCTGAACCACGAGGGCAAATTCACGCCGGCGATCGAAGGGTCCTTGCCCGATTTACGTTTCAGCGGCAGTTGCGTGGCGCCCGGCGATCTCGATGGCGACGGCGACCTCGATCTCTTCGTCGGTGCCCGCGTCATTCCCGGTAAGTATCCCACCTCCGATCGCAGCCGGCTCCTCCTCAACACGGGCGCTGCGCACTTCACCGACGCCGGCGTCGAACTCGCCCCCGCCCTGGACGCGGCCGGGATGGTCACGGACGCGCTCTGGTCGGACGTGGATGGCGACGGCGATGCCGACTTGCTGGTTACCACCGAGTACGGGCCGGTGAAACTCTACCGCAACCAGGGCGGCAAGCTCGAGGACGCCACCACCGAGGCCGGACTGGCGGCTCGGCTCGGCTGGTGGAATTGCATCGCGGCGGCCGATGTCGATGGAGATGGCGATAGCGATTACGCCGTTGGCAACTTCGGGCTCAACACCAAGTACCACCCCACTTCCGAGGAACCGCAGTTGCTCTTTTTCGGCGACTTCGAGGGCACTGGAACGAAACACATCGTGGAAGCCCACCGCACCGGCGAAACGGTCGTGCCCAACCGCGGGCGCAGTTGCTCCAGCGCAGCGATGCCCTTCATCCGCGAAAAATTCGGCACCTTCCACGATTTCGCGGTGGCCGACCTGGTGGGCATCTACACCAAACCCAAGCTCGAGCAGTCCCTCCAATTGGAAGCCAACGAATTGCGCAGCGGGATTCTGCTCAACGACGGGAATGGGAAGTTCCAATTCCGGCCCCTGCCCTGGCTCGCCCAGGTGGCGCCCTGCTTCGGGCTCGCCTTCCTCCAGGCGGATTCCGATGGCAAGCCTGATCTTTACGTTTCCCAGAACTTCTATGGTCCGCAGCGCGAAACCGGCCGCATGGCAGGCGGTCTGGGCGCGCTCCTGATGGGCATGGGCGACGGGACTTTCCGCGAGATTTGGCCTGCGGAGAGCGGAATCGTGGTGCCCGGCGACGCCCGGGAGGCCGCGGCGGTCGATGTGGACGGGGACGGGCAGGACGATCTCGCGGTCGCCGTGAATAACGGAAACTTGCAGGTGTTCTTGAACCGCGTTCCCAAGTAGCGGCGGCTGTCGGCGCTAGTACCCCTGAGCGCCGCGATCTCCTCCCCAAGCTTCTCGAATCGGTTGGCCAGGGCGAGCGTCGACACCGGAACCGTCACCGAAGCTCCGGCGTCGACAAATCCTCAAGCTGCTTTGTGTCGAGCCCGGCGATTGGCACGGGGAACAAAAATAACAATAACTACTACATTTACGTGGAAATATCTTTTGCCTCCACTTCTTCTTCCGCCTCCTTTGCGCCTCCCTCCCTGAAAAAATTGCTCGAATTTGTCTTGCCTTGCGGCAGCCAATTTGCAAAAACGACCAACGCAGTTGCCAAATCCAGGCCACCAACTCACAGAACCACGCCAATGAAAAAACTCCTTGTTCTCAGCCTTTTCTTAACCATCGGCTCACTCTCCTCCCACGCGGCTCTGGTCGGTCTGTGGAGATTCGAGGGGGGCACCAACGACAGTTCCGGCAACGGAAACAATGGCGCCCTCCAGAATGGTGCGAGTCTCTCAGGTGATGTGGCGAACGCGACCGCCGGCATTTCCTCCTTGGCGCTCGCAGGGGGAACCCAGCATGTTCTGGTCCCCCACCACAGCAGTTTGGATGTGACCTCAGCCATGACCATCGCTGCCTGGGTGAAGCCCGCGAACAATCAGTGGGATGGGATCGTGGCGAAAAGTCCGAGTGCCGGAAGTACTCAAAACTTTCCCGGAAACTATGAACTTCGCACCAATAACGGTGGTGGAGCGCTGGAGTTCGGATTCGAGTTGAATCCAGGCCCCCCCGATCTTATTTTTACACCTCCCGCCACCACCGCTCTTGTTGCCAATCAGTGGGCGCATATTGCCTTCTCCGCGACGGCGGGCGGATCTTACACCTACTACGTGAACGGCGTGAGTGCGGGAGGGGGCGCCATGGATGCCGGTTTTGGATCCGAAACGAATACGAACCCGCTTTACATCGGGAGCCGGGCCGACCTTTTTACGACCTTCGATGGCAACCTCGATGAACTGGCCATTTTCAACACCGAACTCAGCGCCGCAGAGATCGGTGCCATCATGGCCAACGGCATTCCCGAGCCCTCGACTGCCCTTTTGGGGCTGGTTGGGACCCTTGGTCTCCTTGTTCGCCGCCGCCGATAAGGCAGGGCTGCAATGGTTTTCTGCCCTGCCTGCGGATACGCGTGGGCAGGGTTTTTTTTACCCCCGATACCAAAGCAAAATGAACTCACTCTCCTCAACTCATACGAGGAAGACCTCGGCAGCCCTGGTTGTCGCGCTCACAGTTCTCACCGGCTCGGCAACCCTCACCTACGCTGAAATCAGCGACGGTCTGGTCGGCCTGTGGAGCTTCGATGGGAACACCAGCGATTCTTCCGGGAACAGCAATGACGGGACGCTCGAAAACGGGGCAACGCTCAGCAATGATGTCCCCGCGGCCCTCGCCGTCGGCCAGTCCCTCTCCCTCGAGGGCGGAGCGCAGCATGTTCTCGTGCCGCACGATCCCAGCCTCGACATCACAAGCGAGATTACCATCACTGCCTGGGTGAAGCCCGCGAACAATCAGTGGGATGGAATCGTAGCGAAAAGTCCGACAGAAGGAAGTACGTTAAACTTTCCCGGAAACTATGAACTTCGCACCAATAACGGTGGTGGAGCGCTGGAGTTCGGATTCGAGTTGAATCCAGGTCCCCCCGATCTCATTTTTACACCTATCGCCTTCACCGCTCTGGTTGCTGATGAGTGGGCGCATATCGCCTTCACCGCCATGGCGGGCGGAGTTTACACCTACTACGTGAACGGCGAGATCGCGGGAGAGGGCGACATGGATGCCGGGTTTGGATCAGAAACGAATATGAACCCGCTTTACATCGGGAGCCGGGCCGACTTTTTTACGACCTTCGACGGACTCATGGATGAGGTCGCCGTATGGAACCGTGCCCTCACCGCAGCGGAAATTGCTCAAGTGGCGACCGGGCCGGTGGTGGGCGGACCGGTTATCCGACTCACTCCGCGCCAATTTTCCTCCACCGTCACTCAGGGCAGCTTGGTCGCCACCCTCACCACCTCTGACGTCGGGCATCCGGGCGACACCTACACTTACGCTCTGGTCGCGGGCGAAGGAGATACTGACAATGGAAAGTTCCAAGTGGCAGGCAACCAGCTCCAGGCCGGGACCCACAATTTCTCCCGCGATCCGGGCGGAACGACCTATTCCGTGCGCATCCAAAGCACCGGCGCGCCCTCCGGTGAAACGGGAAAGGCTGTTTTCGTCTTGACCGTGGTGGCGGACTCCGATGCGGATAGTTTGCCAGACGATTACGAGGTTCGCTGGGCCACCGTTCTGACCATTCTCTCTGGCCTTGGCGGTGCCGATGCCGACAAGGATGGTCTCACCGATTTGAAGGAATTCCAGCTGGCCGGGCAGTTCCCGACTCTCGATCCGACCTCAGACGACACCGATGAAGACCTCCTGTTGGACGGCGCGGAAATCGCGGGCGCGGGGGCCCGTCCGCCCACCGATCCCACCAAAGCCGATACCGACGGGGATGGTCTGGACGACAAGGTCGAGACCAAAACCGGCACCTTCGTCAATGCCACCGACACCGGGACCAATCCCACCGTCGTTGACACGGATGGCGACGGAACGGACGACGGCGCCGAAGTGAACGCCGGCACTGATCCCACCGACCCTGACGACTTTCCGCCGGTGCAATTGGTGGGCTTGTGGAGATTCGAAGGCAACGCGGATGACTCCTCCGGTCTTGGCAACCACGGCTCCCTCATGGGCATTCCGGGACCGGCATTCGCGCCCGACGTTCCCGATGCCCTCGCCGGTGGCCAGTCGCTCAGTTTCACGACCGGGGTTGACCACGACGAACACGTCCTGGTGCCGCACGCACCCAGCCTCGACATCACGGGCAAAATCACCATCACCGCCTGGATCAAGCCGGAGAACAATCAATGGGATGGAATTCTCGCCAAGGCTCCCAGTCTCGGCCCCCCAAATTACCCGGGTAACTTCGAACTGCGGACCAACAATGGAGGAGGGTCGCTTGAGTTTGGATTCGAGCTGGATCCCGGCCCGCCCGCTCTCATTTTCATCGGTCCATCCACCGAGAGCGTCCCGCCAAATGAATGGTCGCACGTCGCCTTCACCGCCGAGGCTGGTGGAGACTACCGCTACTATATCAACGCCGTGGAGGTCGGCAGCGGCCCGATGGATGCAGGCTTTGGAACGGGCATCAACGCCAACCCGGTTTATATCGGGAATCGGGGAGATTTCACCACCATCGAGTTCCATGGGCTCATGGACGACGTGGCACTCTTCAATGGCGCGCTCGGCCAGAGCCAGATCGAGGAAATCCGGGACGGCGATTTCAGCCGCTACGTCCCTGCATCCTCCCAGCCCTTCGCCATCACGGCGGTCGCCTACAATCCGGCGGCTCCCTCCGTGACCCTGACCTTCAATTCGCGCCCCGGCAAGCTCTACGCGGTCGATGTCTCGACCTCCCTGCTCCCCTCCGGACAGCCGGGTGGCTGGAGTGAACTGGTCGACAGCGTGGCGTCCCAGGGATCCAGCACGACCTTCACGGATACCCGCGCCGCCACCGGCCCGTTCCTCTACTACCGCGTCCGCGACCCCGCGCAGAAGCCCTTGCCCTGAGCCCGAGTGTGCTCAAGAAGAGAGCCAGCGAAACCGGCCTGCACCAGTCGGGGCCTGTCCACGGCGGATTTCGGCGGGGCGAACCTTGTAAAATCAAGGCTTCCAGCGCGAAATCAGTGGCCCGGGGAGCGTGATAATCCAGTTACGGGACATTGGGACACGGGGGCCGGGGCTCTTCCCCTCTCGCAAGCGAAGCATTGGCTATCACTTTGTTGAAAGCTCCGCTTGGGTCCACGGCGTCTTGCGATCTTTGAATCTCTCGCGCAGAGAGGCGACGTCGGACGGCTGGACCGGGGAACCCGCATTTCCCCACTCGCGTTTCATGTAGGTCAGGACTGAAGCGACCCACTCGTCACTGTTCGGCGCTCCGAGGGGCGCCATCAGTCCCTCGTATTTCTTGCCGTCAAGCTCGCCGATCAGCCCATGCAGCATGGTCTGGATCGCCGCCTCGCTGGTCTTGTGGAGGCGTGGAGATCCAGAAAGCGGCGGCCCGAGGAGTGCCGCGCCCGCTGGAGCTTTCATGCCCTGGCCATCGGGGCCGTGGCAGGCGGTGCAGAGTTCGTGGTAGATGACCTTGCCCTTGTCGAAGAGCACCCTGTCCTCGTTGCCCAGCGCCGGAGGCTGCCCGGCCGCTTCCTGTTCGTAGGTCGGCAGTCCCGGCCAGGTGACCAGAGCCGAGACGTGTTTCAACTGCTCCCGAATCTCCGGCTCGGGGCGCTGCTCCAGGGCGGTGAGCCCCTCGGGCTTGGACTTGAGCGCGATTACTTTTTTGTCGTTGGCGGGCATCGCGTTGGAGATCGCCTGCAGCATCGGGATGGAGGCCTTGGGTTTCGTTTCCGCGATGACCGAAAAGAGCCGGGCGAGCGCCTCCGGGTTGCCGCTGGAGACCGTCCCGGCGATGCAGAGCTGCCGCCAGCGATCTAGCCACGCGCCTTCGTCGGCGCTAAGCGGGTCGTTCTGGAATACGGGGTTGGCATGGACTGTGACGAGGTAATCGACGAGACGTTCGGCAGGGGTCACGGCCTGGACCGAATGGAAGATCGTCTCGTGCGTGGGGTGTTTCGCGATGCCCTTCGCGATGATATTCCGCCCGGGTGCCGTGTCCGCCTGACCCACCGTCAGAACGATCTGCGCGATCACGAGCGGGCTCGCATCGGCGAGCATTTCCTCCAGCTGGTTGTAAAGCTCTACCGGATTCTGTTTCCTGAGGATGTAAGGTCTCATGGCCCGGACCGCCGCCGCGCGGATCCGCGGGTCGACGTCCCCGGTGAGTGCGCGGTACGTGTCGAAATCGAGCTTCCCCAGCCCGTCGAGGGTCCAGAGGGCGTGGAGCCGGGCGAGGGGATTTTCGTGCTTCAACGCCATCTCCCGCAACGCGGGGCCGACCGATTGTTCACTGCGCGTGACGAGAATGCTCTGCGCGGTGTCACGCCACCAGCCATTGGGATGCGCGAGGTGCTTCACGAGTTCGGATGGCTGGGCATCGAGAAGAGTCGGCTTCGGGCCGGGCCTAACTCCCTCGCGTACGACGCGGTAAATGCGTCCGCGACCGATGCTCTTCTCATACCCGGCCTTGAGGATTGCTTCGCGCAGGTAAGGGGTGATGAAATTGCGCTCCTGGATGATGCCGTGATACATGTCCACGATGTAGAGGCAGCCGTCAGGACCGGTGTAGCAGTTCACGGGTCGAAAATTGCCGTCGGTCGAGCTGATGAATTCGCCAATATCGTTTTCGTGCGGGTTGGTCAGTTCGACGTGGCCGGAATCCGGGAAATTGACCTTCGAGCGGCGCACGAGGCGGCCGACCGGCTCGCAGACGAAATAGTCGCCGTTGATTCCATCGCCCAGCCGATCACCGCGAAAGAATGTCTGCCCGCAGGCGGAGGTGTAGTGACTCAGCGTGCCGTCGCTCTTGCGGGCCGCGTCCGGACCGCTCTGCAGATCCGGTGTCACCATGGCGGGCCACACACGGTGATAGTCGCCGATGGGGCGCACCGCTTCTGTCACACTGCGACCCGCGCCCTTATTCCATTCGCTACCGAGAGAGTGCGGCGGCACGAATAGCCCTTTCGCCGGGTCGCTGTTGCTCGAAAAAATGAAGCGCCCCTCGTCGTCGCGCGCCAGGCCCCATTGGCCGATGGCCTGAACGCGCTCGTGGCGAACCTTTTCGCCGATGACCTGATAGCGCCGCCCGTGCTGGGAAACATGGATCCAGTTGTCGATTCCCCACAGCGGGCTGTTGGCTTTGTGCTCCACGTTGCTGTCGCGGCGCGAAAACTGGTCGAACACCCGCTCCTTCGTGTCGGACTTCCCGTCGCCGTCGGAATCCCTGCAATACCACAGGTCCGGCGGCTCCCCTACCAGCAGTCCATCATCGATGGCCAGGACCGCACGCGGCTCTACTAATCCGTCGAGATACACGGAGTGCTTGTCCGTTCTGCCATCCCCGTCGGTATCCTCGAGCAGCGAAATCCTGCCCACCGGCTCCCGGGCACCCGTCCCATTGATGTCCCGCATGTAGCCGCGCATCTCGACGACGAACATGCGCCCGTTCCCGTCCCAGGTCAGGGCCACAGGCTCGCGGATCAACGGTTCGGAGGCAATCAGTTCGATCCGGAAGCCAGGGGCAACCTTCAAGCGCTTCATCGACTCTTCCGGAAGCAGCGGGTTGAGGGCCGGATTCTTCTCGACGGGGCGATTGGTGGGTTCGGCGAGGGCGGCAGAGCAGGTGACAAGGAAGAGGCTGAATGGACGTCGGAACGAATGCATGAGTTGCCGCTGGCTGGAGAATCCTGCGTGGGGGTTCCTCGAAATCAAGCATTCTCCCGGTGGTGCAACGCCTGCCGCCGGGACGAGGTGGGTGACAGGTCGTTGCCATGCGCAATTCCGGTTCGACAAGTGACCGCAACTGCTTTCGATGGGTTACCACCATGAAAGCAATGAATCTCCTCTCGACCCGTTCGCTCCTGCTGTTCACATTATTTTCGATTCCCACCCGGGCCGAAGATGCGGGCACGCCGATCTTCAACGGCAAGGACCTGCAGGGATGGCAGGGCATGCAAGGGGAGGCGAAGAACTGGGGAGTGCAGGACAGCGTGCTCACCGGCACGGGCGGCGAGGGCTCCCAATGGCTGGCGACTACCGCCGAGTATGATGACTTCGACCTAAGCCTGGAGTTCATGCTGCCGATGGACGGCAACAGCGGCGTGTTCATCCGTGCGCCGCGCGAGGGGACCCCCTACGTCGATGGCATGGAGATCCAGCTGCTGGACGACTATGGCAGGAAGTGGAAGGACCTGCAGCCCGATCAGTTCACCGGCGCGATCTACGCGGTGCAGGCGCCATCCAAACGTGTCACCAAACCCGCTGGTCAGTGGCAGACGATGCGCATCCTCTGTGTCGCGGAAAAATGCCAGGTGTGGGTCAATGGCGAGCCGATTATCGATGCCGACCTCGACCAGCTCGCGCAGACCCACGGCAAAAAAGTCCCCGGGCTGAAACGCAGGAGCGGCCTCATCGGCGTGCAGAACCACGGTGCTCCGGTGTCGCTGAAAAACATCCGCATCCAGGAGTTGGACAGCGCCGCCGACGGCTGGGCGAAACTCTTCAACGGCCGCGACCTCGAGGGCTGGTACGAGAACCGCTTCAAACACGCTCCCGAGTGGAAGGTCATTGACGGTGTCCTCACCGGCCACGGCGGTCAGGGTTACCTCTCGTCGCTCGAGGACTTTGAGGACTTCGAACTCTATGCGGAGGCGCGCATCAGCGACACCGCCGGCGGGCGCGGCAACAGCGGGATCTACTTCCACTGCGCACCCCATGCCGACAAAACCAAAGAATTCCCGCCCGGTTACGAGGCGCAGCTCGACCACGGCGACGACAACAACCCGACCGGCAGCATTTACTCGCTCGGGATCGAGGGCGCGCGCGCGCCGAAGCTGCCGACCAAGGACGGCGAGTGGGTCAGCCTGCGCATCCGCGCGATCGGCAATCACATCCGCACCTGGGTCAACGGCAGTCCCGCCGCCGACTGCCGCGATCCCGGGAACCGCCACCAGTCCGGCAGTATCCTGCTGCAGATGCACCACCTCACCGGCAAGGTCGAATTCCGCGAGGTGCGCATCCGCCGGATCGCTGACAAGTGACGGGAGCGACAACAAAGGGCA
>JBJXFS010000059.1:0-22851 GCA_046155625.1 Verrucomicrobiales bacterium | reverse complement strand
ACCCGCGCGGTCAGTGGATGATCGGGCGAGACGAGCCACTCGGCCAGGGCCAGCCGGTTGGGCTTCGCCGTGGCGCCCAGCGGCGGCAGGCTCACCGGCACCCCGGCTTCCACGCGTTCGCCGCGCTGGTCGTACTCGCCGCGAAGGTGCAGGAACGTCTCGCGCGGGCTGTCCATCTCGGCCATGACCATGGTCGTGCGCACCGACTTCATGAGCGCCTCGCGCTCGCCGCGGGCCTCGCTCAGCGCTTTGCTGGCCGTCCGATACGCCTCCGGAGCCTGATGCTCTCGAAAAAACGCGGCCAGCTGCCCGCGTTGTTCGTCGTTCAGCGACTCGGCTGGCCGGGCCAGCAGGTCGACGATGGGTTTTTCCTTCTCGGACGGGCTGGCGGGAGGTTGTTCGCGCCATTGTTTTTCCCAGGCGGCCTGCAGCGGCGGCAGCCCCGCTTCCTCGGCCTGGGCATGCACCTCGGTCCGCTTGATCTGTTCGTCTAGTTCCGCCAGCCGGCGTTTTTCGTCCGGCGTCGGCACCGGCAGCATCGGCTTGGCGTTGCCGGCACCGCCGTCGAGTCCGGCCTCCGGCACGCCGTTGAAGAAGGCGTACATCTGGTAGAATTCCTTTTGCGTGATCGCGTCGTATTTGTGGTCGTGGCACTGCGCGCAGGCGAAGGTCAGTCCAAGCCAGACCGTCGTCGTGGTATTCACGCGGTCGACGATGTACGCATGCAGATACTCCTCCGCGATCGCGCCCCCTTCGTAGTTGATCATGTTATTGCGGTTGAAGCCGGACGCGATCCGCAGCGCCAGCGCTTCGTCCTCGCCCACGGCTCCCTGACCCGCAAGCATGTCGCCCGCCAGTTGCTCGACGGTGAACCGGTCAAACGGCTTGTTCTCGTTGAATGCCCGGATCACCCAGTCGCGCCACGGCGTCATGTCGCGCCCGGAATCGAGATGATACCCGTGGGTGTCGGCAAAGCGTGCCACATCCAGCCAGTCGACCGCCATCCGTTCGCCGTACCGCGGCGACGCAAGCAACCGGTCGACCACTCGCTCGTAGGCGTCGGGCGATGGGTCCGCCAAAAAAGCGTCGATTTCCGCCAGCGACGGCGGCAGGCCGGTTAAATCAAGCGTGACCCGGCGGATCAGGGTCTCCCGGGTCGCTTCGGGCGAAGGCTGGAGCTGCTCGCTCTCCAGCCGAGCTAGGAGGAACCGGTCGATTTCCGTGCGCGGCCAGTGCTTTTGTTTCACCTCGGGCACCGGCGGGCGAACCGGAGTGACAAACGACCAGTGTGCCTGGTACTCGGCGCCCTCCGCGATCCATTGCTTCAGCCTCTCAATCTCCGTTGCCGTGAGCTTCTTGCCGGTCTTGGCCGGGGGCATGTGATCGTCGTCCACGGCGGTAGTCACGCGACGGATCAGCTCGCTAGCCTCCGCCCGGTTCGGCACAATGGCGATTTCGCCCGACTCCGCCGGCTGCAACGCGGCCTCGCGCACATCGAGACGCAGGCCGCTCTTGCGTTCCTTCTCGTCAAAGCCATGGCACGCGAAGCACTTGTCCGAAAGGATCGGGCGGATCTCGCGGTTGAAGTCGACTTTCGCCGCTGCGGCAGCGGGAAACAGGAAACATGCGGCAGCCAGCAACGGCAGCCGCAGGGAGACGGAAAGCATCGGGCAAGGCATCGGTTAGACGGGCACTATCTTTCCCCATCGGCAAAATCAACCCTACTCATCGGCAAGGCTCACGCCCCCACGAGTTCCTTCAAGGCCACGCCGCTGTCGGTGAGCCGGCGCGGCCGCTGCAGCGGATCGAGAAACTCCCCGGCGGGATCCATCCCGAGCAGGTGGAAAATGGTGGCAGCAAGGTCGGCCGGGCGCACCGGGCGATCCTGCGGCTGGGCCCCAAGGCGGTCGCTGGCGCCGATGACCTGCCCCCCGCCCAGGCCGGCCCCGGCCAGCGCCACGGAAAACACCGAGCCCCAGTGGTCGCGACCGCCGTTGGCGTTGTGTTTCGGGGTGCGGCCGAATTCGCCCATCGCCACCACCAGTGTCTCGTCGAGCATCCCGCGCTGGTGAAGGTCATCGATCAGCGTCGCGAAAGTCCGGTCAAACTGCGGGCAGAGCACGCCCTTCACGCGCCCGGCGTTGTCGGCATGGGTGTCCCAGAGCGGACTGCCCTTGACCTCGTATTCCCCCTCCCGCGGCCAGTTGACCTGGACCAGCCGGGTGCCGGCCTCGATGAGTCGCCGGGCCAGGAGCACGCTCTGGCCGAACTTGTGGGGCCCGTACGCCTCGCGAAGGGCGGCGGGCTCGCGTTCGAGGGCGAAGGCGGCCCGGCTGGACGCGGAGTGCAGCAGGGCGAATGCCTTTTGGTGCATGTCGCTCATTTCGGTGACCGCCCCGCTGCGCACTTTCTCGGTGAACTGGCGGTCGAACTGGCTGAGCAGGTCGTACCGTTCGCCCAGCCGCGCCGCGGTCAGGCCGTCCTCCAGCGTCATGCCCTCGATCCGCATCGGCTGCTGCAGCGGGTCGCACTTCATCAGGACCGGGTGCCATTTCGACCCCATGAAGCCGCCATTTTGCCCCGGCCAGACGATGTGCCCGTCGTTGTAAATCTCATCCGGCAGGGTGACCGAGGAAAGCGGGGAGCGGGCGCTCGGCTTCATCGCGCCGACCACGGCGGCCAGGCTCGGCCAGTCGTCCGGCCCCGGTGGCACGTTTTCCGCCTTGGTGGCCGGCTCGTAGCCGGTGAGCATGTAGGCACCGCTCGTCGAGTGCGAATGGATGTCGGTGACCATCGAGCGGATCACGGCCAGCCGGTGCGCCACCTTGGCCGTGTGCGGCAGCGTTTCGCAAAAGTGCAGACCCGGCACGCTCGTGGCGATCGGCCGGAAGGCGCCCCGGATTTCCGACGGCGCGTCCGGCTTGGGGTCGAACGTCTCGTGCTGCGGCGGCCCGCCGCTCAGGAACAGAATGATGACTGATTTGGCTCGCCCAAAACTCGCCGCACGGGCCGGCGCTCCGGCGGGCTGCGCGCCCAGCAGCCCGGGCAGCGACACCCCCAGCGACCCCAACCCGCCCACACGCAGCCACTCGCGCCGCGACCAGGCGCCGGAATAAAACGGCCGAGCAGGCAGGGTAGACGGCATCCGTCACCATGAAGGCTCCCGCCCCGGCCGTCAATACGGCGAGTCTGATAGTAAATTGCTTCTGGGCGCGCGCGCTGGGAGCGGGTGCGTGGGCCAGGGGAGGGGGGAGGGAAGGGGTCTGGCAGCGGCGGCAACATCACCATTGCCTGGCCGACATCCGCCGCCGGTTACGTGCTGGAAACGAGGGCCACCCTTACCCCGGGCGAATGGACGATCGTCCCAGGCACACCCAATCCAATCTCGACCGCCGATTCAGTCGCCGTCCAAGCCGAGGACGAAAGCGAGTCTCTTCGGCTGCGCAGGTAGTGGGCGAGCTGGCGGGCTGATTCCCGGAGCGCGGCCCACCGACGTCGCGGATCAGAAGCTGGTAGTGCCTGCCCTTGTTTTGATGGCGGCCGCAGCCGACCAAAGAGTGGATGCAAATCGTACACTCTTGGAGTGACAATGCGGCATGATGCTGGCGGAATCGTTGCCTGCCGCTCCCGCTCTCATTCTTTCCCCGATTCCGCTGATTAAAACGCCACTGTCACTCGCCGTCGTAACTGGAGCCTTATCCCTGGCTCCGGTCGCGCAAGCACAAGTCCAGTTGGTCGCCGGGTGGGAATTTGACAGGAACGGGGCCAACGGACTAGCGATCGACTCGCGAGCGGGGGTGGCGGCCCAGATACGGAACGGACCCTCTCCCACCCTGATCCCCATCCGCCCCGTGGGTCCCTCCAACCCGCTGGCCTCAAAAGCAAATTCCTAGCAGATTTTAATCCTTGCGGGCGCGGGATGTTGCGATCATAGCTGGCGTCCGATAGAATTCCATCATTTCCGATGAGAACCACAGGCTCAACTGAGACGGTTGAGAATCAGCCGCAGGATCCGTTTACAACGACGGCGTGGACGGTGGTGATATCCGCAGTGAGCGACTCACCGGGGGCAAAAGACGCTCTCGAAAAGCTGTGCCAGACCTACTGGTATCCGGTATATAGCTACATTCGGCACCGGGGATACGGTCCTCACGACGCCGAGGACTTGACGCAGGAGTTCTTTTACCAGGTCGTGAACATGAAACGGCTGCGGTCGCCGGATCGTACAAAGGGAAGGTTTCGAGCGTATTTGCTGACCGCAGTGAATGGACTGCTTGCGAACGATTGGCACGCCAAACACGCTGCGAAACGCGGCGGCGGCGCAGTCATCGAGTCGTTGGATGCGAAATCCGCAGAAGAGCGTTATGCCTCAGAACCGATGGGAGGCCGCTCACCCGAAGACACCTTCGATCGCCGATGGGCAATGACGGTGTTGGAGCAGGTGCATGGCGTGTTGCGCGAGGAATTCCGGAATTCCGGACGACCCGCCATTTTTGACGAGGCTGGGAAGTTTCTGCTGGCTCCGCTCGAAAAGCCCGGCTCTGCCGGCGCAGCCGAAAATCTGGGAATGACCGCCAACGCTCTTGCCGTAACGGTGCATCGTCTTCGGCACAGGTTTCGCAACCTTTTGCGGAAGGAAGTCGCAAGGACGGTGGGTGATCCGGGAGAAGTCGATGACGAGATGAAACATCTCCTCGCACTGCTGAACGAGGTTTGATCGACCCGGCAAAAGGATGATTCGCTTCGCGACACCTGCTGACTCCAGCGCGATTGCCGATATCCACGTCGATACGTGGCGTGCCGCCTACGAGAACCTTGTTCCAACGGCGCACCTCGCGTCGTCGTCGAAGCCCAAGAGCGCGGAAGGGTGGCCGAAATCACCGCTGATGCGCGCACCGTGTTGCTGGAGGAAGATGGTTCGCTCGTGCGCGGTTGGATTGCTCTCGGGCAATGCCGGGACAGCGGGAGTTCCGCCGAAGGAGAGGTTTATGCGCTTTACTTACGTCCAGAACTGTAGCGAAGCGGTCTGGTGCGCGGACTCATGCAGGCGGGTGAGGAGGAACTTTGGGCCAGAGGATTTACACGCGCACTGCTTTGGGTGCTCGAGCAGAATCTGTCGGCTCGGGCATGCTATGAACATATCGGCTACGCCGTGGAGGGACTGAAGAAGGAGATTTCCCTGGACGAATTCCCGCTGGTGGAATTACGGTATAAGAAGAAGAAGCCGAGCCAAACGGTTCAGCCGACGCAAGGAACTGGCGCGGCTGATCTCTCAAGACAGACAGGTGATGAATGAGCACTCGATATGCATCGATTGCGGGGACCCGCTGCCGGTGAACCACAGCGGCGATCGCTGCGACCGGTGTCTGATTCAGATGGTCGAGGCCGCCAGCGCGGCCAGGCGCACTCTGAGTGAATCCGCGTGGGAGGCGAACATTCTCTGCGACCTCAGAAAGCTTCGCACCGACGAGGAACGAAGCATTTTTCTGTCGATGGCGTGTGCGGAGGACGATGGATTGCAATCACGGTTGAAGGCGAAAATTGGAGAGGAAATGCCGCCTGGGTACCCGACCATGCTATCGCCCGGTCGAACCGATGCCGGCGAAGCGGAACTCGACAATGTGGGGCCATACAAAATCCGCCAAAAACTGGGCAAAGGCGGTTTTGGCGTGGTTTACATGGCGGAGCAGGAGACGCCGGTGCGGCGGCGTGTGGCTCTCAAGGTCATCAAACCAGGGCTCGACGATCAGCAGGTGATCGCCCGTTTTGAAGCCGAACGGCAGGCCCTTGCCATGATGGATCACCCGAATATCGCCCGTGTATTCGATGCCGGCGCCACTGAAAAGGGGCGGCCGTACTTTGTCATGGAGCTGGTTCGCGGTGTTCCCATCACCGATTATTGCGATCAAAACAAAGTTCCTCCGCGGCAGAGGCTGGAGTTGTTCCTCCACGTCTGCCGCGCCGTACAGCATGCCCATCAAAAGGGAATCATCCACCGTGACATCAAACCATCCAATGTCCTCGTGACACTCGACGGAGGAAATCCCGTGCCCAAGGTCATCGATTTCGGCATTGCCAAGGCCATCGAGCAAAGGCTGACAGACAAGACGCTTTTCACCCGGATGGAGCAGCTCATCGGGACGCCCGCTTACATGAGTCCCGAGCAGGCGGAAATGAGTTCGCTCGACGTGGATACCCGCTCCGACATCTATTCGCTCGGCGTGCTGTTATACGAATTGCTGACTGGAACGACCCCGCTCGAAAAGGAAACGCTTCACCAGGCCGGATTCGACCACATGCGGAAAATGATCCGTGAATTCGAGCCTCCCCGTCCCTCGCTGCGCATGCAAACCATGGGCGCAAGGGCTGCCGAGGTGGCAAAGCAGCGGGGAGAGGAAACCGGCGGCCTCACACGGCTTCTGCGGGGCGACCTCGACTGGATCGTGATGAAAGCACTGGAGAAAGACCGCACGAGGCGCTACGAGACGGCGAACGGCCTCGCCACGGATATCCAGCGGCATCTGAACAATGAACCCGTGCTCGCCGGCCCTCCGAGCGCGGCGTATCGGATTCGCAAATTCATCAGGCGAAATCGAGTCATAGTGACAGCAGGCGCACTCGTGGTTCTGTTCCTTGTCGCCGGCCTGACTGCATCCATCGTTGGGATGGGGCTTGCTCTTAAGGAGAAGAAACAGGCGACCGCCGCAAAATCAGAGGCGGAGAAGCACGCACGCAACGCCCAGGAGACGCTCGCTGAAAAGAAGAAATTACTCACCGATATGTTCACGATGTCGGGGCTCGCCGCCGTCGAGAAGGGCGACGAGAGTAATGCTATCGTTTGGTTTGCCGGGGCCGCCAGGGAAACCCCGCCTGACTCGCCGGAGGCGCTGGCCAGCCTTGCACGTCTCAGGTCCTGTGCGTCGCGACTGCCGGCTCCTGAACGGGCTCTGAAGACTATGTTTCGGCCGGACATTCTTCAATTTCACCCCAACGGAAAGTACCTGATGATTAGGGCCTTCCCGCACATCTCGAAGAAAACACCAAATCCTTCTATCATTTGGGACACCGAGGATGACCGGGTTGTCCCTGCCGGTGACGCGGCTCAGGCGACCGCTGGCGTCTGGAACAGCGACGGGGCCGAATTTCTGGTAGCCCATCCTGACGGCAAGGCTGAAATCCTTACCTTTCCGTCGTTGATTCGAAAGGAGGAGTTTGCTTTGCCTGGCGCAGCCTACTCTGTTGCGTTCAGCCCGGACAGCCAATATGTCGCCGCCGGAGGGGATAATTTTGTTGTCATAAGAGACAGGCCCCATGGTCACCTTTATACATGGCGGGACAAGCTTGACGGGCAGCGGGTCACGAGTTTGGAATTCGGCCCTGACAACAAAATTCTCATAGCCGGTTTGGCCCATGAGCGTGCGCAAGTGCTATCTGTACCGTCGGCCCCGGACCAATCGATCAATCTGCTCTTTGGCGCCGTTCCTCATCGTAACCCCCGACCTCCGCTTTACCGGTCGATGTTTGGCTTGCAGATGCTGTTTACACAGGCCTCGGAACACAGCTTGCATGTGTTTAACATTGTGTCGGGACAATTGATCAAGGAGTTTGGGATCAAAAATATCCACTATTTTACGATTGGGGCCGGTCGGCAGGATCTGTGGGCAGGCGTGTTTCCGAAGGCAGTGGCCTGGTCTGGACTGGAGCTGATTTCCGAGGGGTCGAAAGCGTCGGAACCGGTGTCGACGCTGGATCACAGGAATCATGTGAACATGATAGATTTCCTGCACGACCCTCCTCGGATCCTCACCGCCAGCAGTGATGGGACGGCGCGAATCTGGGAAGAGCCTGGCAGTGGGTCGCCACGGTCTATTTCGGTTCCCCATTACACGGACGTTATCAGCTGCAGCGCGTCACCCTCCGCAGGATATTTTGCAACGGGACAAGCCGATGGGTTGGTCCGGGTCTGGCATACCAATGGGCCGGACCGGCCGGTCCGGATACCTTCGGAAGGATCAGCGGATGCGCGCGTCGTGGTCAGTCGTGATGGTCGGTTGCTGTCAATCGCCGGCGCGACAGGTATGGGACGGCGTGTTCGCACCACAGCCCGAGTCTATGCGGTGCAGGGTGGAACGGCTCTGAGCCAGCCACTGTCAGCTCCCGGAGTAATCAACGGGGCAGCATTCTCCATGGACGGTAGCGAAATCGTCCTCGTCGGTTCGGCCGTGTCAGTCCATCCCGGCGCCCAACGGTCCAATTTCGCTCAGAGCCCCGGCTTTGTCGTTGGCTGGGATTGGGAAAGTGGCAGGCGCTCCTTCGAGGCTGTTAAGACGACCTCAGAGCCGGTCGATGCGGCCTGGCACCCAAAGATCCCGCTGCTGGCAGTCGCTTGTGCCGGGGGTGAACTTATGTTTCTCTCTAAAGTGGCGGGCTCGATGGAGAAAGTGGAGAAGCCGAAGTCGGTTGACTATGCTGTCTATACGGCTCAACCAAGGCGCTGGGTGAGGTTTTCGCCATCGGGTCGGTTTCTGGTTCAAATTGGGCGTGAAAATATGGCGTTTTGGAACAGCGCTGAAAAGGAACTCCTTTGGACAAAAGAGTTTGGGGCCAACGTTTTGGATTTCGCATTTTCTCCGAACGAAGAATCCATCGCCGTCGCTCTTGGTGACGGCGGTCCGGACGTGCTCATTTGCGACGCCAGTACCGGCCATCAGGTTGGGCCTTCGCTTCATCACTCCGACTGGGTATTTTCTGTCGACTTCGATCCTGAAGGCAGGTGGCTCCTCACCGGTTCGCGAGACCGCACAGTCCGACTCTGGGACCTGGAATCCCGCAAACCAACACAGCATTTTGAATGTCATGACGAGGCAATGGACGCAAAATTTTTCGGTGGCGGCAACTGGATTATCGCTGCGGTTCGGGATGGGTCTTCCACGGACGGGGTCGTTCGGATATGGAGTGCCCATTCATCGTTCGATTTGGTTCCGGAGATAGCGATGGACGGGTTCCTTCCCCGGTGGGTTGAAATAACCGCTAACGACAGGTTCGCTATAATTTCAGGCCGCATGCGGTCTTCTCATATCATCGATTTGGCACCATTCGATTCAGCGAACCTTCGCCGTTTCGAACCTTCGCAGATGTCTGAGGCGGAACTCATGGCAGGGAAGCACCTCCGGGGCTCGGTCCTGCTGAAGCTGGGGACCGAAGAATGGCTTGGAAAGTGGAAGGCCCGGAACAGCCAGTCGTTACACAGGGCGTTTCGACGTCGTTAGAGCCTGAAGGCAATCGGGACACCGGAGGTGGAAAGGGCAGGTGAGCGTCGGAACACCGAACCGAGGACGGAGCTTTTTGTGAATTCTTTGGGATCGCTGTAATTGTCTCCTGCCTATCTTGGAGACAAAATAGAAGCCCGGTAAGCTTGCAACGAGCACGACGATGATAAGACTTCGAGTGCAAAGCGAAACAATTTAACAAGTGAAAGCAATTTCCTCCATCCACCGAACATCATACCCGGCTCGTCCGGCGTGGATGCGTGCCTAGCTGCGGGCCGTCGTTTCTTTGTACGTGCCTGTCAGTCACTTGCATGCGTGCAGCGGCTGCGCCGCCGCCTGTGAGGCAGGGAATTTTCCGTCGGCCGAATCCGCGCTCGGAGAACCAAAGGTCCGGGCGGAGCGGGAATCTTTTGATGAAAGTCGTGACGAACAATTGGTGCGGCAAACAATGGCGGCCGGCTGCGATGAGAGCCGTGCCACTCGACAGAAAGAAATTCTCCGCAAATTCCGGATGGCAAAATCCGAAGCATTTGCGGCTGCAAGAAGTGGCAGAGTATCGACACAGGAACTCCGAAAGCGCTGAGCGAATCAAGAGCGGGAAAAAATGAAGATGCTGCGTGATCTGCTTACGCCCGCAGAATACGTGGCGCTGGACGAGTATGAAGCAGGATTTCAGGCGAGGTTGGACGCGGAGGCCATGTTTTCACGATCCGTCCCGGCGAACCAATGGTCCTATTCAGTGCAAGCTCCCCGTTAGCGCTACGGAGTACGATCCGGCGGAGGCCGCCGACGGCGTTATCAAATGTATCGTCATAAACAACTCGCCCAAACCGGTCTCCGTTCATATTGGATATAACGGGGCGGCCAGCGATTTGGCGGCCCGGAGCGAGGACAAGGCATCCCCAGAGTGGAGTTTGCACCTGAAAAGCCGACTCGACAAGGCTGCTGGACGAACCAAGGTTGTCGAGGGTGCCGGACAAAAAAGTTAAGGAACCGACCGAAGGTTCTTTTTATTTGGGCTAGACAATGTCTATTAAACTAGACATAATTGGGCATGAACGAACCCACCTCAACTGCCATCGAGGCCATCCTTACGGAAATGGCCAGCATCACGTCCATGGAACGAGGCACTCTGAGCGAGGAGTACCGTCCGGCCAAAAAGAGTGGCGCTGTAAAGCGGCGTGGGCCCTACTACAAACATCAATCGTGGGAGAAGGGCCGGAACGTCAGCCGCCGCGTCCCCGCCTCCCAAGTGGCCGCCCTGAAAGCGGACTTGGCCAACCGAGAACGCTTCGCCGAATTGGCCGACGCCTTCGTGGAAGAGACCGTTACCAAGACCCGGACTCTCCGCCGCGCCACGGACCTCACCGCGGAGGCAAGCGAAAAAAAAACTCCATGAAGAAGCCACCCGCGAGCGCTTCGAGGAAACGGAAACCTTTCTCGCCAAAACCAAAGCGAGGTTGATCTCGCAAGGCCCCGGGCCAAGTCCTGAATGGATTGAGGAGGGCTTGCGGGCCGCGTTGCAGCGGGACGGTCGACGCGTGCTGGAGCAACTCTACAATGATCGCGCCCTGTTTCCCGACGAGGAAGCCCCTCGTGCGTTGGAAATCCTCTATCGAGGTCGTCCCCGCCAGGTGCAGACGCTCTTTGGGCAAGTGCGCTTGCTTCGCAACTACTACTATCACCGCGCGAGTGGCCACGGGCATTGTCCCCTCGATGACCAACTTCAACTGGAAGGTGGCTACACACCGGCAGTGGCGCGTCTCATGTGCCGGGCCGCCACTCACAGTCCCTCGTATGATGAGGCGGCCGCCGACCTCCGGGTCTACGCTCAACTCGATTTTGACCCCCGCGATCTGGGCCGCTTAGTCACCGCTCTGAGTCCTCTGCTGCGAGAAGCTCGGGACTCCCTTGAGCCTGCGCCTCCCCCGCCTGGTACCCCGAGGTCCATCCCCGTTCTCTATGTCAGCGGCGACGGCACCGGGGTTCCCATGCGGCGCGAAGCACTCGAAGGACGCACGGGCAAACAGGAAGACGGCACCGCCCGCACTCGCGAGGTCAAACTGGGATGCGTCTTCACCCAAAGCGTTCTAGACGAAGAGGGACAACCTATTCGCGATCCCGCCTCCACCAGTTATGTGGGAACCTTCCAGGGATGCCGCGAAGCGGGCATCCTCCTGCGTCAAGAAGCCTGGCGCCGCGGCTTGGGCCGCGCCGATCAGGTCGTCTATCTGGGCGACGGCGCCGCTTGGGTCTGGGAAAATTGTCGCCTGAACTTTCCCGACGCGGTCGAAATCCTCGACTTCTATCACGCCTCCGAACACGTGGGCGCACTGGCCAGGGCCCTCCATGACACCGATCCGATCCGCGCTGCCTCTCAACAATCCCAGTGGTGCCACTCCATGAGGGAGAGCAGTCCAGAGGCTTTCCTGCCAGAGGTCCAAACCCTCTTGGAGTCCAATCCCCATTGGTCTCAGGACAAACGCGACGCCATCCAAACCGAAGTCAACTACCTCCAAACCCATGCCGCCCGCACACGATACGGCGAGTTCCGCGCCAAAGGATACTTCATCGGCAGCGGCGTCATCGAGGCCGGCTGCAAAACCGTCGTCGGCAGGCGCTTCAAACAGTCCGGCATGTTCTGGAGTGAACACGGCGCAGAAGACCTGCTCAGCTTACGATGCCAGATCATCGGCCCACACTTCAACCGCGTTTGGAACCAACGCTCCGCCATCCGTCTCCGTCACCAACAACGCAACCGTCGTTGGTCGCCCTCACAAAACTAAAGCCTTCTTAACTATTTTGTCCGGCACCCGGTTGTCGAGCTCAGCCCGGGTCAGCAAGAATTGCTTTTCGAGTTGTCATTGGATGAAATTCTGAATCATGGACTTTGCGCGCAGGGCACTGAACGTCCTTCCAAATGGTATTGGGGCTGGACCGCACAACCAACGCCTCCTCCCTCGCCTATCCAACGAAAGTCCAATCAGGGGGAAGGGTTCATCGATAAAGTTTGGTTTCGCGCAGAAGTTGTTGTCGATGGTACGAGTCGCTTCTCAGAGGATGCCGTTTTGAACATTCGCTACAAGTGATGATCACCCTGAAGGATCCTGCGCCGGCTGGGAGAGCAGTGGAGGGGCTTGAGTGGGCCTGAAGCGAGTTGAGTCGGCCATTGATCGCTCTTGAAAGCCGTCCGGCCGAAGTTCGGGCCGGCGATCGGATCGCCCGTGCCGGAACGCATCGGCACCGGGACGGGACTTTTTTGTCGAATTTTTTCGCATCGCTGTAATCGCCGCCCGGATTTCTTGGAGAGGAGAGTAGAGGCGAGCCGGTTTGCGCGGGCACCCGGACGAAAAGCCTTCGCCAGGACTTCAACAAAAAATCGATTATGAAAACGAAAGCACTCCTTCGAGGTCTGACAATACCCGGGCTTGTCATTCTACTCACCGGAATTTCTCCTTGCCAGGAGCGGGAGCCAGGGGTTTCGGCCGGGAACCCGACGGCATTTGCACCGACTGTGGGCAAATCGGTCGGTAAGACGCATGAGTCGGAGGCAGCGGTGCGCCTGTTGATCGAGGACGCGGCCGGGGAGACGCTCGCCCAGCGGCTGATTCTCTATGATGAGCAGTTAGATCTGACAGGGGGAAAGCCGGTGGCTCAAAGCATCACGCCGGATGCGCCGGTTCGCGTGGTACCGGGGCGGTATTGGATCGCAGCTGCCGAATATGACGCCCCGCCCCAATCCGTCACCCTGACAGCCGGTGAAACGAGGGACGTGACGATCAAAATCGACCGCAGCGTGTGGCTCACGTTTCTTGAGTCCGAAAAACCGGTGAAATACGAACGGCGACTGCTCGTCTTGCGGCCCGAGGAAGAAATCCGGCGCAACCTTGCGTGGCGTCGCGGGTCCCGGACGAGTGCTGCGCCGGCGCTGCGGCGGCCGGAGGCGACGGACGAGGACCTCGAGGCGGCCCGCAAACTCGCCCAGGCGGCATTGCCGGAAATCCTGCGAAAAGCGCGGCCAGAAAAGGGGAAATTTCGTTTTGTTCCCATGGAGGAGCGGAGCAATGAGGAAGCCGTCGAACGAATTCTGTCGGTTGCGGGAAAACCGGAGGATGCCGCGGCGATCCTGTCGATGGCATCGGCAGCACCAGACCGTCGATGGTACCTCTTGAAGATCGCCGGCTTCATCGAGGCACGTCATGAGCGGTTGGCCGACGGCGCGCTGGTGCAGATGGCCGCCGGCGCGAACGAGGTCCATTCCGGCGAGGCCGCCCAGATCCTGAGCGATCTGGGCCTCCCGATTGAACGAGAGCGGCTGCTGCACATGGCCACCAGCGGAGACTGGGGGCTTAGGTATCTCAGCATGGGCCTGTTGGCGGGCGACCAGGACGCAAAGACATTGCAGATGATGCGGACGATCGTTACCGGCGCTCTGGCGGCTGAGAAGCGAAAGGAGTATGACACAGGGAGAGTGTCTTTTGCGGCTTTGAGTCTTCTGACGCACGGCAATGCGAACGATTGGAAGCTCCTTGGGAAGCTGCGCATTCCCTACTGGGAGTTAGGGGATTTCATCGGCGT
The DNA here is from genome assembly GCA_046155625.1 of Verrucomicrobiales bacterium. Classification (GTDB taxonomy): domain Bacteria; phylum Verrucomicrobiota; class Verrucomicrobiia; order Verrucomicrobiales; family V1-33; genus CAJBME01. The sequence continues at coordinate 9,004 of JBJXFS010000059.1, read as the reverse complement.
GGCCGCGAACCCCCGGGTTTTTGTCAAGACTCCCCCTTTTACGAGTGGAATTGAAACCAGAGACATCCCGGGCTATCTCCTTGATCGGCCGCCTGGAGAAGTGTTGCCGATGCAGCGGGCGTTGAACGACGCGACGGCCAACGAGTGGCGGGAGTTCTACCGCCGGACGGCTCCGGCCGTCGATGCCGACAAGGAATACGCCGGGATTCTCAACCAGTTAGTGGTGCTTCAAAGCCGCTGGCTTCCGCATGCCGATGCCGTCCGGTTTTACGGCGGATTTCGCGGGCATGAACGCCTGCGCCCCACCGACAGCGACGATTGGAATTCGGTCTGTTCGCACTTGCGGTGGCTACCCTGGCCGGAATGCGTGGATCTCTATGTCAGGCAATGGTTCGCGGAAGACTTGTTCTACAGGTCACAACTGGAGTACGTGGACATCACGAAACTCGAGGAGGCCGTGCAGCGCCTGGGAGGAGGGAAGAAACCGCCGGGTTACGATCTCTATATGGCTTACAAGCGGATCGCTCACCGTCAGGAATGTAGTTATTCTGCTCCGATGGGAGAGCGCAGGTGGCCGTATGTCCTTACGTATCGCGAAAAGGACCCGGCAGGAAAGGAAGTGGCGGGAGGAGGCATCAGCGGCGTGTCCAGCCTGCAGGCGGGCTTCCGCGGAAAGACGCTCGTTTTGCGTGTGAAGCTCGCCCAGGACGTTCATTACGAAAACTACGACCCCAAAGTCAAACGTAAGCCGCGGACCGATGCCAGCGAGTGGCCCCACAACCGTTACGTGCTGGAAAACGGCCGCCAATTGATCGGCAGCGTCGTCGTTCGCCGCGGTGCGCAACCGTTTGCTGCGACCGACACCGGCCGGGTGGAGGACGGCTGGTTCCTTTTTGAATCCGCCCTCGACTCCGCATCCCTCGCTGACCTCTGGGTGGATATTGATCTCAAGTTCCTGGACCAGACCGTCACCCTGACTGAAGCGCTGTGGGCCGGGGAACTGGCGCGGCTCATTCGCCTTGAGCGCCGCGGGGAGGAAATGGTGCGAGTGGCGCCAGCTTCCCCATGATCGAATGCACCCGTTTTTTTGCCGGCACTGATCGCCGTTCCGCGGCGGATGGCCGGCTTCAGCAGCCAATCCAATAACCAAAAAAATCCTATGAACGCGAATTCAATCCATCAGCGGCCGTACAACGCCGTGATCGCCCCCTCGATCCGGGAGTGGTCTAACATTTTCCGGAACGTTCAGACGTCCGCGCGAATCCGCCGCATCTTGCTTCTGGGCACAGCGCTTCTCTCGCTGTCACTATTATCGGAAGCGCCGGCGCAAAGAGGGCTCGTCGGCGCTCTGGAGGAAGTCTCCGGCAGCAAGGAGAAAGAACCTGTCAAGACCGAGCCAACGGGAGGACTCAAGAGGCCTCTCGAGGGCCTTTTCGACGACAAAGGAAAGGCCGCGGACAAGACCGGGACTCAAAGCAACCCGCCGCCTGAAGTTCCAGCAAAACCTGCGGAACCCGATGGCACCGGAAACGACGCGGGTACAACCACGGTCGATGGGGTGACCGGTGAATCGACGACGGAGAAGACGAATCCTGACGGCTCGCGCACGGTGACCAAAAAAGACAAGGATGGCAAATTCATTTCCGAGGAGTTCTTTGAACCGGGTTCCGACAAGCCGTCGAAGACAACCACCATCGACCCTGAGACAGGCGAAAGGATCACCAAAGTATACGGGGCGGAGTCAGCAGGCGAAACACCAAAATCTGCTCCCGCTGCTGCTCCCGCTGCCAAAAAGCCGGCCGCTGAGCGCACGTTCGCGGAGTGCTATGATCCGGAAACGGGCATTACCACGAAATCCGTGAGAAACGACGACGGTTCCCGGACCGTCACGCGGACGGATCGGGACGGGCAAGTGCTGTCCACCGACAAAATGCCTCCGCCCGGCAAGGGCATGGCCTCGGCGAGTAGCGTTGACCCCAAAACGGGCAACACGACGACCTCGATTCGCAATCGGGACGGCAGCCGCACGGTTACGACCACGGACAAAAACGGCAAGGAACTAAATCAGCGCATCGAACCGGCGCCGGGTGGTGACGAGCCGTTCGCAAGTTCCACGGATCCGAAAACGGGAGTCACGACGACCTCGCGTCGAACCCCCGATGGCGAAAGGATCGTCACGGACGCCCGTTCGTGGAAGGACGCAGACGGCAACGAGCACACGCTGGGCACCGACAATCGCGGCCGTCAGACAGATGTCGTCAAGAGCAAGGACGGCACTGTCCGGGCCACGGAGACGGACGAAACCGGCGTTCGGCGGGAAGCCGTCCAGAGACCGGACGACTCCATTGTTACAACGACGGAGAGTCCAACCGGAACGGACACCACCGCTACTTTTGATCCCGCGGGCAATTATGAGGTGATTGCCAAGGATCCTGACGGGAGTTCCACGCGGATCGCCAACAACGCTGACGGGGCGCGCATCACCGAGCGGCACGACAAGGACGGCAACGTAACCGAACGCGTCACGGAGAAACCGGACGGCTGGGTTGAAACCGTCGATGCCGATGGGAACAGCCGCAGCACGCATACCGGCGAAAATGGAGAAACCACCGCGATCGAACGGGATCGCCTGGGGAACCGAGTGACCACCGTGACTGACGCCGGCGGCAATGTCGTCTCCCGGGACGAAGACCGCGTCACCGCCCCCGAACCGGGACGCGAGTACTTTGAAAAAGTATTGCGCGGCACCGACTGGGACACACTTCCCCAGTCGTACAAGAATCGCTACGCCAATTCGGAGCGCGACAATCTCGAACGCGAGGAGGCCCGGGCCTCGAGGGAAGCTGAAGAGGCGAAGCAGAGACGCGACGAAGAGAGGTTACGGGCAGCGGCCGCGGAAAGAGACGCCGAGTATCAACGGAAGATGGATGCTCTGAACGCCGAGGTCGCAGAAAAAGAGCGCCGTTCAGCGGAGGCGCGGGCCAAACAGGAGCGGCGGCAGCAGGTCGCGGAATGTCTTCAAAAAGGAAAGGACTTGCAGCGCCAGTATGACGAGGCCGTCGCCCGGGGCGACACGGAGGCCGCAAAGCGGATTTACCAGGAACAGGAAAAGCACCACGACGCGTCATGGGCGATTCTCACGCCAACGCAGGACGAGCAAAAGGAAGATGAAGCCCGCGCTGAGGTCCGCCACCGGCTGAGGAGCCAAATCAGAACACGCAGAGAGGCGATTGCGGAAATGGACGGCGCCGCCGACCTCGCGAACCAGGACGCAACCGACAAGACAACGAGCAACGCTTTCGTGAATACCGTCTCGGACACGGCAAAGTTCCAACAGATCGTCGGCGCCCAAAAGAGAGCTGCCTATCAAGAGCGGGCGCTGGCCCGCGCCGAGTTGCAGGAGATCGACCGGATGCTGGCTGATCCCTCGACAACGCCACTCGAGCGTGAGATGCTGACAAAAATGAGGCCTCAGGCCGAAGTGCAGGAAGAAGGCGCCAGTCGCCTTATCAATGACTATGATAACATTGCTAACGCGGGGTACGCAGCCGAGGCCGGGATGTTCCTCGCTGGAGGGCCGATCTTTCGGGGCACTGCGCGTGTCGTTCAAGCTGTTTCACGCGGCGGGCGAGCGGTTGCTGCCGGCACGGCGAAAGCGGTGCTCCCCAGGGCGACTGGCGCCGCGACCGCCACTGCCATCACAGAAAGGGGTGTTATTGTGGGGACTGCTGAAGGTGTGACTCATCTGGCGAAGGGAGAGAAGGCAGCAGAAACTGTAGGAAAATTCTTGAGCAAAGACGTCGGGACTCCCATCGTCAATGGGGGTGGTGCCGCGGCCCGCAGAGTGGTCGGCGACACGGTTGTGGATGCCATCAACTCGGGCGCTCGAAAAGCATTCGAATGGGGTTCCACCAATGTGACCGAGGTGCCCGGCAAAATTCGCGAGGCGTTGGTGGCGCGGACTGGTGTCGGCAATGCATCTGCAAAAGTGGCTCCCGTATCCGGGCACCCGAGCCCATCCTCACCCACAGGAACCGCGAAACCGCCCGGCACCATTCCGCCGGTGCCGGAACGCCCGGAGCCTCTTGTCACAGGTGACGCGCCAACCGTGCTCAATCCTGGACGAGGCCCGAAACCACCGGGAAGCGCGACCGATGGAATAACCGGTGGGCCCCGCAATGGACGGAGCGCTCAGACTCCGGATCAGACCAAGCCATTGGAGGATAACACGCCAACCGTTCTCAATCCGGGAAGAGATGCCGGGAAACCGTCCGGTACCGGGACGGACGTTGCGGGACCTTCTTCCAGACCACCGCGTCCAACCATCGAATATCCGCCAGGGCACCCGCGCGCCGGAGGCGCCAAACCGGTCCAGCCTCCGGATGCTCCTGCCGGGGCCAGCCGTTCCGCCAATGAGCCTGGCCCGGCTGGAGCGGGAAAGGGGGCCGAAACCCGGACGCAACCACGCGCTTCCGGCGCCGCCGGTGCCAAAACTCCGGCCGGGACAAGGCCCTCGCCTAACGAATCTCACAATTCAACTCTCGAGGGATTCCGCAAATTCGCGGGTGAGGAAGGGAGACGTGTCTGGGACGAAGCTGAAAAGGTCGTTGACGAATTGATCAAAAACAATCCGCGCCTGGGCCGATTGAACCGGCACGACATTTCAATGTACATTGGACTCCATGCCGGTCGCAAGGGGGGGACGCCTGCACAATTGGCTGGCGAAGCCGTCAATTACCACGCCGGACGGGTCACGCCGAACGAACTGGGACGTGCCGCCGGGCTCACTCCGGAAGGCGCAGAAGTTGAGCTGCGCCGGGGATGGGATGCGATCAAGATGGAAGGGGTGGATATCCACAATCCCCCTCCTGTCCCGCGGGGACCGGGAAGCGGCCGCGCGGCACCACCCCCGGCACCACCCCCGGCACCCCCTCCGCCATCCTCTCCACCATCCTCTCCACCATCCTCTCCACCGTCGTCGCCGCCGTCGTCGCCGCCGCCGAATGCTGCCTCCGCCAAAACGACGCCTGTCTCTCCGGTTTCGGCGAAGCCCGCCCAGGACATCCTCGACCGGCTCAACATCTCCGGGCTCAATCGCCAAGAGGCTCACGCCTATATCTCCCAAAACGCCACGAGGCCCGGAGTATCACAGGCACAACTCGCAGCGGAGGCGATTCACGTTCAAGGAAAACGAGTCAGTTCCAAACGGCTTGCCGAAGCGGCCGGCCTGCCCAACCAGCCCGCAGGGAATGCCGCATTGCGCGGTGCGATGGATCATCTGAAAGCGTCATCGAAAGCCAACCCCAACTCCGTCGCGGCCCGGAATAGCGAGCCGGATCCGGCGGCAGCCTGGAGAGCGGGCCAGGACCGACTGAATCAGGCCGAGGCTGCGGCGCTTCGGCAGAGGAACGTTGCCTTGCAGGTGCGCATCAATCAGGCACCAAAGCTTCCGCGCCGCCCGCCAAATGCTCCTCCCGCGCGCGGATTCATGCCCGACAGATATCTCGTCGAGGGTGACTCCGAATACGTCAGGAGAATTATGGAAGGAACCGGACTCCTGCGGACCCAAACTTTCATCGATGCCCACCGCGTGAATCGGTTGGTTGATTCCATGCTGGCAGGTCAGCATGTGCCCTCAGCAATTGAACTGCCGGTTCAGGTCGGCGAGAATATGGTCGGGCACGGTCATCACCGGCTTGTGGCCGCAAGAATCGTCAGCCTGCGGACCGGTTGCCCCATGTTCGCGACCCAGGGTCCGAATTCGGTGCTTCCCGAACCCGCTCCTCTAACAAAGGAAATGAAAGAGAGACTGGGCGTCGGCGCAGGCCTGATCGCTTGGGATGTCGCGGTTAGACCGTGATCCCCAGGCGTTGGCCGCGCATCACCACCGCACCGGTTCCGTGATTTCCTTCCGCGGGACGAAGCATCTCCTCGCCGTCCTGAACGGGGCTGTCCTGAACGGGGCTTGACTGGATTGCCCGGGGCAGTCCGGATGAGGCGGTAAATGAATGATCCATCGAATGGTGGGGCATGGCGGTCGAGCTCGTGCTGGCCGTGCTGTTTCTCCTTCCGGCGACATGGCGCATCACGCGTTTCGCTGATCCCATTCTGCTGGGCTTTATCTTCACCACCTATCCGATCGCCAATGTGGTCGGATTCGGGTGGATTCTGTGTCTGCTGGGCCTGGCCCAATGCTCGCCGAGTGCCCGCCGGACTTCGACGGCGTATCTGGTCGCACTCGTCACGGTGTTCTTTTTCAAGGCCCCGTTTTCCGCCTACTTCCGCAGCTCGATTGGGATTACCCTGCCATTCACCAATGAATTGCGCTGATAGGCATTTGCTTCTGGGCGCGCGCGCTGGGAGCGGGTGCGTGGGCCAGGGGAGGGGGGAGGGAAGGGGGCTGAGGCCGATGGCGCTCTGTTAGAGCATAAAACTTTAATGCTTACCGATTTATACATCGCATTTATAAGTTATGGATGGTAAATGACTGGCATGAAGAACAAGCCTCATGCCGAGTTCCCTCAAATTCGCGCGAAGTGTGCCGCCATGGGAGCGAGGAAGCGCCAGTCTGTCGCGCGGGAGTCGCTTCATTAATGGAACGGTCCCAGAGCCAATTTGTACCAGCGGAGGAGGTGCAGAAGTTGGGCTTCCTTCCCGGTACTCGGAATCGGTGGCTCTCGCTGCCCTTGGTTTTTTGGTCTGTGGTTGACGGCACGACGGCGCTGGCGCATCGAAATGAACTTTGACGATTTCAAGACCAGCCAAGCCACAGCCATGATGCGCTGCAAGAGCCCCGCCATGGGGCGTCGGGAACTGGTCATGCACGCCATCGCCTACAACATCATCCGCCGCCTCATGCTGGAAAACGCGCTCACCGGCAGACGGTAAAGGATCGACTGAGTGGCGGCTAACAACATTCCTTGTGCAAATTCGGCGCTGCGGGATTGAACCGCAGCGCCGGGGGACTGACAGGAGGAGGCGAAGATTATTTTCCGGTCACACGAATGGAGAACTGGTCGTAGCGGGAGGAATAGTCCGCCTTGTGTTCCGTGATGGTGTCGGGAGCGGCGGTGGCGAGGAGCGTTCCGCGCAGCAGCACGCCCGTGAATTCTTCGGTCGGCTCAAACGGGAGCGTGGCCAGCAGCACATCGTCCACAAAGAAGGAGGACACCTTGTTCGCGAAATCCGCCACGATGGCAAGGTGGTGCCATTCCCCAAGCGTGACAGGCATGGTGGCGATAAACGTGGGAACGTTCTCGTTGCCCGAATGCGCGTAAGCATGTCCGTCGGACGAGATGGTTATCTCGCCCACGCTGGCGCTGCTGGGTTCGCCCCCAAACGTGGTCGCGGCGCGGGTGCTGAGAGCGGCCGCGAAGAAGTTGTAGCCCGCAGGCGTCTCGGGACCATCAACGCGCACGTTGGCGGAAACCCGGATCGTCTGCGCGTTGCCGGTGTCGTGGTTGACCGTGCGCCGCTAGGAACCGATGGCGTCGTAGTAACCGTCGGTCAACTCGTTGATGAAGTCCTGGCTCACCAGCTCGGCGCCGTGGACTTCAACGGTCTGCTTGCCCTGACGCGGTTTGCCGGATGTCACCTTCGCGGCGCCGGGGCTTAAGGGCGGGGGAGCGAACCAGCCGTCCTGGCCCACCAGCGGAGCGCCCGCCAGATAGGTGTCAGGCTCGAAGCCGGTGGAGTAAACGATCTGGCCCCCTGCGGATTGCAGAAATCCGGCCAGCAAGGCCGCGGGAAGGAGCAGCAAGTTCCGGATTTTTGCCAGGTTCAGAAGCCCGGTGCAGTGATTGAGCGATGAGTTCATGGAATTTGTCTTTTTTTGTTTTGGGTTTGGCATTCGGTCCCCGTTGTGGCTGCGGAAAGTGTGAAACTGGCGACGACGATCTTTCGCCCTCACTCTCTTAAGAAGGAACCGCTGCCCGGGATTACGGGAAAACTGAACATTTTTGGGAATGAGTGTATTCCTGCCTCCGATGCGCCGGGCGCCAGCGACGGAAGGGGGGGGAACGGAAGTCGCTAAACCAGCGGCTTCTGTCTGATAGTAATTTGCTTCTGGGCGCGCGCGCTGGGAGCGGGTGCGTGGGTCAGGGGAGGGGGGTGGGAAGGGGTCTGTCTGAATGATGCGGCTTCAAGCAGGCCGATTGCGCCGTCTTCGCCTCACAATTCCAATAAGACTCGCCAGAGACACGAGAGTCAGACAGGAGGGTTCCGGTATGGTCGCAACGCGGAATCGCGTCTGCGGATCCAGACGGAGGTTCGCCCGTACATCAAGACCGCCATTTTCGTCGACAAACGAGTACATAATCTCTGTTCGACTGTCTGACGGGAATGACTGGCTTATGTAACGTAAACTTTGGTAGCACTCACCGCAATCGAAAAGTGTGTTGTCACTCGCACTGATGTGCAGTGTGGGGCTATCTCCCACGGACGTCGTTGCGTCTGTTTCAAGGTAGAGATCGGTTGGCGTCGCGGTTAAGCCGAAGTGGCTGGGCGCTGGGGCGCCGTCATTGGCCGCTCTAAAGACAAACGGAATTGGGCCAGCGATTTCAATGCGATAATCCAGAATGTCCAACTCCCTCAGGCTGCCGATGCGGCCATTCGTCGTGATGAATCCTCCGGCAATTGCGTAATCGTCATCCAACGGCACCGGCGCGATATAGTAGATCGTTGCGTTCGCCACTGAACAGAGGGTGGTTAGCATTGCGACGGCAGTTGCTAGTGCGTGATGCAGGTTCATTGAATGGGGTCTTTCGTACGACTTAGAGCTTGAGCCGATTGGCCTCCCGCAGGATGGGCGCCATCCTTATGAACCTTGATGCATGTTGAATCGATTGCGCGGGCGCGGTCGCGCTTCGGCCACCTCAATGTTGAACGAGTTCGCTGACGCTTCAAGCGCTGACGCGGTTGATGAGGGCGTGAAGGTTATGGAGGAGTCTTGCACGAGGCGAGGAAATTGTGGGAGGGTGGTGATCCCATGAAAAAACACCATATC
>JBJXFS010000057.1:0-3233 GCA_046155625.1 Verrucomicrobiales bacterium | reverse complement strand
GATGTCGTCTGCGCTGTTGGTCAGTCCGAGGAACATGCCGACCACCAGCGTCATGAAGAGATACGTCGGAATGTGAAACGCGCTCGCGAACGTGTAGATCCCGTCCTCGCTGTACCGCAGGACAAATGAAATAAGCAGGGCGAGCAGTGGCGCCTCGAGCAGAGTGGCGGCCAGGTTTCCCCGGTGCCGCAATTTGGCGATGAAGGCGCGCCGGCAGACAGCGGCGGATTGAGTCAGTTCGTCGCGCCACTGGCGCCGCGACCGGGGCGGCACACGCGGGGTAGCCTGACCGCCGCCCTCGGTCTGGGTTCGGTCTTCCGGTTCGCGCACCAACCCTTGGGTTTGCTCGAGGATGCGCCGCGCCTGAAACCGGTCGCGCCAAAATCCCGGACTGAACCGCCGTCCCGGTGCCAGGCGCCCGTTTTCGTCCTCCGTGTAGATCACGTCGCCCCCGAGATCGCGCAATGGCGACTCCATGACATCAAAAACCACCTCGGGCGGCGGTGCCGCCTCCCCTGGCACCAGTGGGTAATCGAGCGGCACGCTTTCCTCGACCGCTGCCTGGCGGAAGTATTTCAGCATGGCGGTGGGCGGCCCGTAAAACGCGAGCCGTCCACCCCGGTCGAGCAGCAGCGCCTGATCGAACATGCCGAGCAGACGGGCGCTCGGCTGGTGAATGCTGACGAAGACGATCTTGTTGTGCGCCAGTCCGCGGATGATGTCGAGCACTTGTTCCGAGTCCTTGGACGAGAGGCCGGAAGTCGGTTCGTCGAACAGAAACACGTCCGACAGGCCGATCATGTCGAGCCCGATGTTAAGGCGTTTGCGCTCGCCGCCGGAAAGGAATTTGTCTTCCGGCGACCCGGCGCGGCGGCGGCGGGCGGCATCCAGCCCGAGCTCGACGAGCTTGGCCTGGACGCGGCGGCGGCGGTCGTCGCGGCTGAGGTGCGGGCTGCGCACGGCGGCGGCGACATCGAGGTTTTCCTCGACGGTGAGGAATTCGTCGAAGGCATCCTCATGTGGGCAGTAGCTGATGTACGGGCAGAGGAGCGGGAGGTTTTCGTAGAGGGGCAGGCCGTTCAGCCGGACCGTCCCTTCGCGCGGGCGGAGGTGGCCGGCGAGGACGCGCAGGAAGGTGCTTTTGCCGCACCCGCTGGGCCCCATGACGCAAATCAACTCGCCGCGGCGCGCGGTCAGGTTGATGCCGTCGAGCGCGGTCTCGCGTTCGTTGTAGCGATGGGACAGGTCGATCACCTCCAACCGGCTGATGAGGTTGCGTTCTTCCTCGATGATGCGGTCGCCGAAATGGCAGCGCAGGCAGACACCCTCGCCGATGTCGATGACCGCGCCGTCTTCCAGTTCGGCCCGCTCGCGCACCGGTTCGCCCTCGACCTCGATCGGTCCGCCGCCCTTGAGGATCTCGAGCAGTCCGCGTTTCGCCTCGTAGTCGCAGGATATGCGGAGCAACAGCTCGCCCCGCGCGTTGGGCGAAAGCAGGATATCGCCAGGTCGCAGCAGGGCCGGATTATTGGAGACGAGGTAGTCCGATTTACTCGGGGAAAGCGTGAATCGGCCGCCCATCTCGCGGGCTCGGCGGCGCAGTTCCGAAAGCGAAATCTCAGTTTCGTTGGGAAACGTGATCTTGTCGGTCAGGCCCGCCTTCAGCCGCTCGCCGACGCGCAACGTGACGCCCCGCACCCGCGCCTGAGTGCGGCGCAACGCGGTCACCTCGACCCCCAGCCCGAATTTGATCTGAAAAACGCTGCCGGCCGATCGCGTCCGCTCGACATAGGGCTGCTCGTCCGCATCCATCGCCAGGAACAGCTGCGTCGACGAGACGTCCTTCTTGGCGTTGAGGTAGGTCACGAGGTCCTGAAACTCGAGCACCGTCTCGTCGAGCACGACACGCTGCCCTTGATACAGCCGGGTGAATTCGCCCGGCTGCAGCTGGCGTCCCCGCGCCAGGAGTGGCCGCGTTCCGGTATTCTTCAGCAGGACCAGATTGCGCAGGCGGAAAACACCCAGCGCCTGGCCGTCCGGCAGGTTTTCCAGAACCACATCGGCGGGCGGACGCCCACTGATCAACAGCGAGTCCAACGGCTGCACGCCGACCCCGGGCCCCGGCCCATCAAGCTCGCCGACCTCACCCGCATTCAGCTGGTGCACCAAACCGACGGCCTCCGCCGCCACCCCCAGCCCGGTCATGAACAGATAAAACTGACGCAGCAATTGGGCCGGCATGCGCGCCCGCGATATCAGCACATACAACTGCATCCCCAGCAGCACTTTCTCCTCGAGCTCGAGCAGGGGAGCCAGCTGCGCCGCGATTTCCGCCAGATTCTGCGGCTCATTCAGCGCCCGCTGGTAGTCGGCCTGCAATTTGCTCGAGTAAGCCGTCGGCAGGTCATTGCGCAGGAAGCTCAGGCTGCTGTCGATGTCGGCTTCCACCACCTCGCCATCGATCTTGCTGAATCCCGCGAGCGTCTGGACTAACAGCGGCAGAATCGCCCGTCCATCGCGCCGCCCACGCCACCACCCGCTCAGGCTCCGGCGTGACGACGCCACCACCTTACCCCGCGACGAACCGCGGGGTGCAGGAGTGACAGGCGGATGGGGCTCGACGAGCGTTTCGTCCATGCAAGGGCGGCGCGTCGGAACGCGCTACCCAGCCTTAGGACAGAACCGCCGCCGGGGCAACCAGCGATGGTTGTCGGGCCAGGCCGCGTCGGGCACGGCGGGTTCTTGCCACGCCTTGCTGACTGCGGGAACGAAGAGATTCACACTTTCTGAAAGCCCCGATGTTTTCGATACACCTTGGCAGGCGAAGCTCTTCCGTTGGCGTACTGACCGTGGAGTCGCAATCAGGGCCGCAATCCGTCCGCTTTGGATCCATCTACCCACCTCAGACCGGGCGAACCATGCCGAATCGGACTTCGCTGCGGAGGCTCCGGCGGCTCCGGCGGCCGGTTTTGCCACGATGTCGATTGGAAACCCTCGCTCGCACAGTCATGTCCCTCATCGCCACCGCACCAACTGCCAGCCGATGAGGGCCAGCAGCGCGACCATGCCCAAGCCGGGTGTGGCGGCGAGCCACCGCACCCACCATCGGTCCCAGCCGCCGAATCGTCGACTGGCCACCAGCGGGCTGAGGACCAAGGCCACCCCCGGGCCAAGGAACCACAGGTTGCGATGGGCCCACACCGCGACCAAAAACCCAAGGCCCACCGCGACCT
>JBJXFS010000054.1:0-12164 GCA_046155625.1 Verrucomicrobiales bacterium | reverse complement strand
GTGCTCCAGTCGATGGCCTGTGGCCTGCCCGGTCTGATTTCGGTCGCGGATGGCGCCTCGGAATTTGTTCGCGATGGCGAAAACGGGTACCTGCTCCGGGATCCGGGCAGCCCCGCTGGCCTGCGGGCCGCCATGCACCACGCGCTCGCGCTCGCTCCCGAGGCGCGTGCCCAGATGGGGCGGACCGCCCGCGCCACCGTGCTCCCGTTGACTTGGGAGGCGCACGTCGCTTCGTGGGAAGCGCTCTGCCAACGAGTGCTCGTCGAACGCTCCCTGGCGTGACCAGGCAGTCAAGCCACGCTGCAACCAATTCGAACCCTGGAGGTCTCGTCCCACCTCCATCCACCAGCGCTCGTCTTAACCCTAAGGACCGGGATGGGAACCACGAAACACACGAAACACACGAAAAACCAAGGCGTTGGCCAACAATTGCCGTCCACCTGATGGATGACAAAGTCGCTTGTTCTATCTCAATGATTTTTAGTGTGGTTCGTGATTTTCGCGGTTGTAATGTCCCTTTCTAGGTTAACAGATGAAAACGCCCTGAGTGTGAGCTCATTTCGGCGCACTCAGTTCAGCCGGTAGTAGCCGTCAGGATTGTACAGGTAGTAGAAGTCCTTGGGTGCCAGCCGCGGCAGGCGCATGTAGGGCTGACCTTTGTCGTCGACCGATTCCGCCACGGGCGGTTGGCTGGTAAAGCCGGATTCGAGGCCGTTTTGCGAGCGGGGAGCCGGCATGGGGATTCCTGGCGCACTCGGGGCGGGCGGACGTGCCGAATCGGGGTTCTTGACTAAGGCCGTTTCGCGAATTTCCCCGACAACGTGGTCGATCCACTTCACTTCGGCCGCCTTGTCCCCGAATTCCGACCAATCGCCACTGCTCGCTTCCTGGTACATGCGCTTGACAAAATCCTCCGTGGTCAATCCCATCTTCTTGGCCACGGGCTGCGAGAGCCGACGCCACCATTCCTCGATCTCGGCGAGGTTTTCGCGCTGCATGGTTAAATTGCCAAATGATCCACTGCTGATCTGGTGATGCAGGACAACCGCGTTCGGATACGCGAATGATTTGTCGGCGCAGGTCGCAATGCACGCCGCCATGCTCGCGGCGAATGACTTCACCACCACGTACACCGGTGCCTGACTTGACTCCATGCTCTTGAGAATGTTGTAGCCGGCCATGACCGATCCGCCGGGCGAGTTGTCGATGACAATGAAGATGGGCAGTGTCGCGTCCTTGTTGTTGAAATAGTTGAGGCGGGACGAAATGTAATCGGCCGTCTCCGAGGAAATCGGACCGTTCAGCGCGATGCGGCGATCGCTGATGATCAATGTGTTTTCTTGATGCGGATTCTCCAGACGGACGGCCTTGGTGTTGGCGTAGTTGTTCGCCGTCAATTCAACCTCCTGCTTCTCCATGCCCACCTGCAGCGCGGCTATCTGAGCTCTGGCGTCGGCCTCCTTCATCCGCTGTTCCGTCTGCTGAATTTCAGCTTGCGCTTTCGTCACCGTCGATTCCAGCGTCAACTGCTCGCTCTTCAATCGCAGTCCCCGCAATTCTTCCTCGAGCTTACGCCGCTCCTGCGCCAGCTGCGCCTCTTCCTTCTGCCGCTGCTCGTCCAGACGCAGTTTTTCCCGCTCCAAGTCCGCCCGCCGCTCCGCCAGTTCCTTATCCAACTTCGCGCGGGCAATCAGATTCTCCGCCGTCAATTTGTCCCGCTCCAGGCTCAACCGCGCCAACTCCTTTCGGAGCCCGTCGACATACTGGTCTTCAGCCGTAGGCGCAGGGGTTGGGGTGGCGGGAGTGGATGGGGCCGGCGCACCGGTGTTTCCCGTCGTTGTCTCGGGCGCCGGCGTATTCGCCGATGCCTCGTCGGCCCAGCCCAAACCGGCTGCCGACAGCGCCAAACCACTGGCCGCGAAAAGTGAAAGAACTCGTTTCATGATGGTTTAATTCTTATTAATTGTAATATTATATGTAATTTCCACCACCTCCGTCAATTCTATTCCTCAGCCTTTTGTTGAGGAGGTGATGAGGTGGGTGATGCAGGGGGAGCGTCGCTGGCGGCCGATTTCGTCTGGGCTTTGACTGTTGAAAGAACCAAGGCCCCCTCCTCGGACGTCAGGGTGGCGATGCGGGTGAGTGGGACGGCGAAGGCGGGATCGTCGCGGAAATTGCGCAGGACCATTTCGTCCAGGAAGCCGAAGTTTTTGCCTGGCAGGATGCCTCGCTGGTAGACATCGATGAAGCCGGGCGGGACCACGCGACCCGGGACCCGGACGTCGAGCACGCTGACGAAGAGACCGGCTTCGGGGTGCAGACCGAATCGGCCGTCCATTTCCCCATTGAGATACCGCCGTTTTCCGGGCAGAGCATTCATCGGGAATCGGATGTCGGCAGAAAATGTGGCGTCCGGTCCGATCTGGCGCACGCGGATCAGGGTCTTGAGATCTACCAGGCGAGGAGAACCGGCGAGAAGGTCGTTCAGATCCTGAACCTTCATCCGCAATTCGGCCGGACGTCGGGCCAGCGCGGCATCACCAAAGTTCTTCAGACGGTTCTGCAGCTCGGCCACCCGGGCTGACGCGGGTTCCACGACGACCAGGGGCGCGGGTTCCAGATCGGTGAACGCTTCGAGTTCGCCCGCCTGTTTGACCAATGTGTATGCGGCCCAAATCCCTGCCCCCACCAGCAAGACGAGTCCAATCAGAAGAATATAACACCCCGGCAGTGCGGAGACGGGCCGCGGCTCCGGACGTTGAGTCGACGCTGAAGACATAGTTTCTCGTTCCTCACTCTTTTCTGGCTCACTCCTTGGTCCGCAAATGCGGAAAGAGGATCACGTCGCGGATCGACTCAGCCCCCGTCAACATCATGATCAGTCGGTCGATGCCGAGACCAAGGCCGCCCGCGCTCGGCATGCCGTGCTCAAGGGCCAGCAGGAACTCCTCATCCAAGCTCTGGACCTCCTCGCCGGCCTGCTCGAGCAGCCGCTGGCGCTGGACGATCGGGTCGTTCAACTCGGAGTACCCCGGCGAGATTTCCTGGCCATTGATCACCAGCTCGTAGACATCGACCACGGACGGGTCGTCGGCATTCTGACGGGCCAGCGGAACCAACTCCTTTGGCACATGAGTCACGAAAAGCGGATCAAATGTCTTCTCCTCGACGAGTTTTTCGAAGATCTGCTGGGTCACCTCGTAATCCTCGGAGACGTGGGAAATGTCGACGCCGAGTTCGTGCGCACGGTCCCTCCGGCGCTCGGGCGAGTACTCGAACCACTGTGGGTCGACCCCCCGGACAAGGTCGCGGTACGCCGCCCGCCGCCACGGCCGCTGCAGGTCAATGGTGCGAATCGTTTCCCCCGCGGCATTGGCGTGGGTGATCAGGAGCCCGTCACAAAATTTTTCGGCCAACGAGCAGATCATGTCCTCCACCAAGTCGGCCATCACCGTGAAGTCCCCGCCGGCCCAATAGGCCTCCAGCATGGTGAACTCGGGGTTGTGGCGCCGGGAAATCCCCTCGTTGCGAAAATTCCGGTTCAACTCGAACACCTTCGGATACCCGCCGACCAGCAGGCGCTTCAAATACAGTTCCGGCGCGATGCGCAGGAAAAATTCCATGTCCAGCGCATTGTGGTGCGTCACAAACGGTCGGGCTGCCGCCCCGCCCGGAATGGCCTGCAGCATCGGCGTCTCCACTTCCAGGAAGCCCCGCGCCTGCAGATAACTCCGGATCTCGGCCACCATCAGACTGCGCTTTAAAAACACCTCCCGGCTCCGATCGTTCGCAATCAGATCGAGATACCGCTGGCGCGATTTCTTCTCGGCGTCCGTCACCCCATGCCACTTGTCCGGCAGCGGCCGCAGACTCTTGCCCAAAACTTTCAGCCCACTCACCTTGACCGACGGCTCGCCCGTCTTGGTCACGAAGGTTTCCCCTTCGACCCCGACCCAATCACCAATGTCCAGTCCCTCCTTGAACAACTGCCAATCCGCCTCCGACACATTCTTCGCATTCAGAAACGCCTGGATCCGGCCACCCAGGTCGGACACATCGAAAAACTGCGTCTTCCCCATGTCCCGCCAGGCCGTGATCCGCCCGAGCACGCGAACGGCCAGCCCTTCCGCAAAGGACGCCCGCAATTCGCCCGGCCGGTGCGTCGGGTCGAACCGCCCGCCAAAAGGATCGACGCCGCGCGCCCGGATCGCGTCGAGCTTGGCACGGCGCATCGCCAACAATTCGGAATCGTTGGGCGCAGCGGGTAAAGAAGAATCCATCGGTGATGTGTCCATGAATGAAATGAGCCGACCGCGCCATCCGCCAGCCGGTCGCTTTCGGTAACCCGGACCGGCCGCCGCGCGAGCGCATTCTCAAATCGAATTTCCCGCTTTGCCCAGCCACCTGCCCGCGTATCGGTCGTATGCCACCGCCGTTTCGCCCCACCATGGCCGACCCTCACTGCCATCACCCGCAGTCGCCCCACGAGACTTCCACCCTCGTGGAAACCTGTGTCGCCCAACTCCGCGCCCGCGGACTGCGACGCAGTCAGGGGCTCGACGCCCTGCTCCACCACATGGCGGCCCACCACCAGCCCGCCACCCTGGCCGACCTCGCCAAAGTGCCTCGCCTGGCCGGCCTCGACCAAGCCACCATCTACCGCCTCGTCATGAAATTGGAGGCCGCCGGCCTCGTCCGCCGCCTCGGACTGCACGACCGCGCCACCTACTTCCAGCTCGTCGTCCCAGGCCACCATCACGATTATCTCGTCTGCACGTCGTGCGGTAAAATCGAGGACGTCAAACTCAGCTGCCCCGTCGAACCACTTGAACGCGAGGTCATGAAGCGCAGCGGCTACACCCACGTCTATCACGAACTCGAATTCTTCGGCATCTGCCCGGCCTGCGCGCCGCGGTAGCGAGACGCCTCCGTATAACTTCTTTGCCCGCGAGTTTATTTCGACGCGGGCGTTCACTGTGGTAAATTCAAGGGCCACGGTGGCATCGGGATCGTAACTTCTCCACCTCCGATTTCCCCTCGCCCGGCATCCCAGGTCGCATTCCCCCGCTCACAATCCCCCATGAAAGTCGGCATCGACAGCTACTGCTACCACCGGTTTTTCGGTGAGGTCTATCCCACCCAATCGCCCGCCGAGACGCCGTACACCATGGATTCGTTCCTCGACCGGGCCAAGGCGCTGGGTTGCGACGGGGTGTCGCTGGAATCGTGCTTTTTCCCGGAGTTCGGCGAGGCGTACCTGACCGGACTGCGGAAGAAACTCGACGCCCTGGCCTTCGATCGCGTCTACGCCTGGGGCCATCCGGATGGGTTGGAGGGTGGCGGGAATGCGCGGGCCAAGGACGAGATGTTGGCACACATCGCCCATGCGCGCCTGATTGGGGCGCCGGTGATGCGCGTGGTCGGCAGCAGCCTGATGTTTCGGTTCGAGCCTCATGAACCGCAGCTCAAAATCCTGGCCGAGTGGTTCAAGGAGGCCACTGACCGCGCCGCCCAACACGGCATCCGACTCGCCGTCGAAAACCACATCGATTACAATTCCGACGAAATCCTCTGGCTGATCGACCAGGTCGGGTCGGAGAATTTCGGCATCAACCTGGACACGGCGAACTTCTTGCGCGTGCTCGACGACCCGCTGGAAGCGACGCGAAAGCTGGCGAAGCATGTGTTCGCGACTCACGTGAAGGACATCCGCCCCGTCAAAGGAGTGAACGCGCGGGAATGGTGCTATTTCGCCTGCGTGGCGGCCGGTGAGGGGTTGGTGGAGATCGACAAGATCGCGCAGGTGCTCAAGGACGCCGGTTATGAGGGATTCCTCGCTTTCGAAACCGACATGCCGCATCCGGACTACGCGGGGCGCGAGGAGGAGATGGTTGAAAAAAGCGTCCGATACCTCAAGGGCGTGGCCGCCGGTCTGCATTGATCCTATCCCGTCTCTGTCATGTCCAAGCCGGAAATCCGCATCGCCATCATCGGCTGCAACTTCATGGGCAAGGCGCACAGCAATGCCTGGCTGCAGGCATCGCGATTCTTCGACCTGCCCCTCCGCCCCGTCCTGCAAGTCGCCTGCGCCCGGCACGAACCGGCCGTGCGCGCCTTTGCCGAAACCTGGGGGTGGCGGCACGTCGAGACCGACTGGCGGCGGGTGGTCGAACGCGACGATGTCGACGTGGTCGACATTTCGCTCCCCCAGCATCTGCATCACGAAGTGGCGGTGGCCGCGGCGCGCGCTGGCAAACATCTGTTCTGCGAAAAGCCCATGGCCCTCTCCGTCGCGAAGGCCGAGGCCATGCTGGCCGCCGCCGAATCCGCAGGCGTGGTGCATTACCTCAACCACAATTACCGCCGCACCCCCGCCGTCCGCCTCGCCCGCCAGCTCATCGATGACGGGAAGGTCGGCCGCATTTTCCATTGGCGCGGCGCCTACCAGCAAGACTGGATCGTGGATCCCGAGTTCCCGCTGACCTGGCACCTCCGCCGCGAGACGGCCGGCAGCGGACCGCATGGCGATCTGAATTCGCACAGCGTGGATCTCGCGCACTATCTGGTGGGCGACATCCGGACCGTGTCGTGCCTGACCGCAAACTTCATCACCGAGCGACCGCTGCCCGGCGAAGGTGCCGCGACGTTCAGCGCCGGGGCGGGAGGCGCGGCGGCACGGGGACCGGTCACCGTGGAGGACGCGTCCCTCATGATGGTCGAATTTGAAAATGGCGCGGTGGGGTCGTTCGAAGCCACCCGCTTCGCCCCGGGCCGGAAAAACCGAAACACCTTCGAGATCTACGGCAGCGAGGGATCGCTGGTCTTCGATCTGGAGCGGCTGAATGAGCTGCACTATTTCTCCCGTCGTGATCCGGAGGCGGCCCAGGGGTTTCGGACCATTCTGGCCACCGAGCCGTGTCATCCGTACATCAGCCACTGGTGGCCGCCCGGTCACCTCATCGGCTACGAACACGGATTCACCCATGGCGTCGCGGATTTCGTCGGCGCCATCGCCCACCGCACTCCGCTCGAGCCTAACTTCCGTGACGGCCTGAAATGCCTTCGCGTCCTCGAAGCCGCCCTGACCTCGGCCGCCAGCGGGCGCCGGGAAACATTATGAACGCCGCCCCGTCGCTACGCCCCCGCCTCGTTCCGCTTTACTTCCATCCAGGCCGGGACGGCGGATTTGACTCCCAGCTCGCCAACCTGAGCTCCTTGCTGGCTGAGGACGCCGAGTTTTTGCCCGCGCAACCGCTCGGTTCCAGCCTGCCGGCGGCCGACGCGGTCGTCTTTCCGCAATTGCTCGGCGAAGCGTACCGCCAAGTGCCGGCCTTTCGCGATCTCAACCTGCCGGCGCTGGTCGTCACCTCCGAGTTTGGGACGCTCTCGATGTGGGACTGGGAAATCATCTCGTACATGAGAGGCGAGGGCGCGGGCCACCGGATCATCGCGCCGTATTCCATCGAGCATACCCGCATCGTGCTGCGGGCTCTGGCCGTGAAGCGCGAATTGCGCTCATCGAAATTCGTCGTCTATCAGGACAACCCCGGGGAAGGCATGCAGGCACCCATCTTCAAGCGCTTCTATTGGTGGGAGGACGAATGCGTCCGGCGCATGGTCGAATCGTTCGGCATCACCATCGAAAAACGCAGTTTCCGCACGCTGGGTGCCCAGGCCAAGGCGATCACCGACGACGAAGCGGCCGCCGCCGCCGCGGACTGGCAGGTGCCCATCGCCCTCGACCACCGCGCCTTCCACGCCGCCGTCAAAGTCTATTTGGCCGTGACCCGCGACCTCGGCGACGATCCCTCCGTGCGGGGCGTGGGCATCAACTGCCTGAACGAGTCCGCCTTTTCCGACAGCACCCCCTGTTTGGCCTGGAACCAGCTTTACCAGGAACGCGGTCTCATCTGGGGATGCGAGGCGGACATCATGGCCATGCTCAGCAAGTGCCTCCTCCATCGCTCGCTCGGCGCGCCCATCATGATGACCAATCTGTACCCGTTCCTCATGGGGCAGGCGGCACTCAAACACGAACGCATCGCCCGCTTCCCGCAAGTCGACGGCGATCCGCGCGATTACATCCTCGTGGCCCACTGTGGCTACATGGGCGTCATCCCCCAGGCCTTCGCCACCGATTGGACATTGCGCTCAAAAGTGCTCGCCATCGTCGACGAACACGCCAGCGCCATCGACGCCCGTCTGCCCGTCGGTCCGGTCACCCTGGCCAAACTCCACCCGGACATGACCACCCTGACCGTGGTCGAAGGCGAACTGACCGGCTACACCCAATATCCTGGCTCCGACTGCCTCAACGGCGGCGTCATCCGCGTGCCCAATGGCCACCGGTTGATGAGCCACCTCGCCTCCCACCACTACCTCCTCATGACCGGCCACCACGCCGACGCCATCGATCACCTCAGCTCCGTCTTCGGAATCCAACCCCACGCCCTGTAGGCTGCGCAAAAGGGCAACACTTCTGCCACCACCGTCACTGACAAGTGCGGCCGATTGACTACACTTCCATTCACCCACGATGAAACTCTCATACCTGATCCTGGCGCTGGCCGTTCTGACGGGACCATCCGCCGCTGAGAAAGCCCCTGATGTGTTCCGGCCAGACAATCTGGCGGCGTGGTGCATCGTCCCATTCGATGCCAAAAAGCGCGGTCCCGAGGAGCGCGCCGAAATGCTGAAAAAACTCGGCATCACCAAGCTCGCTTACGATTACCGAGCCGAACACATCCCGACTTTCGATGCCGAGGTCGAGGCCATGCGCAAACGCGGGATCGACTTCATGGCGTGGTGGTTCCCGGGCACACTGGACGACGAGGCAAAACTGATTCTCAAAGTGATCGAGCGGCATAAAATCACCCCGCAATTGTGGGTCTCGGGTGGCGGCGAACCACCCAAGGATGCCGCCGGTCAGACGGCCCTGGTCGAAGCGGAAGCGGCGCGGATTCGTCCGATCGCCCAGGCCGCCGCTCCCCTCGGATGCCGCGTCGCGCTCTACAATCATGGCGGGTGGTTTGGCGATCCCGAAAACCAGATCGCCATCATCGATCGATTGAAGCGCGACGGCGTGTCCAACATCGGGATCGTCTACAACTTTCACCACGGCCATCCCCATATCGGGCGCTTCGCGTCACTGTGGGCGGCCATGCAAACGCATGTCATCGCCGTCAACCTCAATGGCATGGAAGTCGACGGCGATCGGCGCGGCCGCAAAATCCTGCACCTCAGCGAAGGCGATCGTGAACTCGCCATGATGCGCGTCATCCGCGACAGCGGCTGGCAGGGGCCTGTCGGCCTGATCGACCACCGCGACGAGACCGATTCCGAGGACACCTTGCGGCGCAACTGGCGCGGCCTGCAATGGCTGCGCAAAGAACTGGATGCGCCCGGATCCGGGGGCCCTCCCCCCTTTCCTCCCGGCAAGACGGCGGTCGTCGACGACGGCAAATTCGGCAAAGCCCTCGGCGCCCGCGGGGGGGGCGTCGTCCATCCCGGCAGTCCATCATAGCGCATCCTGCCCCTCAACAGGGATATTGGAACCGCAAACGTCACGGAACACACGGAAAATCACTCAGTTAGGACAAGCGATCTTCTCATCCATCAGGGGGACGGTAATGGTTGGGCAACGCCTTGGCTTTTCCTGTGTTTGGTGTTTTTCGTGGTTCCCATCCGGGTTTTTAGGATCACCGATCCACAGGTTGACGCCCTCCCGTCACCCGCCTCATGCTGCCCCATGGCCGCCGCCCCCGCCCCCGACGATTCCCCCTCGCTCGACTCCCTCGAGGAAGTCATGTTTTTCGACACCGATGCCGGCGGCGTGGTCCACAATATCGCCTACCTCCGGTTCATCGAAACTTGCCGCACCCGGCTCGGCGCCCGCCTCGGCCTCGACCTCCGATCCATGGCCCAGCGCCAGCAGTTCGCCGTCGTCCTGCGCACCGAAATCGACTACCGCCGGCCCGCCTTGCTCGGCGATCACCTCGTCATCCACGGCCGGCTCGAACGCCTCGAACGCGTCCGATTCCACTGCGCCTTCGAAATCCACCGCCCCGCCGACACGTCTCACCTCGTCTCGTGCCGCCAATCACTCGCACTCGTCCAACTCCCCGACGCCCGCCCCATCCGCCTGCCCGAGCACTGGCGCGCTCAGTGGCCTCACCTGGAATCCCCAAGTCCACCCAGCCGATCCAGCCCTCGCTGACTCATCAGAATCCCCCATCCATGAGCAGGTCGGCGCGGCGAGCGGGCGTCCCGCCTGCCGCGGGAGTGCCGGTTTTAGAGGTCCCAGCAGAAAGGAAATGCTTTGGGTTGGTGTACCGCCTTCAGGCGGAACGCGAAGCAAGGTGCGAAAAGCATTCAACCCAAAGTTCCGCGCTTCGGGTAAACCCGGTACACCAACCAGACGCTTTGAGTTGGAGTACCGCCTTCAGGCGGATTCGCCGGCCCGGGCGGAAGCGTGAGCGGACAAGCCTTCCGCCCAAGTCTTCGCGCCTCAGCCATCGATTCCGTCCCGCGCGGCCAGTCCCCAACGCCAAAGCTTCGCCGACGCCCTGAGCGAATGCCACGCCTCAAAAACCCGGATGGGAACCACGAAACACACGAAAACCCAAGGCGTTGCCCAATGACCACTTGTCCACCTGATGGATGAGAAGGTCGCTTGTCCTAACCCAATGAATTTTCGTGTGTGTCGTGACTTTCGTGGTTCCAATGTCCCTTTTTGGGTTGATTGGCGGGGCGATTACCGGTTCGCCGCGCCCCTCGTCTTGCCCGCTCGCACCGTGCGGCGTCATCGGTGCACCTACGACATCCCCCCCTCCGCCACCGCATAGGCATAGTGAAACGTCTTCCCCGGAACCACCTCGCCCCGCTTCTCCTTCGCCCGCCACTCCCGATACGCCGCCTCCACTTCCCCAGCCTCCAGCTCCCGCGTGCTCCAAATCACCAGCCGAAAACCGATCTCTTTCAACTCATACACCCCGCCCATGACGGGAAATCTTCGACCATACGGACTCGCCTCCATCCCTCAATCACACCACCCGCCCATCCCACCGTCAAGTGCCTATCCTCTCCATTTCCCCTTGCCTCCCCCCCCATCCTGCGTATCTCCACCCCTTCCCCTCACCCCAATGCGAGGTTAGCTCAATGGTAGAGCAGCGGCCTTTTAAGCCGTTGGTTCCGGGTTCGAGTCCCGGACCTCGTACCAGATTTAGACGCTGAAAATCAGTGGTTTATAAAGAATGCGGGTGTCGCGGGCAAAAGCGGGGATTCGCGGTGAAATGCGCCATTTTGCGGAAAAAATCGAATACAAATCGAATACACCCGGCCCTTACTTTCCGCCCCTCTCCTCATCGATCAGCCGCCCCCGATCCCGGACCATTCAGGCAAACTCCCGGCTTGTGCGACATGGCGGGCGTTGGAGTCCCGCCGGAAGAGGCGGAATCGTCGGCCCAGGCAAAGAGGTGTGCGTAAATGCATTTCGCCCCCGGCCTCCCGCCTCATCCCTCGATTCCGGCCCACGCGGCCGGTCCAACGCAAACCCCTCTTTAACGCCGTGGTATACCCATGATGGGCAAAGTTTCATGGATAAACTGAGTGCCATTCGGGCATAGCCGCGGAAGACGACCGCTTTGCAACCCGGCAATCGCTCGCCAAAAGGCCGCTCCGTGGGAAGTTCCCCCGCCTCACCCGCAAAGTAAAACTGGTGAGCAAAAATCACGAATCGGCTTCGCCGCCACGAATGTTCCGCGAATTGCCAGGAACCGATCTTCCCCGCCACAAAAACTTGACTTGCACCCCCTCCAGCCCCGGCCCCTGAGGCTCGATGGTGGCCAGAATCTGGCTCGAGCTCGAGACCAGTGGCGTGGTGGAATCGCGTGATGTCTCAGAGTGGCCAGGGCAGCGACGTGCTCCATTTGCTTCACAAAAGAATCCTGGCGCAAGTGAACGTCGATTTTGCCGTCGTACACCAGGTCGCGTTCGTGGCCGATAGTCACGAATTGAAACCGCGGTTCCTCGCGATCGCCGTCCCCACCAGGGATCTCGAGGTCACGCCCCACCTCCGAAACCCGCCTTCAAGGTCCCAGCCAGCCCGGCTCAGCCCGCCCGGCACAGGAAGGCAATTTCTTGCTCGCTATTCCAATGTCGGAAGG
>JBJXFS010000049.1:0-3197 GCA_046155625.1 Verrucomicrobiales bacterium | reverse complement strand
CAACACGCTGCCCATTCTCGTTGCCTATAACGGGTCAAATACCGCCGGCATCGGCGGCAATGCCGGCAACCCCGCGGACCAAGGGGCCGCTGCCGCAGTGACCACCGGACTCGAATTGAGCATCGATCTTGCGGACTTGGGCAACCCAACGGGTCCGATTCGTGTCATGGCCGTGCAAGCCAACGACGGCCATTCGGTCTTCTCCAACCAGTCGCTGGCCGGTCTGCCTCCGCCCCAGGGAAATCTCGGCAATCCGGCGACGGTGGATTTCAACGCGATCGAGGGCGATCAGTTCTTCACGATTGCGGCCGGGCTCGCCAGTGGTGAGTTCGCCATCACGCGCGTGGCCTACGTCGCGGCCACCGATCAGTTGGAATTGACCGTGACGGGGCTGGTCGAGGGGGCGCGGTATGCCGTGGTGCAGTCGACTTCCCTGATGGCTCCGTTTTCCGAGGTGGCCAATTCCGCGTTCACGGCCACCAGCGCGACGCGGGACATCACGCTGGCGGCTACCGTCGATCCGCGGAATTTTTTCAAAGTGGCGCGAATTCAGTGAGGACGCGGCCGCAGTGAAGAGCGGGGAGAGTGTCAGGTGCCTCGATGCCGCTTTTCCCGTCATGGGCGATTGACACCGGGGGGTGGCATTCCTAGCCTCGCGGGAATTCTGATGATGGATGTCCCCAATACCACGCCCGACTGGACTGCGATCGAGCAGCGACCGGATTTCCAAGCTCTGCTGGCGGCGAAGAGGCGGTTCATCGTTCCGGCGACAGTGTTTTTTTTGGTTTACTACATGGCGCTGCCGGTGCTGATCGGGTATTTCCCGGAGGCGATGAAGAGGCCGGTGTGGGGGGCGGTGAATTGGGCTTACGCTTTCGCGCTGTCACAGTTTGCCATGACGTTCATCGTGGCGGCGCTGTACGTCCGCCGGTCGCGCGAGTGGGACCGGATGGAGCATGCGCTCCTGGCCACGCTCGATGCCCCGAAAGCCCGCTGATCCATGATTGCTGCGATTCAATTCACCCCGGCGCTGGGAATGTTTCTGGCGTTTGTGGCGGTCACTCTGGTGATTACGTGGCTGAGCGCGCGGAAGGCGACCGGCTCGGCGGCGTATTTCGCGGCGGGGCGCACGATCAAGGGGTGGCAGAACGGACTGGCCGTGGCCGGCGACTACATGAGCGCGGCGAGTTTCCTTGGAATCTCCGGGATGATCTGCTTCAAAGGATACGACGGGTTCATGTACTCGGTCGGGTTCCTTGTTGCGTACCTGACCGTGCTGCTGCTGGTGGCTGAACCGCTGCGCAATGCCGGCAAATACACCATGGCCGATCTGCTGGCCTACAGGTTGAGCCCGCGGCCGGTCCGGGCGATGGCCTCGCTGAGCACCGTGATGGTTTCGATCATCTACATGATCGCGCAGATGGTGGGGGCGGGCGGCATCATCAAGGAATTGATCAATGTGGAGTTTGCGCCAGCGGTGATTGGAGTGGGAGTGCTGATGCTGGTGTATGTGGTGTTTGGGGGGATGCTGGCCACAACGTGGGTGCAGATCATCAAGGCGATCCTGCTCATGGCGGGTGCGTTTGCGCTCAGTTGGATGGTGCTCGGCCGGCACGACTACAGCCTGACAAAATTTTTTACGGCGGTCAGCCAGGCCGACTATGCGGGCAGCGCAGCACCGGTGAACTTGTTGAATCCTGGGCGGCAGTTTGGGGCGGCGGTCAATCCGTGGGGACCATTGGACTTTATTTCGCTGGCGCTAGGGCTGGTGCTCGGGACCGCCGGTTTGCCGCACATTCTAGTACGATTTTACACGGTGCCGGACGCGAAGACGGCGCGCGTCTCGGTGATTTGGGCAATAGGGATTATCGGGACGTTTTATATCCTGACGACATTCTTCGGATTTGGAGCCGCCACTCTGCTCGAGAAGCAGCAGATTCTGACCGCCAATGGCAAGGAGAACACGAATATGGTCGCCCCGCTCCTGGCCCAGGAATTGGGCGGCGAATTCTTCTTTGCCTTTATCAGCGCGGTCGCGTTTGCGACGATTCTGGCCGTGGTGGCGGGATTGACCATGAGCGCGAGCACGAGTTTTGCGCACGATTTTTACACCAATGTGATCCATCATGGAAAAGAGAAGAGCGAGGGCGAGGAGGTGCGGGTGGCGCGGATCACGGCCTTCGTCACGGGCGCGGTGAGCATCGCCATTGCCATTTATCTCGGGCCTGGAGTGAACGCTGCCTTCCTAGTCGGATTGGCCTTCGCAGTGGCCGCCTCGGCGAATTTGCCCGTGATTTTGTTTTCCGTCTTTTGGAAGCGCTTCAACACGGCAGGGGCCGTGGCCGGTCTGGCCTCGGGCCTCGGATCCTCGATCATCCTGATTCTCTTGAGTCCTAACGGACTTTTCGGAAAGGAAGGAGCGATCTTTCCACTGGCGAATCCCGGCATCGTGAGCATCCCAATAGGATTCCTCGGCGCCTGGCTCGGCACTGTGCTCACCGCCCGCGACGAAGCCGCGGAAGCCCGGTTTGCCGAACTGAGCGTGCGCGCCCAGACGGGACTCGGAGCGGAAAAAGCCGGCAGTGGGCATTGAGAGTCGGATGATTTCGGACGCGTCACGTGCTCCCATGCCCCGCCTGACCAGACGCCAGCAAATCGCCAACGTGGCGGTTGCCGTGGGATTGGCGGCGGGGCTGGCATGGTTTTTCACGGCGGTCTTCAGCCGGTTGGGCCGGACGACGGAGTGGGGTGCAGCCTGGGAGTACCGGGAGGCATTGTGGCGCGGGTGGTTGACGACGCTCGGCGTTTCGCTGGCGGCGCTGGCCGGGAGCATTGTGGTCGGCGTTCTCTTTCTGCTCGGTCAGCGCTCGGAGCTGCCGGTGGTGCGGTGGGTGTGCCGCGGGTTCCTGGAATTTGTGCGGGACACGCCGCTGTTGGTGCACCTGCTCTTCGGGTACTTCGTGATTTTCGCTCCCTTGCTGTCGCGCCCGTTGAGCAGCGCTGGTTTCGATGACAAATTCATCATCGGTGGGCTACTGCTCTCTGTTTTCGCAGGGGCTTATCTGGGCGAGATTTTGCGCGGCGGGGTCGAGAGCATCCCGCGAACGCAATGGGAATCAGCGCGGGCGGTCGGATTCAGTCCGGTGCAGGTCTGGCGCTACGTGATTATTCCACAGGCGCTCCGCCGGGTGCTGCCC
>JBJXFS010000048.1:0-8654 GCA_046155625.1 Verrucomicrobiales bacterium | reverse complement strand
ACAACCCAGAGCAGCACACACTACCCCGACCAGCGCCAAACGGTTCTCCGCTTCACCCCAGAAAATCGCCCCCAGAGGGGTCAATTTTAATTGTCGTCAACGCTCACGTTTAGTTGTCGCCACACAGCCCAGGCCAAGCCTGCAGTGACTAAGGTGTGGCGCATGCGGCTTCGAGTCGGGGCGCCGGTTTCAATCCAGACCAGGGCGATTGCCGCGCCGTTGGCGGCCAGCCCAGCCAAGTGGAAATCAACGTAGCGAGGCAACGGGGGAAAGGCGCCCGCGCCCCGGGCGTAAGCCATCGCCAGCAGGTTCAGAAAAACCCAGCCCGCCGCGAGGAGTGCCGCCCGCGCGGACTCCAGCCAGCGAACGCCGCCACGACCGCGGATCACCAACCACCCGAGCACCGCGGAGGGAGCCCAGACCAGGGGGGCCAGCCACGGCGCAGACGGGAATGGCCACGCCATGTGCTGCAGCAGGCTTCGCATGAACTCGTCAAGGCTTCCCGCTTGCTGTTGCGCCGCGGATTCCGGTCGGTGGAGCAGCCACAGTCCCGGAACCAGAATCAGTCCGGCTGCCACCAACAACGGGACCAGCGCCCGCCGATCGCCGGCACGCGGCAAGGCAGTAATGGGCCGGCCGGCTTCCCGATTGCCGCGAAGCCAGCACAGCACGGCCCAGCCAACCAAAGCCAGAGCCGAGAAGAATCCCGAGCCGCTAGTGAGAATCGCAGCCAGCCCGCACAGCAACCCGATCCACCATCGCGCGCGCCACGGCGGGTCCGCCGCCAGTCCAGTCAGTGCCGAGAAAGTGAGCAGCAATTGAAGATAAAAGGACGTTTGAAATCCAAACAGCAAGTTCGAATAAGCGATCGGGAGCGCGTTGAGAACCAGCACCGGAGCGCATAAGGCGACGCCAGTCCAACCACGATGGCTGATAGGACTTTGCTGCGATGGGCCGGCGTTGGAGCGGGATGGCGGGACATGTCAGGAAGGGGTGAGAGGGGGACTGTCTGATTCTCTGACAGGAGGGTTTGCCTTCTGCGAGAGGCTCCTGAAAGAGCCATTGAGACGGCCCGAAAGGCCGAGAAGCGGGGGTTGTCGCGGCGCGACGCAGGGGTCCTCGTGCGGAGGCTTTTTTTCGGCTCAGGCGGCGGGGTCCGGAGCCCTATTTCCGGCGGACTCGGATCCCGTGACCGTCGGCCCGTTCGACGCCGCCAGCATCGGGGTTGGTGATTCGAATGATTTCTTTGAGGAAGCCCGACCTTCCCGCTTGGGTGACCTGAATAATCCCGAGGCCCGGCGTGGAGCCAGTGGAGGCGTGGGGATCGCCGGAGAGGGGGTTGGGTCCGCGGAGGGAGACGAAGATCCGATTGCCGGACGGCGAGATGTCCGAGAGGTCGGGCGTCGGGTCTTCACCCGCGAAGCGGGAAAGGGGCACTGTGTTCACCCGCTGGCCGTTTTCGGTTTCGAAGATCTCGGCTACGTTGCCGGTGCGGTCAAACACCCAGGCGTAGCGACCGTGTTTCGTAGGCTGGATACTGTGAGCGTCCCGGTTCTCGCTCGGGTCCGAGAACAGCCACTGAACCGAAGCCGGACTCGGCGGGATGGGTTGGGGGATCCAGAGACTGGCGAGGGGAATGCGATACACGTTGAAGCCGTCGAGCTTGGACGCGAGCCCGCCGCCGGCATCGATCCACATCCAGTCGCCGATCTGTTGCGTGCCGCACCCGACCGGCGCGAAGACGGTCCGATCGTAGAGCACCACCTGCATGGGTACGGCCTGGACATCGACCAGGGCCACTCCACCCCCTCGAAGGGTGACGAAACCGAACCGGCCCGAGGACTCGATCGCGGCGCAGATCGGCGCGTTGTCCGGTAGTTGGGCGTTTTGGAGCGCGGCGAGGTTGACGGTCTTGTCGTGGCGATGGACGAAGAGTCCGGAATCGTAGTCCGTGTCGATCCACTCCAGGAGCTTTCCGTTCTGATTACAGACCAGGATGCCGGCATCGTCAGGGGAGGGGACCGCGGCGTGAGCCTGTCGGGCACCGCCGGAGCCTGGGGACGACCGCGCGACGAACAGGGGGCGGCGGTTCGACGCATCGAACACCACCACGTGGCCGCTGGCGACGAAAGCCAGCACGGCGTGGGAGTGGTCCGAGTTGAAGAAGAGCATGTGCGGGCGGACCGGGTTGGCGCCCGTGAGATCGCGACAGAGGTCGGCGGTTTCCGCCCCTAAATCGACGACATCGTTGGGGCGCGCGGACGAGGCGGCCTTTCCCTCGAGGTCGGAGCCGTCGTAGATGTGGAGGCGACCACCATAGTTGGCGACCGAGTTCGACTGATCGACCAACCAGACCTCGTAAGGATCGGCTCGAAGGCCGATGGGCAGACACAGCGTGGCGAGGAGGACGGGGAAGATGCCGAACCGGGTTCGCAGGGGTGGGCGGTAAGGAGGCATGGCAGAGAGTGAATCACTCATAAACCGCATAAGTCAAGTATCTTGATTCGTCTCGGGGCGCATCTCCGAGGTGTCGCGCCGGGGGCGGTCGCTGCTAGGAATTTGCTTCTGGGCGCACCCGCTCCCAGCGCTCGCACCCAGAAGCAAATTCCTATCAGCAAACCAACCCATATACTTTTGGTCTTATGGGTCCATGCCCAACGGCAAGTTCGCCGGGCAAGAAGAGACGGAATCAGGCAGATCAGATCAAAAGGAAATAGAATCATGTGGTTCCATTCGAGTCGAATCAACCCATCCGTGGTGGCTCTTGCGATGATGGCGGCCGCGTGGGGTACGCATGTCGGCACGGTCTCGTCCGCCGCGCCGACGGTGTGCCCGGAGTGATTGGGGCGATTCAGACTTTCCGAGATCTGGCCTGTTGGCATCCTCACCTCCACGTTCTCTCCAGCGAAGGGGTGTTCCTGCCGGACGGGAGCTTCGGGGCGCTCCCCAACGTGGCCAGTGAACCGTTTCTCATCGGTTTCTCAGATTTTTTTTCAATCTTCAAGGTATGCACTTTACCGATCCATAGAATCCAGATTACTATCCGTAGCTTCGTAGCTGAAAACGTTACAAATTTTCTTCCGTTTTCTTGCGGCCCTTGCGTTCGCGGCGCTCGCGCCAATGGCCGACGCGACAATTGTCCAGCAGTCGGGCATGACGCTGGGCGGCAGTGGGCTCACGTTTGAGAGCGTCGACTTCGGCGATGACCGGGGAGTGATTCCGTTGAGCCGGTTGACGCCCACCCGCGCCATCCCCACCACGAATGGTGGCCCGGGCATTATTCCGGAGTTGGGTTTCGGGGATCCGGAGGTGGAGGGTCTTGGGGGCCACCGGCGGATCTCTGCCGAGGCTGGCGCCGCGCAGACCACTGCGTTGAACACCACCGGCGACGCCGACTTTGGAACGATCTACCAGGCCGGCGGTGTGGATGAACTCGACAAGACCTTGGATCTGTTCTTTGCGCAGCCCATCACCACCACGACCAAAACCGACGTCTTGATGGTGGAACATTGGTGGGGTGGAGTTAACTTGAATGGCGCGACGTTTTCGGGAATCGACATGTCGGGCAACCTCGTCGGCTCGGTTACAGTTCTTGGGTCCGGGCAGGACATGGGGCAGTCGGGGAATTTACCCGGCTTCTACTACGCTTTGGATGTGGACGGCAACCCGGGCACAGTCAGAGGCGACTCCAGGGCGATTGATGGTCCGGCCCGCGCTTGGGGCTTAAACTTCGATGCCGGGCTCCAACTGAAAGGCGTGCGCCTGGCGTGGAGCAACGGCGGATTGCAGTATCTTGGCAAGGTGTGGGGGGTGGCAGTTTCCTCCGCCACCGACGACCTCACCGGCTGGCGGCAGCAGAACTTCGGCACCACGGAAAACACCGGCAA
The DNA here is from genome assembly GCA_046155625.1 of Verrucomicrobiales bacterium. Taxonomy (GTDB): domain Bacteria; phylum Verrucomicrobiota; class Verrucomicrobiia; order Verrucomicrobiales; family V1-33; genus CAJBME01. The sequence continues at coordinate 4,767 of JBJXFS010000048.1, read as the reverse complement.
CGCCGCCAACACCGCCAATCCCGACGGCGACGGTGTCATGAACCTCCTCGAATACGCTTACGGCATGAACCCCAACGCCCCCGACCGTCAGTTGCTGCCCGTCCCCTCTTACAACGGCTCTACCATGGTCGCCAGCTTCAACTCTCCCGCCGGCGTGGACGACATCCTCTATGGTGCCGAAAGCTCCACCAACCTCATCAACTGGTCCCCCCTCACCGACGGCGGAGCCGGACGTCTCCATACCTTCGTCAGCCCGGTTTCCGCCACCGGCGAAATCTACATGCGCCTGCGCGTCACCGTCGTTCCCTGAAAGAAAAAGCCGCGCCCCGGTTCAGAGATTCGGTGTGTGAATTGTTTCGGGGACGAACCTGCGATTTTGGGTCTTGATCATGGCTACTCACCGGACTTTCTCCGCCGATACAGGAGGTGGTTCAGATATCCGCGCGTTCCCATTTCCAGGCGCTCCGCGATCCACCCCACCGTCATCGTCGTCTCCGCCCGCAAGCGCGCCGCCAACGCCACCTTCACCGGGTCGCCCTTGCGCCGTTTCTTCAATTCGTCTCCTTGCCACCGCCGACGTTTCAATTCCTCCGCGATGATTGCTTCCGCCAGCGCCTCCGCCGTCTCCTTTCTTTCCTCGCCAAAATGCTCCGCCCCCAGCCGCCCGCACATCTGCGCCAGCAACTCCTGCCGAAACGTCTCCTCGCCCAGACACCAGCCGCGCCGGATGGGTTTGAACTCTTCACCCTCCTCCGCCCCGCGCCGTTCCTCCAGCGCCTGCTCCAGCCGTTGCCGCCCCACCGGACTGTCCTTGGGGATGTTCCACTCGCCCATCAACCGATCCACCCGCAGCCACTCCGGACGCTTCGACGGGGCCAGCAAATACGCCGGCCAACTGCTCCACGCAAAACTCCGCAACGGCTGCTCCGGCCCCACCAGCCTCGCCCGCGCTGGATTCAGGTGCACGTAATCGCACACGCTCTTGAGATAGCCGCTGCCCGAGCCATCCACGATCAGCGACTTGTAGCGACCCGAGAAGAGGTGGCCGAACAATTTATGCCGCCGGTTGAAGCGGCTGGTGTAAGTGGCAAGAAACCATTTCATTCCCGCGACCAGATTCGGCCTCGGCGTCTCGACCACCAGGTGAAAGTGATTCGGCATGAGGACGTAGGCGTGAACCTGCCAGCCCGTCTTGGAGCACGCCTCGGCCAACGTCCCAAAGAAGCGCTGGCGATCTGCGTCATCCTTGAAGATCACCTCCTGCCGGTCACCGCGACTCATGACGTGATAAATCGCGCCGGGATATTCGACTCTCAGCTTGCGCGCCATGACGGAAGAATGCCCATCGCCCGCAATATATCAATATCAAGAACTGACCCCGATACATGGCACGCCGCCCGGTTTTCCGCGGCCGAATTCTGGATCAACCGCGACTGAGGTTACCCCGCTTCCTCCGTTGTTTCCGTTTCCTCCTGTTCCATACCGTGGCGGACAGGCTCACGGACCGATCACCGCGCGGTAGAAGCGAGCGCCAGTGGTGCCCGCGTTGGCTTCGGTGAACGTCGCGGGCAACTGGCCCTGGCTGACAGAAGCCCACTGTTTCAGATCGTGAGACACTTCCACGCTGTAAGAGGCTCCTGGCAGACCCGCGATTTCGAAACGAAGACGGCCATCAGGCTGGCGCGTCAGATTCTGCAACGTCTGCAAACTCCCCTCAGGCACGGTGAAGGGAATCGATTGCACGGTCTGGCCGCCGGAGGTCAGTTCGAGGGTGTGATTTCCGGGGGGCAACGCCCCCAGCACGAGCACGCCGGTCTCGGTCTTAGCTTCGTTCACGCAGTTGGCTACCTCGATACTTGTAATGCGCGTGCCCGCAAAACCCTGGCGCGTGACGTTGCCGGCGCGAATGACGGCGCCGTCCAGTTCGATGCGATCGCAAGTGTTGCTGGTGGTGATCGTGTAGTGCGCGTAGGTGATGCCCGCGACACTGGTCACAGTGGCTTCGACGCGGCCAGGCAGGGATGGGTCAAAGACAGCGTTGTTGAGCGCTGTCAGGCTGACGCTGGAACCGGCGGGAGCGATGTTGAATTGAAACCCGGGCGCGAGATTTTGCAGGTCCACGCGGGGGAAATTGCCCGTCACCGGTCCGGTCACGCTCAGGAACTCGATCTTCTCTCCTGCCTTGGGCGCGTGGCCGTTGAGGAATTTGAATGAAACTTCACCGCCTAAGGCCGCCTTCTTCGTGACGACGAGTTGATCCATCTGGTCCAGGTTTTTTCCGCCGACCTCGATCAAGAGCCGGCCCGCTGGAGTCTGCTCGTAATTCCCCTTGATGACCAACAGGCCCGGCGAGAGACCGGGCGCGATGACGCCGCCGTTGATGACGGCGCGATCCGCGTCCGGCACATCCAGCGTGCCGTTGCCGACGATAGCCCCTTGCGCATCAACCCTGAGTTTGCCGGTGACCTTCAACGTAGCGCGTTCATCGAGCACGCCCAGGAGGGGGAGGAAGGGGGCGTCGAGCATAACCTGTCCCTTCAACTCGAAGAATTCCATGTCCGTGGCCAGCGTTCCGCCGCCAACCTCGAGGTCTCCGTTCACTGTCCAATTCGCATCAGTGAGGGTGCTGCCTTTGATCAACACTTTGCCGCGGCCAGTTGGATCTAATGCGCCGACGGCGGCGTTGCCGCTGATCAGTGTTCCGTCAGGCTCGACGCTCAGTTCGCCCCGGCCCTTGCTGCCAACGATGAGCGCTCCGACGGTGACCGAGCCGCCGTCGGACACGGTCACTTTCCCCACAGTATTGGCCTCGGAGCCGAGGGTTAAGGCGCCCGCACTACTCACCACGCTACTGTCTTCGACAAGGAGTTCGGCTGGGCCATTCTCGCCAAATAAGTCGATGTCACCACTCAAGAGCCAGGCCGCACCGGTGGGCATTTGACCCTCTTGGTAAGGCGGCACGTTGGTCGCACTATTGTTGACCAGAATTCTCCCGCCGTTCACCGCGTTTCCAAACACAGCATTCCCGGCGATGAGCCGCCCACCGTCTTTCACTTCGAGTGTTGTGCCCAGGTCGCCTAGGATTGTCAATAATCCTTCATACATGAGGGTCGAGCTATCCAGCGAGACGCTATTCAGGCCTGAAATGCTAACCAGGCCTCGATTCAGGCTCAAAGACCCGGTCTTGACCCGCCCGCCATCTTGAATCAAGAGGGTTCCCGTTGCATTAGTGCCAGTTTCGCCGATGAAGATGAAATCTTCCACTGTCAGCGTCGAAGGGGTGCCGTCGGTATCGCCGCCATGCACTTCGATACGCCCCTTGGCGCCGGTGAATCCGCCAGTCTCAATCTGGGCCGCTTCCACACGGCCCCCCTCCTCGAGCCGGAGCTTGGCCTCGGTGGGAGCACCGATGATCACGTCCCCCGTGCTTTTCCAGAGGGTATTCTTGCGGCTCACAGTCAGAGTCGGGCCACCCGTACTCGTCGTTGTGCCGATGCCAGCGTGGAAGCTTGTGACACTGGCTCCGCCGTCCAGCAGGAGCGAGCCGACATCCCGGAGTGTCAGGGAAGGTTCTGTTTTCGAGTTGCTCCGCAGAACCGCGGAGCCACTAAAATCAAGCGTATTGCCAATCACCCAGCGCCAGGCGCTGACGCTAGGAGCCGCCTGGACGGTGGCGGAACTCAGGAACATGACCGTGTCGATGCCGAACGGTAACCGGTGGTTCGGGGTCCAGTTCCCGGTATTTTCATAAGTTGTGTTGGCTGAACCGGTCCAGATGAAGGGCACCACTGGCCGAAACGAAATCGTCCTTGTCTCGGTGATTACTGCTGATCCGGCAGACAATGGAATAACTTTGAAGTATCCCATCTCGACTTCCCTGGTGCCTTGTACTTCTCCTCCCGTCAGATGTGAGATTTGGAAGGGTTCGGTGTGTCCGTTCTCGGTGAGGACCATTTCCATGAGACGGACTGGAAGCTGAAAGGAGACGGTTTGGTCGAGGAAAACTCTTGCGAAGCCGTCCGTGGTGGAGTCGCAGTTCACGGTCATGGTCCTGGTGACCGTGAGCGTTTGGTTTGCAAAAGCCATTTATTCGTCGAACTGCACGCTACAGCCGAGGCAACTGGTTGCCAAATGCGTTTGGACCGGCGATGTGAAATCGCCCGGGGAAATTTGATCACCACACATTATGTCTGTTTTTTCGCATCGGAGTCCATAATTTGAAGTCATAAAGTGGCATAAGATGCGCGCAGTTGGTTTACGGCGTGTTTCCAGGGCACGTGGAGAAAGAGCAAGGTAGCTACCCAGCGGATGAACTTGACGCTGTTCTGCGTGAGGCGTTGGACCTTGCGCACGGGGAGGGGCAGGTGGGCGCCGGCTTCCCGTACCTTTAACATGGCTTTATCGAGTCGTTCCGCCCGGCGTTTGATTTCGGCCTCGTTGCGGACGCCTTCTTCGAGTTCGAGTTGGTGGCTCAGGAGCAGGAGGAGGTTTTCGGCTATACAAATGAGGTTGGCTTGGACGCGCTTGGCATTCTCACTGGTGGCCCAGGCCTTCTTTTCGTGGAGCTTGTTTTTGAACTCGTCGAAGCTCTTCTCGATTTCCCAGCGCATTTTGTAAAGATGGGCGATGAGGCCTGGAGGTATACTTCTCTGCACCATATTTTCGGATTTTGTAAATATAGCTGGATATCTTACGAGTCATATATAACATGCAAGACATGATAAGACTTGAGTTACGCGACGAGGACCGGGAAGCGATTGCGGAAGA
>JBJXFS010000047.1:0-17933 GCA_046155625.1 Verrucomicrobiales bacterium | reverse complement strand
AAAAAATCGGGGGACGACTGGGAGTGGCGGGCTAAGACCGCCATACTGACTCGAGCATTCGACTCAGACCGGTCGCTCGCCATGTCAAGACGTGTTCGTTTCCATGGCGACCCCAGCCCGCCACTCCCAGTGAAACACTACATTACAACCGTGCAAAAATCCGTCGTGCGCTGCGGGGCTACCATGGCTGAAGTGGAAATCGGGTAAAATGGGCGGATTGAACGTCGTGATTTCTTGGTCTGGGTTTTCTTTAGGAACTTCCACAAATGAGTGAACCCCGCAATCGTGGGCGGAAACGGTACTGCGCGAAAGAGGCGTGTCGGAAGGCGTCGCAGGCGACCCGTCTTACGCCGAAGTCGTTGGTATTCGGGGACTGCGGCAAATATTGCCGCTCTTTCGGGACATGGCCCCTTCTGCGCCGAGAATCAACCGAAGGCCATGGCTTCTTCGGCGATGGCCTCGAGTTCGGGCAGGGACGAGAGGGTGGAGAAACGGAGACGGAGGCGTTTGGCGCCGGGGAAGCCGTGGGTGTAGGCCATGAGGCGACCGCGCATATGTTGGAGGGCGTGGCGTTCGGAAGTGTGGCGACGCGAGTCGAGCGCGAGGCGGACGTGCCTGAGCATGAACGACCAGCGGTCGGCCCAAGGGACGGCTGGCGGGAGGGTGCCGGTAGCGAGGAAGTGTTTGGCTTCCTGAAAGATCCATGGGTGGGCCATGGCGGCGCGGCCGATCATGAGTCCGGCGACTCGGGAGGTCCGGCGCCGGAGGGCAACATCGGCGGCGGTGGCGATGTCGCCATTGCCCACGACGGGGATGGTGGCCGAGGCGGCGCAGTGGTCGATCACTTCCCAGTCCGCTTCGCCGTTGTAGCCTTGGGCGCGGGTCCGGCCGTGGACGGCGACGGCCTGAATGCCCGACTCCTCGAGGATGCGGACGACGGCCGGGGCGTTGATCGTCTCGGCGTCCCAGCCGATGCGGATTTTGGCGGTGACGGGAACACCGGTGGGCTCCACCGCTTTGACCACGCCTTCGGCCACGCTGGCGAGAAGCGGACAGTCGCGCAGCAGCGACGATCCGCCATTTTTGCTGACCACTTTATTGACTGGGCAACCGAAATTGATGTCGATAAAGTCCGGCTGTTTCCATTCGATGAGGCGGCGGGCGGCTTCACCCATGCGCGGCCCATCGGCGCCGAAGAGCTGCACTCCGACCGGCCGCTGCGCCTCGTCGAAATCGGTGTATTTGCGAGTCCGTGCATCGGCCTGCAGGATGCCTTCGGCCGAAACGAACTCGGTGACCATGACATCCGCCCCGAGTTCCTTGCAAAGGCCGCGGAACACGGAGTCGGTCACCCCCGCCATGGGGGCGAGGTACAGGGGAAACCGGCCGTCGGAGAACCAAGGAAGCATGAGACGTGGGGGTTCGGCTCCCCTTGTCCTGGCGGCAGGCTACTGGATCAGGCGGACTTTGGCGGTTCCTGGGCCGGAAAGCCCGGCGGCCATGGCGGCATGCTGCTCGTCGCTGCAGCCGCGATCGGTCGGCACTTCGGTCGTGGCCTCGTTCGCGCCGACCAGATGGTGGGCAACCAGGTAGGTCTCCACTTCATCGCCGCTGACATCGGCGAGCATCTGGCCGTTGACCACCACGCAGGGGCTGAGTGGTTGGCCGCTTTTTTGCTCCATTTCCCAGCGGAAGGCGGGATTTTTGATGATGTCTTTTTCCTCGAATGGCAATTCGTGTTTCCGGAGGACGGCGCGCACGCCTTCGCTCCAGCCACAATATGTTTTGAGGTAGGCGGTAATGGTTGGTTGGCTCATGATGACGGGTGTTAAGGGTTGAGGGTATGGAGCGGCGCGGCGGCCGCCGATGGAAGAAGGCACGCGGGAACAGAAGCGGCTTGGGAAAATATCATGGAGGTGGCCCCGAATTCCCGCAATCAGGGGCAGTCCTTATGCCGGGGAGCGACTCTGCCTGGTTAGAGCCGGCAATCGGTCTCGGTGGGCTCGGGCGGTTTGAGGAAACCCCGGTCGACCAAAAACTGATCCGCCGCCTGGAGGGTGGCCTCAAAAAACCGGGGGTCCACATTAAAATTGAAGAAGCTGTGCCCGCATCCTTCGAACGGGACGAGGCGGCAGTCGTTGCGCCGAAACCACCGGCGCATTCTACGGACAAACGACCGGGTGGTTTCGAATGGGAGTAGTCGGTCGGCCGTGCCGTGCAGCAGGAGCATGGGAGGGAGCTTGCCGCGGACACGGCGGAGCGGGCTGGCTTGGCGCGCGGCGTGGGCGGACGGGAATCGATTGGGTCCGAATTTGCCACCTGGGCGCGGGTCGCCCACATCGACGACCGGGTCGAAGAGGATCAAGGCGTCGGGTACGCACGATTGATCCGAGGGATCGGACGGTTCGTCATACTCCTTCTCGCGGAGCATGGCCGCGGTCAAAATGGCATGGGCTCCGGCGGACCCACCGGCGCCGATGACCTTGGCCGGGTCGATTCCCAATTCAGTGGCGTGGCGACGGACCCAGCGCACGGCGGACCGGGCATCGGCCATGGCTTGAAGCGGGCCGGCGCCGTGGGCCGAGGCCGTCCGATACTCGACCGTGATGGCCACCATCCCGCGATGGGCAAAATGCAGGCAGTGCGGCGCAAATTGACTCACCAGGCCGCTTTCCCAGGCACTGCTGAAGAAAAACAGGACGACGGGTGCCGCGCTTGCCGCGGAGTGGTCCGGCGGTGTGAACACCCAGGCGGCCAGTTCATGGCCCCCCACCTCCTTGTAGACGTACCCGTTCGCCTGGGCCAACAACGCGCGGTTGCGGTCCATCGTTTCCATGGGATCGCGGCGCCCGGAGAGTCGGGGTTCGACTGGCATGAAGGAAGGCGAGGCCTGCACGGAATTCACAGGCGACGCGCACGTGGATAGAGCAACCATCGCGTGGGGCAACCACTTTTCACTTTCTTCTGGCGTGGGACGCCGGTTGCTCGACGATGCGCCGACCGGCTCGAACCGGCCCCGCCCCCATGGAGTCCAACCTTCTGCGCCTGCTCCGCCGCAGTCTGGTCGTGCTGGCCGTCGCCAGCCTGACCGGCTCGGCTCGGCCCGCCCCGGCCCAGCCCGCGCCGGTGCCACCACCGCTGGCCGCCGAGCTCGAACGCCTGTACGCCTCGTGGAAATCCGCCATGGCCTCCCGCGATCTGGCCGCCTGGTCGCGCACCACGGCCCGGGCGCGCCAAATGATGGTGCGCAACACCATCGTGAGCCAGAAACGCGAGTGGCCGCGCGCCCTCTTTTCCCTGGCCATGGCGCCACCGGAAATCCGCGGACTCCGGCTGGTCGGCACCCAACAGCTCGGCGCCCAAGCGCGCCTCGTCTACCACGGCCGCATCGACTTCGAGCTCGACGATCCCCGGCGCCCGCCCGACGCCGTGCTGGTGCTTGATTTTGTGTCCGAGCCGGCCGGCTGGCGGTTTTTCGCCAGCCGGTATTTCAACTTTCGCGATTACCCGGCCGAGTCGGCGGCCGTGGCTCGCGGTGACCTGGGCTTTTTGAACGTGCCCCCGCTCGCGCTGACCGGCGAGGCGCCGCCCGTTCCGCGCCCGTGTCCAGTGCCGGATTATTCCGCCCAGATTCGCGTGGCCTCCTTCGGTTACACCACGCGAGTCAGCCTGGGCGATTTCCATCGCGACGTCGTCAGCGGTCGCGCCACCACGGAAGTCGTCCATGGCGGCCTGCGCCGCGGCTTGACCCCCCTCGTCCTCGAGGTCGAACCCTTGGCCGAAGTGCCACCCGAGGAGCGCAGCCTCGAAGTCGTCGTCTACGCCCTGACGCCTACGCTCAAGACCAAATCATCCGCCGTTTTGGTCCACCAACCGAATAATCCCGTGGCCCCGCGTCAGGAACTCTCGGTGCTCGTCGGGCCCAGTACCTTGCAGCAAGGCAACGAAGGAAGATTGATACCATCGGGGCAGTGAGGGCGGCGGCCGGAGGGCGGCGGTCGGAGGGCGGAGGGCGGAGGGCGGAGGGCGGATTTCCGCGCCGGCGCGATGAAGAGTCTGAATGGGTGGTGGCAGGGAGTGGCGGGCGGTGGCCCAGGGCGTTTTCGGAGGTCCAAATCCAAAATGATGGATTGTCAGCCAATGATTTGCGGGAGGGGCGTGGTGGGGCTTGCAATTCGGTGTGGGCGAGCCTCCATGGGTCGCGATGGACAAATTCCTCATTCGCGGAGGCGCGGTCTTAGACGGGGCGGTGACGGTGAGCGGGTCGAAGAACTCGTCTCTACCTATTTTGGCGGCGACGTTGTTGACACGAGAGCCGTGCGTGATCCGGCGGGTGCCTGATTTGAGCGACACGAACTACATGACGCAAATCCTGACGCAACTGGGGGCGTCGGTCGAGCGGGCGAGTGGGACGGTGGAGGTGCGAGCGGAGGCCGTGCGGCATGTGGCGCCGTACGAATTGGTGCGAAAGATGCGGGCGTCGATCTGCGTGCTCGGGCCGCTTTACGGTCGGCTTGGGAAATGTACGATTTCCGTCCCGGGCGGCTGCGTGATCGGGGACCGGCCGATCGACATCCATTTGCGCGGGCTGCAGGAGTTGGGCGCCTCGATCGAGACGAAAGGGGGGGACATGCATGTGCGGCGTGGACGGGCGCGGTCGGCGGGCGGGTCGGCGGGAGGGAGGGAGATCAACATGCGCGGGAAGCATGGTCCGACGGTGCTGGGCACGGACAACTTGATGATGGCGGCGGTGTTGACGAAGGGCATGACGGTCATTGAAGGCGCGGCGGCCGAACCGGAAGTCGAGGACTTGGCGCAGTTTCTCATCAAGATGGGCGCGAAGATTGAAGGGGCCGGCACGCGCCGGATCGTGATCCACGGGGTGAAAGAATTGCACGGAGCGGAGCACACCGTCATTCCAGACCGTGTCGAGGCCGGCACGTTCCTGGTCGCGGGCGCTCTGGCAGGGAGGAAAGTCACCTTAAAAAAGGCGAACCATCAGCATCTGGCATCGGTGGTCGGCAAGCTTCGGGAAAGCGGGTTCGAGGTGGAGGCGGGAGCGCGCGAAATCACGATTCACGGCCGCGAGCGGTGGAAGGGCGGCACCTTGACCACGGAACCTTATCCGGGCTTTCCGACCGACATGCAGGCGCAGTTTTGCGCGCTGTATGCACTGGCGGACGGGGTCAGCGCGGTGACTGAAACGATTTTTCCGGAGCGTTTCATGCATCTGCCGGAGCTGAAGCGAATGGGGGCCGCCATTGCCCGGGAAGGCGCCACCGCGATCATCACCGGGGTGCCTGCCCTCAGTGCCGCCCCCGTCATGGCCAGCGATCTCCGCGCCTCAGCGGCCCTGGTTCTGGCGGCCCTGCGCGCCGAGGGCGAAACGGAAATCAACCGGGTTTATCATATTGATCGCGGGTACGAGCACATCGATGAAAAACTGACCCTGCTTGGGGCGGCCATCGAGCGGGTCCAAGTTTGAGGATGACGCCATGGGCATGCTTCGACTCCTCCTGGCGTTGTGGGTGGTAGCCACTCACGGAAATGCCCTCTTTGGCCTGAGTGTGCCGCACGCCTTCGTGGCGGTGCAGTGTTTCTTCATTGTGTCTGGATTTTACATGTCTCTGATCCTCAATGAAAAATACGTTGGTCCGGGCAGCGTGCCGACTTTTTTCAGCCAGCGGCTGCTGCGCCTGATGCCGGTGTATTGGGGCGTGCTTCTTCTCACGCTGGCGGCGAGCGGGCTGGCCTGGGGATGGTGGGGGCACGCCTTTCCGCCTCTTCAGACATGGCACGAGCACGGCGGATCGCTGGGCGGGGGTGCGCGGGCATTTCTCGCGGCGACCAATGCGCTGCTCTTTGGTCAGAACGAAGTGATGTTCCTCGGGATTGACGCGCCCTCGGGTCGGCTCGCCTGGACGGCGGATTTCGAAGCGAGCCAGCCGCCGGTCTGGCATTTCCTCGCGATCCCCCAGGCCTGGACGATCGAGCTGGAACTCTTGTTTTACGCCTTGGCGCCCTGGCTGGTGCGGCGCCCGCTGCCCGTCGTGCTCGGCGTGATGGGCGTGAGCTTGGGCGTGCGAGCGGCGTGTTACTTCGTTTTCGGGCTGCGCCACGACCCCTGGACCTACCGGTTCTTCCCGAACGAGCTCGCCCTGTTCCTGCTCGGGACCGTCGCGTACCGCATCTATCGCTCCCCCTGGCGGGCGCGCGCCGCCGAAGGCCTGTGGATCTGGCCGCTCTTCTTCCTCTTCTTCCTCCTCACCCTTGCCTTCCCATTCATTCCGGTCCCCGGCCAGATCAAAGCCTGGCCGTACTACGCGCTGGCCACCTTCACCATCCCGTTCCTCTTCGCCGAATCCAAGAATTGGCGATGGGACCGCTGGATCGGCGAACTCAGTTACCCGATCTACCTCATCCACTTCCTCGTCGTCTGGATCTGCCAAGCCATCCTGCCGGCTTCCTGGCAATCCAACCGCTCGCTCTGGGCCATGGTCGGCAGTATCCTGGCCTCCATCCTCCTCTCCCAACTCGCCCTCCAGCCATTCGAACGCTGGCGCGCTCGCCGCGCCCGTCGCCTGCTCCACTGAGTTCCTCGAGGGTATAGCGCTCAGCCACCGTCCTGGCCAACTCCTCCGCCAGCTCTGGAACTGACGATACGTGGCGACTTGTCGCCGCCCGCCCGATTTCGAAAACCCTCGGCTGTGCAAAAATGCTTGACGCAATTGATTCTATGAACACTGTTCTAAAGCATTGATTGGCTATGAGTGTGTTTTTTGGTTCCAATGTCCCTTTTTGGGATGACCGGCCCGGCGGGAGGGGGAAGCGATGAGCGAGCGGCCTCGATCGATTGTGCATTTGGATGCGGACGCGTTTTTTGCGTCCGTGGAGCAGGCGTCGGATCCGCGGTTGCGTGGGCGGCCGGTGGCGGTGGGGGGCGAGTCGCGGGGGATAGTGGCGTCGGCGTCGTACGAGGCGCGGAAGTATGGGATTTACACGCCGATGCCGACGGTGCGGGCGCGGAAGTTGTGTCCGCGGCTGGTGGTGGTGCCTGGGGATTTCGAGAAGTACGAGCGGTTTTCGCGGTGGATGTTTGGGTATGCGTATGAATTTACGCCGGATGTGGAGCAGGCGAGCATTGACGAAGGGTATTTTGATTTGAGCGGGTGTCGGCGACCGGCGGTGGAGGTGGCGGAGACGATTCGGCGGGCGATCGGCCAATCGCTGCGGATTTCGGTGAGCGAGGGGATTGGGAGCAACAAATTCGTGAGTGCGGTGGCGTCGAAGCTGCGGAAGCCGGCGGCGTTGGTGGAAGTGCCGCGGGGCGGGGAGACGGCGTTTTTGCATCCGCTGGCGGCGAAATGGCTGCCGGGAGTCGGGCCTCACACGGCGGGGCGGCTGCAGGCGGCCGGGTTGGCGCGCATTGGGCAGGTGGCGGCCACGCCGGTCGAGTTGCTGGAGTTGGTGCTTGGGCGGATGGCGCCGACGGTGCGGCAATTGGCGCGGGGGATTGACGATCGGCCGGTGGTGGCGGTGGCGGGTCCGGCGAAGTCGTACGGCCAGCAGGAGACGTTTGCGCAGGATGTGACGGACGAGGAATGGGTGGGGGCGGTGCTGCGGCGGATGGCGGACGACCTGATGGCGAAGGTGCGGGAGGAAGGCAAGGCGGTGCGCACGGTCACGGTGAAAGTCCGCTACAACGACATGGACGAAGACCAGCGCAGCGAAACGCTGCCCGAGCCGACCGACCTGGAAACGGACGTGTACGGTCGCCTGCCCGCGATGCTGCGCCACGCCTGGAAACGCCGGGTCAGCCTGCGCTTGGTCGCGCTGCGGTTGAGCAACGTGTATGACGAATGGTGGCGCCTCGAACTGCCGTTGGGCGAGCCGGCCCAGCGGCACGACCAGCACCGGCGCCTGGCCCGCGCCCTCGACGACCTGCGCCGCACGCACGGCCGGCACGTCATCCTGCGCGGGCACGATATGCGGCTGCGCGAAGATCCGGTGCCGGAGGCGGACAGGCGGCCGCCGTCCAGTGCCCGCGAGTCCACTGCCCCCCGGGCGCAGATCGGCCGGCCGTCGACCACGGCACAGTTGCCCGCCCTGCCGCTCAACGTGCGCAGCGTCTATTCGTTTCTCGATTCCACGCTCACCCCGGAAGCCATCGTCGGGCTGGCGGCACAGCACGGGCTGCCCGCCGTCGCCCTGACCGACACCGGCAACCTGCACGGCGTGGTCGCCTTCGCCCAAGCCGCGCGCCAGGCCGGCGTCAAACCACTCATCGGCGCCGAGGTGCGCGTCGAGGGTCACCCGCTCCTCCTGTACGTCGAAAACTCCCGCGGCTACAACCACCTCTGCCAACTCCTGAGCCGGTTGAACGAAAGCGGCGACGCGGCCGCGCGGGGCGAAGGCGAAGGCGAAGGGGAAGAAGAAGGCGCGGGCGTGGGAGGGGAAGGGGAAGGCGGGGGACGTTCCGGCGGCCGGGCGCCGAGTGTGGCGGCGCGGCAGTACCGGTCGTTGACGCGCGATGAGGTGGGGGCGCGAGCGGGCGGGTTGGTGGCGGTGGGGGCTGACGCCTCACTGGCGCCGTTGTTTCCTGGGGCGTTTTATCAGGCGGTGACGCGCCGGGCCGAGGCTGACGGGCTGCGGTATCCGGGGGTTTTTGCGCCGCGCGTCCACTATGCCACGCCGGCCGATCGGATCGGGTATGACATTGTGCAATCGATTCGGACCCGCACGTTGTTGCGGCAACCGCATCCGGAGAAACGGGTGGGTGGCGCGTGCCATTTCCGGCCACCCGGCAGCGAGCCGGGGTGGTGTCGCGACCACCCGGGGCTGCTGGCGCGCACGCACGAGGTGGCGGCGCGCTGCACGTTTGAATTTCCCTTTGGGCCGCCGCAGTTTCCCGAGTACGTGCCGTCGGACGGGGCATCACCGCGTGATTTCCTGAGGCGGTTGGTTTTCGACGGCCTGCACGAACGGTATGGGGCGCGGGCCGGCTCGCTGCGCCCGCAGATTGAGGAAGAACTCGGCATCATCGCCGCCGTCGGCTACGAGGGGTATTTCCTCCTCGTTTGGGACTTGCTGCAGGACTGCCGCCGCCAGGGGATCGAATGGATCACGCGCGGCAGCGCGGCCGATTCGCTCGTCTGTTACTGCCTGCGCATCAGCGATGTCTGCCCGGTCCGGTTCGACCTGTACTTCCGCCGCTTCCTCAACCGCGAACGCATGGCGCTCAACAAGCTGCCGGATATCGACATCGATTTCCCGCACGACCGCAAGGACGACGTGGTCAACCTGGTGCTCGCGCGCCACGGGGCGGCCCACGGCGCCGTGGTCGGCGGATTCTCGACCTTCAAGGCGCGCAGCGCGTTCGCCGAAGTGGCCAAGGTGCTCGGCATGGCCGACCGCGAAGTCCGCCGGATCACCGCGCATTTCCCCTGGGGGTTCGGCGGCGGCTGGGTGCCGGACGAACCGGCGCCGACCGGAGGCGCGCGCTTCGTCGAGCGCCTGAAATCCCGCCCCGAGTGCGCCGACCTGCCACTCGACGAAGAGCCCTGTCGCACCGCGCTGGAAATGGCCGCGCGGCTCGACGGCCTGCCGCGCCACCCGAAGATGCACCCGTGCGGCGTGGTGTTGTCCAGACAGCCGCTGCAGGAAATCACCCCGACCTTCACCGCCGCCAAAGGCTGGCCCGCCACCCACCTCGACATGGAAGCGGTCGAGGCCGCCGGCTTGGTCAAACTCGACATCCTCGCCCAAGGCGGGCTGGCCGCCATGCGCGACGCCCGCCAGGCCCTGGCCGCCCGCGGAGTGGCCATTGACCTCGCCGCCCTCGAACCCTGGGAAGATCCCGCGGTGTGGGAAATGATCGCCGGCGGGGGCGCCCGCGCCGTCCACCACATCGAGTCGCCCGCCATGGTCAGCCTCTGCCGCCAGACAAACGTCCGCGAAATCGACGGCCTGGTCGCCATCGTCAGCGTGATCCGCCCGGGCGCCGCCAACGAACACAAGAAACTCCGCTTCACCCGCCGTTACCAGGGGCTCGAACCGGTCACCTACCCGCACCCGTCCCTCGAACGCTGCCTGCGCAGCACGTTCGGCCTCGTCGTGTATGAAGAACATATCCTCCAAATCTGCGAGGACTTCGCCGGCCTCTCGCCCGGCCGCGCCGACGTGCTCCGGCGCGCCCTGGTCAAACAAAAACGGTCCGTGGTCGACGAGGTCAGCCAGGAATTCGCCGCCGCCGCCGCCGCCCGCGGCCACCCCCCGGAAAAAACCGCCGAAGTCTGGGATCTGGTCACCGGGTTTTCCGGCTACGCGTTCTGCCGCGCCCACAGCACCGCCTACGGCGTGGAAGCCTACCAAGCCGCCTGGCTGAAACACTACCACCCCGCCGAATTCATGGCCGCCGTGCTCACCAACGGAAAAGGGTTCTACGACCCGCTCGTCTACGTGCTCGAATGCCACCGGCTCGGCCTCCGCTTCCTCCCGCCCTGCCTCAATCACCCCGGCCCCGCCTTCAATACCCACCAAGAACCAAGAACGACGAACGAAGAACCAAGAACCAAGAACCAAGAACGTCCCCCCCCCGCCATCCGCGTGCCCGCCCTGCGCACCAAAGGGCTGACCGCCCGCACCACCGCCGCCTGGCAGCGCGCTCTGGCCAGCGGCGGTCCCTTCGCCTCGCTCGCCGATTTTTTCCACCGTGTCGGCCCGCTCGCCGCCGAAATGGAAGCCCTCATTCGCGTCGGCGCTTTCGACGGTTTCGGCGCGCCGCGCACCGCCCAGTTTTGGGAGGCGCAATTTCTTTTGCGCACGTTCGGCGGTGCCGAAGCCCGCGCCACCGGTCAAGGGTGGCTCATCCCGCCCCCCGGCCTCGAACGCCTGCCCGACGTCCCCCGCGATGAACCCACCACCCACCAACGCCTTGTCTGGGAAACCGACCTGCTCGGGTTCGCCGTCAGCGGCCACCCGCTCTCGCTGTTCCCCCACATCGCCTGGGACAGCTATTGTCCGGTCGTCCGCCTCGGCGACTTCCCCGGCCAGACCATCACCACCTGCGGCCTGGTCGTCGAACAACGCACCCACCACCAGATCACCGGCGAACCCATGAAGTTCCTCACCCTCGCCGATTGGACCGGCCTCATCGAAACCGAACTCTTCGCCGATACCTACCGCCGCCACGGCCTCGCCACCGTGCGCCACCCAGTCCTCGAAATCACCGCCACCGTCGAACCCTTCGACAATGGCCACGGCCACACCCTCCGCGTCCTCCGCGCCGGACCACCGCGGGAGACGGCGGGATAGGAGTCGGCGGTCGGCGGTCGGCGGTCGGTGGTCGGTGGTCGGCGGAGACGCTGCCGGGTTGGCCCACTGGACGGGAAGTCGATGAGTTGGAGAGTGGGGTGAGCCTGAGCCCGAATGCAAGAACCGCCCTCACCGGCGCGTGGGCAGTCGGTAACACGCCGCCTCCTTGTCGTTGCGTACGACGAGGTATTCGCCGGCGAGAGCGGGAGGATTCCACGTTTTTCCGTTGAGGGCTCGGAAGCGGGCGAGTTCTTTTTGGCCGTCCGGCTGGGGATCGATCAATGCCACCTCGCCGTTTTCGGCCATGACCAGCAGCCCATCGCCGACGAGCAATACCTGACCGTGCCCGTACTTGCCATCCCGCCATCTCAAGTCGCCCGTGGCCGCATCGAGGCATGCCAACACGCCGTCATCCAATCCATACAGGTGACCACGATGCTTGACTGGATTGGCGAACTTCGATTTGAACCTGTTGGTGCGCCACACTTCGTTGGCTGACCACTGGCCCGATGCGTCCCGCTGAATCGAGATGCGACCGCTGCCCGTTCCGTAGCCGCTGGAGAGGATCCAGTCACTTAGAGTGATCTGGACTGGCATGGCGATGTGGGGGTGCCCTCCGGGCCATGGATATGTCCACAGCACAGTGCCCAAACGGGCATCGTGTCCCACCAACGATCCTCCGAAGAGCAGCACTTGCTGGATTTCCTCGATGGTAGTCGCCAACGGCGAACTGTAGCTGGCGCCGCCGGTGCCGGCCGCCCAGCGCACCGAGCCGTCGTGCACGGCATAGGCCACGACCGAGCGGTTGGAGTCGCCGCCTGGATTCACCACCACAGTGTCGCCGAAAACCAACGGCGAGCCGGAGAGGCCCCAGTCTGGCTGGCGGCCTGCATTCTCGGTTACCACATCCTTTGACCAGAGCACTCGACCGGTTTCCAAAAGCAAACAGTTCAGCAAACCGGTCGCGCCGACCGTGAAGACGCGGTCCCCGGCGATATTCGGCGTCGCCCGCGGGCCTTCTCCGGCCAGTTCGGAAGCAAAACGCGCTGAGTCGGCATGCGACCACAGAAGGCGACCCGTCGACAGGTCGTAGGCAACCACCATCTCCGATTCTCCACGCTGTTCCTGCGTCACCGCGATGGAACCGGCGACGGCAAATCCTGACCACGCCGCACCGACCGCCTGACGCCAGAGCCGAGCGGGCGGGTGCCCGGCCCAATCCGTGGCCAACGCCGGGCCGTCGAGAATGCCATTGCGGTTCGGGCCGAGAAACTGGGGAAAATCGGCCGCGCCGGGTGCCTGACCGATTGGAGCTGACGCGGTACTTGGGGTCGCGAGGCTCAGTGGCGGTGGCAGGGTGTGACGGGCCCAGCGGAATTCGAGGATGGGGACGAGGTTTCCGTCGACCCCGTGCAGGCGGAAAACTGTCGCCAGTATGGCCAGCGCCCCGAGGAGGCTGCCGACCACTGTCCATCGGACGCGCCAGGGCAATCGAGACAGCCAAAGCAGCCAGATCGCCATCGCCCCCAAAGTGCCAAGCACGACGCGCGCAAAATCGAGGTTGAAGTGCTGCTGCGAACGATGCGGCACGATCCACAGAATTGCCAGCGTCGCTGCGCTCGCGAGCACGATGCCCGCCAGGAGCCACCACCTCGGACGCGCCGGGGCAATGTTTACCTGTTCGTCGTTTTCCTCGCGCATAGTGAATAGGGGCAGGGGATTGAGGCAAGGACGTCACAGTGCATGGCGTCCCATCGGGCTTGCGTCAGCCGGCGCGGATAGTCTGTGGCGCCGCGGGCGAGAAATGCCAAGGCGCTTTTCCGACTCCCGGTCTGAGGATTTCACGCACCTTGATTTCAGTCGTGCCTCCAATCATCGTGATGGCACGTTTAGCGTTTATTCACGATGTCCATCCACGACCTGCCCGCCCTCAATGCCGCCCTGAACGGGGTTGCCACCGTGCTCCTGATGGTCGCCCTTATTTTCATCAAACAGCGGCGCATCGAGGCCCACCGCGTCACCATGATCGCGGCCTTTGGGGTGTCCTGCGTCTTTCTGGTGTTTTATGTGGCCCACAAGATCGCGGTGCGCGGCGTGCACACGCCGTTTGGCGGGGAAGGGGCCATCCGGGGCGTCTATTACGCCATGCTCCTCTCCCATATCCTCCTCGCCATGGCCATCGTGCCGCTGGCCCTGGTCACGCTCTTCCGCGGCCTGAAACGCGACGACGCGCGGCACAAAAAAATCGCCCGCATCACGTGGCCGATCTGGTTCTACGTCAGCGTGACCGGAGTGCTCGTCTATTTCATGTTGTACATCTGGTTCCCCGCGCCGTCGACTCTGGAACGCCGGCGCGCGGCGGCCGCCGCTCTCGACGTGAACCCGGTGAGCCCCGGTCCACGATCGGGGATTTGAATTTGCAGGCAATGGGCGGCAGGACTCGAAGCCCAGTGCCGGTGGCCGCAGGCAGTGACGACGCTCTTGGCTAACCCAGTGGGGGCCTTGGATCGGAAGAATTCAAACCCATTGAAGAAAGGTTTTGGCAAGCGCTTGAGTGTGGAGGTGGGACGCGACCTCCCGGGCGCGTAGGCGGTGGGAGCGTGGTGAGAGAAGCTCCTCCTCGCCTTCTCAAGCGGCGCCCAAAGCGAGGAAAAGCGATCGCGGACAGGAGCGGTCATAGGCATAATTCTCCGGGCTGAATTACTCGACCCTCACTCGAGAAGTGGAGACCATCCTCAGATCGTACGCCTCCACCGCCTACGCGCCCTGGAGGTCGCGTCCCACCTTAATGCCTCCCTCACACCCTCGCCTGGAAAGTCGCTTCCCTAAAAAAACGATGGAGCAACCACGAAAGTCACGGAACACACGCAAAATCATTAACTTAGGACAAGCGACCTTCTCATCCATTAGGTGGACGGCAATTGTTGGACAATGCCTCGGCTGTTCGTGTGTTTCGTATTTCCATCCGTCAAGCCGGCGACCCGTTTACCGCCGACGGCGGACGAGCGCGGCGGCCCCGGTCAGGGCGAGCAGCAGGGCTCCGGCGGGTTCAGGCACGGGTGAGCCGGCGAATCCCAAGGCGGCCACCTCGCTGTCGGTCAAGGCTCCATTCCAGAAGGCGACGGTTCCGATATTCAGCGCGTTGTTTTCGTTGTCCTCGTCACCGAAAAGCAGAAAAGTGGTATTGAGGCCGAATCGATCGTCCACGGCGGAGGCGCTGTGGGTGTGGAACAGGGTGCCGTTGAGGTAGGCCCGCACGGGATTACCGGCGTCAAAGGCGACTACATAACGATTCCAGACGGTGTCGTTGATGGCGGGGGCATAGCCGATCGTCGAGACGCCCACTCTGGTGTCCGAATTTCGGATGAACAGGTCGCCATCACCCGTGTTGGCGGGATTCGTCTGGTACAGCGCACGCCACGTGCCGCGGCTGCCGACGGGCGAATGCATGTCGATCAGGAGGGAGTACTCATTGGTGAGGGAGCCACCGCCGTTTCCGCCAATTGAATTCGACGCGACCAGGTGGTTGGGGACGCCCAGGACCGTCGTGATCACTCCGGACTGAGAATTGGCGACATCGTCGGCTAGCGTGGCGCCCAGATACTAGGAGATTCGCGCCGAATGGGAGGCGAAGAATTCTAGTGTGACAGGAAAATCTCATGACCGTTGACTCTTTCCCGAGGCCTTCGCCCACGAATCCTTGAGCCCGACGATGCGGTTGAAGACGGGCGCGCCGGGGCGCGAGTCTTTGGAATCGGTGATGAAATACCCGAGGCGCTCGAACTGGCAGCGGTCGCCCGGTGCCATGGCGCCAACGGCCGGCTCGACCTGGGCCGCCGGCAGCGTCTCCAGACTGTGCGGGTTGAGTTCGCGCTCCACGTCGCCGGTCGGTTCCTCCACGGTCCACAGCCGGTCGTACAGTCGCACGGGCACGCTCTGGGCGTGGGCGCCACTGACCCAATGGATGATGCCTTTGAGCTTTTTGCCGCCGTGGCGCGACTCGGGGTCGTAGGTGCATTTGAGCTCGACGATGCGGCCTTCGGCGTCTTTGACCACATCATCGCATCGAATATTGAACGCGTAGCGGAGACGCACTTCGCGGCCGGGGCCGAGGCGGAAGAATTCCTTGGGGGGACTCTCCATGAAGTCGTCGTGTTCGATCCACAATTCGCCGCCAATCGGCACTTGGCGGCTGCAGAGTTCGGGGCGTTCCGGATTGTTCGCCGCCTCGATGTGTTCCACATGGCCAGCCGGCCAGTTGGTGAGCGTGACTTTAAGTGGGCGGAGCACGCCGAAATACCGGGGCACCGACTTGTTGAGTTCGTCGCGGACGCATTTCTCGAGGAGTCCGAAGTCGGTCCGCGAGTGAAATTTCGTGATCCCGATGACCCGGCAAAACGTCCGGATGGCTTCCGCCGGGTAGCCGCGGCGGCGGAGGGCGGCCAGGGTTGGCATGCGCGGGTCGTCCCAGCCGTCCACCACGCCGTCTTCCACCAGTCGCCGCAGATTCCTTTTGCTGAGCAGGATGTAGGTGAGCTGCAGTTTGGCGAACTCGATTTGGCGCGGTTTGGCCGGCACCGGGCAATTCTCGATGACCCAGTCGTAAAGCGGGCGATGGTCCTCGAATTCCAGAGTGCACAGGCTGTGGGTGACGAGTTCTTTCGCGTCCTCGAGCGGGTGGGCGTAATCGTACATCGGATAGATGCACCATCGGGACCCCGTGTGGTGGTGCTCGGCGTGGACGATTCGATAAAGCGCGGGGTCGCGGAGGTTCAGGTTGGGCGAGGCGAGATCGATCTTGGCGCGGAGTACGCAGTGCCCGTCCGGATAGCCGCCAGCGCGCATTTTCGCGAACTCGGCCAGGTTTTCCTCGGGCTTGGTGTCCCGCCATCGGCTCGGGGTGCCCGGTTCGGTCAGCGTGCCGCGATTCGCCTTCATTTCATCCGGCGACTGGAAATCGACGTACGCCTTGCCCGTCTTGACGAGATGGACCGCGCAGTCGTGGAAGAAATCGAAATAGTCGCTCGCATTGTAAAAATGCTCCCCGAAGTCGAACCCCAGCCAGCGCACATCCTCCTTGATGGACTCGACGTATTCGACCTCTTCCTTCTCAGGGTTGGTGTCGTCCATGCGCAGGTGGCACCGGCTGCGGCCGCCGTCGCCGGGGAATTCCAGGGGCAGGCTGAAATCGAGGCAGATCGCCTTGGCATGTCCGATGTGCAGGTACCCGTTCGGTTCGGGCGGAAATCGCGTCACCACAAACGGATGCTTCCCGCTGGCCAGATCGTCCGCCACAATCTGGCGGATGAAATCGAGCGAGGGTTTTTCCGGCGGCGGCGGGGCAAGAGATGGCTGGGACATGGACGGGAAAACCGGCATTCTCGGCCCGAGGCCAGAGTGGAGCAAGAGACATCCGTCGCGGGGGAGGGCCGCGGTCGGAGGTCGGGGGTCGGGGGTCGGAGGTCGGAGGTCGGGGGTCGGGGGTTGGAGGAGGGCAGGAAAATAGAGGCACGATGGCGCAGGCGGCTTGGGCATACTCTGCCAATGCCGCCTTTTCCGACGGGACTTGCCACGGTCGTTTTACTTAAGAACCGGGATGGGAACCACGAAAAACACGAAACACGCGAAAAACCAAGGCGTTGGCCAACTATTGCCGCCCACCTGATGGATGACAAGGCCGCTTGTTCTAACTCAATGGTTTTTAGTGATCTTCGTGGTTGTAATGTCCCTTTTTAGCACCTTGAATAAGACTAGCTTGCACTCTTTGAGGACAAGTTTCAACGGGCGTTTGAGGCTGGAGGTGGGACGAGACCTCCCGGGCTCGTAGGCGGTGGGAGCGTTGTGAAGGAAGCCCTTCTTCGCCTTTTCAAGCGGTGCCCAAAGCCAGAAAAATGCGATGAGCAAAGACACGGTAATTGGAAATTCTCCGGGTATGTGAATCACGCGACCATCACTCGAGAAGTGGAGACCATTGCCAGATGGTACGCCTGCACCGCCTACGCGCCCGGGAGGTCGCGTCCCACCTGAATGCTACTTTCTCTCATGCACGTGGAGCGTCGTTCCGTTAACAAAAAGCACGAAAAATGTACAAGTGCCAAGCGGTGCGACTTCGGCTGTCATGCCGGCTCGGGCATTTGTCTCGAAGGGAAGAAAGAGCGGTGGGTTGACAACGATACGTATGCGATCACAATAACACGTATGGCGAAGGTGAAACTGACTCTTTCCATCGAGGCTGATGCCGTGCGCCAGGCCAAGCGGCATGCTCGATCCCGGCGGACGAGTGTATCGGAACTGGCTACGGAATACTTTTTGGGCCTCCGAGGGGTGGACGACTCGCGCGAGTCCGGACTGACTCGGAAGCTGACTGGAGTGATCGCGCTTCCGGCTGGAATCGATGAACGTGCGCTGGTGGCTGAGGCTATTCTCGAAAAGCACCAACGCTGAAGCTCATGGATCGTATTCTGCTGGACACCAATGTCGTACTAGACGTGCTGGTGTGGCCGGCGGCGTGAACGTCGTGGAAAGTGGGCGGTTTAAAAGTCGTGGTGGCAAGGGGGTTGTATTGGGAGGGAGGAGGGGGTGAAAGCGTCAGGATTCTGAACGGTCTTTCATGCGGAAGG
>JBJXFS010000046.1:0-6946 GCA_046155625.1 Verrucomicrobiales bacterium | reverse complement strand
TCAACAGCCGCATCCAGACCCTCAAAAACAATGCTCGCGGCTTTCATCGATTTGATTCATTCAGGACTCGCATCCTCTTCTTCCTCGGGGCCTTGGATCTCCAACCACGCTAATTGCAGAAGACCCCTTTCATCGACCGCTGCGAACGACCTACGCAATTCGATTCGACATCTGTAGAGTCAACCATGTTATTTCGAATCTCCAGCGGGCTGCTCGGATTTTCGAAGCCTCGTTTGCGGATACTCGTGAGACCACGCGTACCAGCGACATTGAATCGATGGAAACCAATTCAGTTCTTTTCCTTTCAGTGGCCCGTCAACACCTCGGCCCGCCAGCGTCCAACGAGTCCCCGTTTCCTTGTCTTTGAACGGGGCCGTTTCCGGGGAGATTTCATCGGCATAGAAGGTCAGGGACTTTCCGTCGAGCGTGCTTTCAAAAACGACCGCCGACCGAGTCGGACCGTACCAGAACACAGCAACCGTTTGCCCGTCCACCTGATCGCGGAAACATGCTCGTTCCTGCAATCCGGTCAGATCAATAGCGAACTGACTCTTCCCACCCTCAAGTCCCATCACCAATGATTCAGCGGCGAGCCGATCGTCGACTTTGCCCATACTCGCTTTTGCGTCGGCTGAAATTTCAGTTGGAAGCTCACTCATCGGATACTTTTTTCCGTCAAACATATCGTAGGCAGTCGATTCCGGGTGAAGCATCAACCAGTGCGACCAGGTCGTTTTCATACTCGGTACTCGTTCGAGTCTTTTTCCCTTGCTGGGTCCGGAGATTGCCAAACCGGTCAGGGCTGACCAGAGAGATCCATCTTTGTCTTCAACCACCATCACGCCACCTCGCCATCCGTGAAACTTGTATCCATAGTCTTTCTTGAATGCTGAAACATAACCACCATCGGCGTCGAAGAAAAACAAGCCGTAAGTATCGTTGATCACTCGTGGAGCCGCGAGAAAGTGTCTCATTGGAATCGCTCCGCCATTGTGAGCCCCGCGAATCCAGGCAATAACGGGATCGTCAGCATTTACAAAACCTTTGCGATTCTGGTTGACGCAGTATGAACAGGGAGGCTCCGTCAGCGGCTTGAACAAATCCGGTTTGGACATGATGGGAGAATCCAGTTTCGTATTTGAGCTCGCTGCATCCTGACCTCCCTGGCCAAGGCAGACAGACGTGCCGATTCCCAATCCATGCAGAATCAATGCTGATAAGACGGCAGCCATCAATCGATGGCCTGTTACTTCGGATAAAAAGGAAGGAAATGCCATTTGAAGCCCCCGATCTTGTTGAGTCATGAACACACGCTCAATAATGCCGAGGCGGCCCATGGCGTCAATTAGCAATCAAGTTCCCATAGTGGCTTTCCAAAACCGACCATCAGTCCCCCCCCACCATGACCCACGCCTCGGTTCCCAGCGCCGGCGCCCGGAAGCCAATTCTTATCAGCCGGCCGACGAGAGGTAATGGTTAGCGGCTCACAGCCCGGTAGGCTTGATTCAGTCCCTCGCGCAGCATCCACGCCCGGGTGGTGTCGCACTGGACCTTGCCCGCCTTGGTCACGACCACCGTGCCCTCGGGCAACTTGGCGAAGGCGGCATAGGTCGGTGCGAAGACGGTGAAGGGTCCCTGGCCATTCAGGGTGTCCACCAGGCCGGCCGCATCGACAGCGGCGGCAAGGGTGGTGAACGATCCCGCGCCGACGGCGACTTCGACGATGGTCTTGGAAGTCTTCGTATGGCATTCGACGGCTTGGCTGGCCAAGGTCATGGCGCCGAGCAGGACGGAGGTGACGATTTGTTTCATTGGTTCGGCGGCTGGATTGGATGGTGTCGCGTGTTTCGCGCCCGGTGTGGGCTTGACAGGCTGTGTTCGTCCAAATCGGAATGCCAGGTTCAAGCAACTGATACGAATTTGCTTTTTCAGCGCCCGAATCACCGCATGACGCCTCGCACTTTCTCTTTAGCGGGCCCCCCAATCCCTGATCCTCTCGAGTATCATTCGGCTATTGATGAGGGAGCCTTTGGGTTAGGAATGGCGGGATGACCGGCCTCTCACCTGAAACGCATCCGGGACCTGGGCCCGGCCAAATGTGTCACCCATGCGGTGAAAGAGTGGCCTGGGGTCGAAACCGTAGCTTGAGGAACCGGATGCGTTCATTACGCTCGTTCAGTTCGTGGCAGACCCCTTCCCACCCCCTCGCCCATGACCCACGTCTCCATTCTCAGCGCCGGCCCCCGGAAGCCAATTCCTGTCAGACCCGGGCCGTCCATGAAACGCAGACTGAGGAGCCGGTGGGCGGCTGCGACATTGCTCATCGTCGTTCTTCGGTGGGCATTCGTCGCGGTCTCGGCCCCATCGGATTGGGCCGCTGACGCCGTCTGGTATCAGGTTTTTCCGGAACGCTTCCGCAACGGGGACCCCACAAATGACCCCACCCCCGCGAGCCTCCTCGGAACGTGGCCCGACTTCGTTCCGCCCGGCTGGCGCGTCAGCCCATGGACAAGCGATTGGTATGAGCTGCAGCCTTGGGAACGGGACGGCAAAGGATTCTATGTCCATGCCCAGTTGCGACGCTATGGGGGCGACTTTCAGGGAATCATCGACAAGCTCGACTACCTGAAGGAACTGGGCGTCAACGCGCTTTATCTCAACCCGATCTTCGAATCGCCGTCTCTCCATAAGTATGGCGCCGCCATGTATCAGCATGTGGACAAACATTTCGGTCCCGACCCGGCGGGTGACATGAAGCTGTTTGCCGCCGAGGATCCGGCCGCTCCCACCACTTGGCAATGGACGGCGGCGGACAAACTGTTTCTCAAGCTGATTGAGGAAGTTCATCGCCGCGACATGCGGCTCATCATCGACGGCGTGTTCAATCATGTGGGTGTCCCATTCTGGGCGTTGCAGCGCGCGAAGCGTGAAGGGCCGGACGGCCGGTTTGCCAAGTGGTTTCACATCACGCGTTGGGATGATCCCGCCACGCCTGCCGACGAGTTCGAGTATCGCGGGTGGAGCGGCCTCCAGGATTTGCCGGAACTCGCGCGCGACGAGCACAATCTTCACCCCGACATCCGTGAACATTTTCGCCATGTCGTCCGGCGCTGGATGGATCCCAATAGTGACGGCAATCCACGCGACGGGATCGACGGGTGGCGGGTGGATGTTGCCGCCGAAGTGCCGATGGGTTTCTGGAAGGAGTTTCGCGGCTGGGTCAAGCGCATCAACCTGGATGCCTACATCACCGGTGAAATCTGGTGGGAGGATTACCGGGCAATCAAACTGCGCAACGCCGCTCCCTGGCTTGATCAGGCCTTCGACGGCGTCATGAACTACCGGTTCGCCGATGCCGTGTATCAGTTCTTCAATCAGCCCGAACCGATCCGCGCGACGGAGCTGGGGCAACTGATCACGGCGATCCATCGCGATTACGGTTACGGGCCGAGCCTCGGTTTGCAGAACCTGCTGGGCTCTCACGATACCGAGCGGATCGGTGCCATGGTTGTAAACCCGAAGCATCGCCAGGATCACCAGAGCAGCGTTTCGCAGAATCGCAGCTACTCCGTTCGCGCACCGAACACCGTCGAGAAGCAGCGCTGGAAGCAGATGGTCGCATTCCAATTTCTCGCGCCGGGCGCCCCGTTCATCTACTACGGCGACGAGGTCGGCATGTGGGGCGCTGATGACCCGGACTGCCGCAAGCCCATGCGGTGGCCGGATCTCGAGTTTGCGGCCGAGCGCGAACATCCGTTCGGGCAGAGCCGTCCCGTGAACACTGTCTCGCCCGATGGCGACCTGTTCGCCTTTCATCGCCGGTTGGCGGAACTGCGCGCCCGCCATGAGGCTCTCCGCAGGGGCCAATTTGAGTTCACGTTACTGGACGACAAACGGCGGTTGGTCGCATTCCGCCGGCAACCGTCGGGTGCCGGCGCGTCCATCCTGGCGGTCTTCAACGCCTCGGACCAACCTGCGGTGCTCAAGCCCGGCGACTTGAAATGCGACTCGTTCGCCGGCTGGACGAACTTGTGGACCGGCTCGGCGGCGGATGCGGCGACCCTGAAATCCAATCAGCAACAATTTCGGCGAGAGTTCTTGACGGAATGGAACGCAAAATCCACAAACCAACGATGAACAGAGGCAAGACCACCGGGCGTCCGGGACTGAGCAGGATGATCGCGAATGCTGCGCTCGCCCTCGCGGCGATGTGTTGGGGAGCCGCAGCAGACGAGCAATGGGTCGTCTACAACGGAGACACCGGCATCGGCAGGGGCAAGCATATCGTTCTCGTTTCGGGCGACGAAGAATATCGGTCCGAAGAGTCCCTGACCCAGTTCGGAAGGATCCTCGCGAAATACCACGGATTCAAGGCGACCGTGCTGTTTGCGATCGACCCCGATACGGGGGTCATCAACCCTGACCACCCCGGCAACATTCCCGGTCTCGAGGCTCTCCAAACCGCCCACCTCATGGTCATCGCGACCCGCTTCCGCAATCTCCGTGACGAGCAGATGCGTCACATCGATGACTATTTGAAATCGGGGCGGCCAATCGTCGGGATGCGGACCTCCACTCACGCTTTCCGGATTCCGCACGAGAGGAAAGAGTGGATCCACTACGACTACCGTTACAACGGCAGCAAGAACTGGGTCCATTACGACCCGCGTTACGAGGGCGACCAAAAGGCATGGAAGGGAGGCTTTGGAGGCCTGGTGATGGGCGACACCTGGTTCTACCATCACGGCAACCACAATCATCAGAGCACGCGCGGCCTGGTGGCCAGCGAAGCGAAGGACAGCCCCATTGTGCGCGGCCTGAAGGACGGAGAGATCTGGGGTCCTACCGATGTCTACGCGGTGCGCATGCCTCTTCCAGGCGACTCCTCGCCGGTCATCATGGGACAGGTGATGAACCGCAAGGGACAGTACCAACCCGATGACAAGTTCTTCGGCATGAGACCGGACGACGATGAAGTAGCCTCCATCGGGCACAACCCGACGGCTGACCGGGGCGAAGATCGTTACAACCCGAACGATCCCATGTTGCCCGTGGCCTGGACGAAGAGCTATGAGGTCCCCGGCGGCAAAAGCGGGCGCGTCTTTGCGACGACCATGGGTGCCTCGACCGATCTGCTTTCGGCGGGCACGCGGAGAATGCTCGTCAACGGAGTCTACTGGAGCCTCGGGCTGGAAGACCAGATCCCGGAGAGCGGGACCAGGGTGGACCTGGTCGGCGACTACACGCCCACGCCGTTCAAGTTTGAGGGCCGGGATCACTGGAAAAGGAAAGGAACCCGACCGGCAGCCTTTGCGCTGGACGTGTCGAAGTTGAAGTAAGGAGGAAATGTATCAGATGCCAACTCGCCGAGCATTCATTCATGAAGCAGCTGTCGGCGCTGCGGCCGTTTCGGCGGCCATGCCCCTGGCGGTGACCCGTACAGCCTCGGCTGAGACCAGGCTTCAAGCGGCCAAGCAGGGAGTAAAGATCAAGATCATCACGGCGGAGCCGCTGCTGGTCTCCTACCCCGGTGGAGGAATCTGGGTGTTGACGCGCATCCGGACCGATCAGGGAGTCGATGGAATCGGCGAAGGATTCTGTGAATCGGCGGAATCGGCCAGGGCCGTCCGCGCCGAGATTCTGAAGCTCGCCCCATCGCTCATTGGAATGGATCCTCTGGGCATCAACGCCTTTGTTCAGAAGTTCAAGCATCTGGGAAAAGGAAGGTTCTGGACCAGCGCGGTGGCCGCCATGGAAATCGCCCTGTGGGACATCGCGGGCAAGATTGCCGGAAAGCCGATCTATGATCTGCTGGGGGGGGCGCTGCGCACTCGCATCCCCGTGTATCAAACGTGGGGCGCGACCAATCTGGAAAAGTCGATCGAGAAAATGGCGGCCGCCAAGGCCAGGGGCGTCCAGATGCTCAAGTGCGATCCTTTCGTCACCCTCCCATGGCGCACCGTGGGCGTGCGCATCCAGGACCTGCCCCGCCCGGAAGACATCACGGCGACGGAGAATTACCTGGCGCGATTGCGCGCTGTTCTGGGCGACGACTACAAGATCGGCTGCGACGGCCACTGGCGAATGAGCGTGGAGGGGGCGAAGCGGATGGCAAAAGCGATGGAGCCGTTCAAACCGGTCTTCTTCGAAGAACCCACGAGCCTTCCCAACGATCCCGAGGACCTGAAAGCGGTGGCGGCGTCCACCTCCATTCCGATTTCGACGGGAGAACATTTCGAGACCATTGAGCAGGCGGCTAGCGCCTTGTCCAGCGGCGTGGTCAGCTTCATCCAGCCCGAAGTGACTTGGAATTGCGGCATTCTCGAAACTTTCAAGATGACGTCGCTGGCGGAAGGCATGGGCATCCGGATCGCAACGCACGGCCACGTTTCCCCCATCGGCATCCGCGCCGCTTCGCATATCAACGCGGTGATTCCACACCTGTTTTTTCAGGAGCATCCGGGCATCTCGTGGCAAGACTGGATGGAAACGCTTTTCGAGCCCCCCGACCGGGTGGAAGCGGGGCATGTGGTTTTGTCCGATGCGCCAGGGCTGGGCATGAAGTTAAATGAAGCGGAACTGATGAAGAGGCAGATTATCGCGTGAGCGCAAGAATACCAGCCGCCTCACCGACCCCCTTCCGTTGCGACCGAGGGAATCCGGCGACTGCCGAATCGCACTGGAAAAAGTGTCCCTCGCCACCTTGCGCGGGCTGTTTTGACATCCCTGGCACTCCGAACCCCTCAGCAGTCGCCCCAGGTTTTCGCACCTTCCATCGGCTGACCCATTGATGGGTGTCTCAGTTCACTCCCCCGGGAAGGTGTGGCCGGCGGCGTGAACGTCGTGGAAAGTGGGCGGTTTAAAAGTCGTGGTGGCAAGGGGGTTGTATTGGGAGGGAGGAGGGGGTGAAAGCGTCAGGATTCTGAACGGTCTTTCATGCGGAAGG
>JBJXFS010000037.1:0-5197 GCA_046155625.1 Verrucomicrobiales bacterium | reverse complement strand
TACCCGGTCGAAAAAATCGCCCCCGGCATCATCACGCGGAAATCGGTCTCGGTACCGGTGCAAACGGGCATCATGGCGATTGACGCTATGATCCCGATCGGTCGCGGCCAGCGCGAACTCATCATCGGCGACCGCTCGACCGGCAAGACGACGATCGCCGTCGACACCATCATTTCCCAGGCCAAGCAGAACAAGGCCGCCGAACAGGGGCGGCTTAAAAATCACAAGCCGCTGTACTGCATTTACGTGGCCATTGGCCAGAAGCAATCGAACGTCGCGCGAGTGGCCAAGACGCTGGAAGATGCCGGCGCCATGGAGTACACCGTGATCGTCAGCGCCTCGGCCTCCGACTCCGCGGTCAATCAATATCTGGCTCCGTATGCGGGCGCGTCGATCGGCGAATGGTTCATGGACCAAGGGCAAGACGCCCTCATCGTCTATGATGACCTTTCCAAGCAGGCGGTCGCCTACCGTCAGGTCTCCCTCATCCTGAAGCGCCCGTCCGGCCGCGAGGCGTATCCCGGGGACGTCTTTTACCTCCACAGCCGCCTGCTCGAACGCGCGGCCCGTGTCAATGAGAATTACGGCGGCGGCTCGCTGACCGCACTTCCGATCATCGAAACCCAGGCGGGTGACGTCTCGGCCTATATCCCGACCAACGTCATCTCCATCACCGACGGCCAGATCTTCCTCGAAACCGACCTCTTTTACCAGGGCGTGCGCCCGGCCATCTCCGTCGGCCTCTCGGTCTCCCGCGTCGGATCGGCGGCCCAAACCAAAGCCATCAAAAAAGTCTCCGGCACCACCAAGCTCGACCTCGCCCAGTTCCGCGAACTGGCCGCCTTCGCCCAGTTCGGGTCCGACCTGGACGCGGCCACCAAGTCAAAACTCGACCGCGGTGCCCGCATCGTCGAACTCTTCAAACAGCAGCAATACCTTCCGAAAAGCCTGCCAATCATGGTCGCCTCGCTCTACGCCATGCAGAATGGTTATTTTGACGACGTGGCGGTCGATCGGGTGCGCGAGTGCCAAGCCAAGCTCGAGGAATTCCTCTCGACCCGCAAGGAGGCGCTGCTCGACACCATCGCCAACGACCGGACTCTGGACAACGCCGAGGCCGATCTGAAGACCGCGCTCAGCGAGTTCAAGACCATCTGGAAGTGAGCCGACGCGACCAGTGTCCCACCGCCCATTCCCAGAGGATCGAATACTGAAACCAGCCTGACATGCCCTCAACTCGTGACATCCGCCGACGCATCAAGTCGGTCAAGAACACGTCGCAGATCACCAAGGCGATGCAGCTCGTCGCGGCCGCCAAGATGAAGAAGGCGCAGGACGTGGCGACCAGCGGCCGGCCATACGCCGACCTGCTCAACCAAGTGCTGGTGAGCCTGAGGGAGCGGGCCGACGAGTCATTCCATCCATTCTTCGAAGTCGGTCGCCATGGCACCAAGTCCCTCGTGGTGGTCATCGCAACCGACAAGGGGCTCTGCGGTGCGCTCAACACGAACCTGCTCAAAAAAGTCGCCCAGGCTCTGCCGGGCGAAGACGTGGAATTCGTGACCGTTGGCCGCAAGGCGTCCCAGGGGTTGGCGCGGCTGAAGCGCAACCTGGTAGCGGATTTCCCGGTCAAGGACCCGGCGAAGTTCGTCGAGATGCGGACGGTAGGCCGGTACGTTCAGGAGCGCTACCTGACGGGGGAATACAAGGAGGTGTTGGTGGCCTTCAACAATTTCGTGAACACGGTGACCCAGATTCCGACGATCGAGCCGTTGCTGCCGGTCAATCCGGTCCGGCTCGGCGGGAAGAAGGCGTTCGAAGGCATGGGTGCGGCGCTCGAAGTCGCGGAAACCCCGGCATCCCAAGTCGATTATTCATTCGAGCCGAACGCGTCACTCGTCTTTGAGCGCACGCTGCCGCAATACGTGAACCTGACGTTGTTTCAGATGCTGCTGGAGGCGCGTGCCTCGGAGCATTCGAGCCGGATGGTGGCCATGAAAAATGCCACCGACAATGCCAAGCAGATGATCAAGGATTTGAGCCTCGAATACAACAAGCTGCGCCAAGCCTCGATCACCAACGAACTTCTCGAAATCACCACCGCCAAGATGGCGCTCGAATAAACCGACCCCATCCGCAATCCCAGCATTCCTTCTCCATTTCCCATGAGCAACATAGGCAAAATCGTCCAAGTCATCGGTCCCGTGGTGGACGTTGATTTCTCCGCCACCGGCCAGCTGCCAGCCATCTACAACGCGCTGGAAATCAATTACAACCTCGATAAAAAAACGACCCGGCTCGTTTGCGAAGTCCAGCAGCATCTCGGTGACGGCTGGGTGCGTTCGGTCGCCATGACCTCCACGGAAGGCCTGAAGCGAGGCATTGACGTCTCCGACACCGGAGCTCCCATCACCGTGCCGGTCGGTGAGGAGGTCCTCGGCCGCATCTTCAACGTCACGGGCGATCCGGTCGACGACCAAGCTGCGCCTAAAACCGCCAAACGTTATCCGATTCACCGCCCGGCACCCTCTCTGGTCGACCAGGATCCCTCGGCCCAGATTCTCGAGACTGGAATCAAGGTCATCGACCTGATCTGCCCGTTCACCAAGGGCGGCAAGGTCGGGGCCTTCGGTGGGGCGGGCGTCGGCAAGACGGTCGTGATCATGGAGCTCATCAACAACATTGCCAAGGGACACGGCGGTTACTCGGTATTCGCCGGGGTGGGTGAGCGGACCCGCGAGGGCAACGACCTTTACTGGGAAATGATCGAGTCCGGCGTCATCGCCACCGAGCGCGACGACAAAGGGCATCCAAAGCGCGACGGACAGGGCCGCCCCGTCCTCGCCGACGGGTCCAAAGTCGCCCTCATTTACGGCCAGATGAACGAGCCGCCCGGCGCCCGTCTGCGCGTCGCCCTGTCCGCCCTTTCGATGGCCGAATACTTCCGCGACGAGAAGAATCAGGACGTGCTTCTTTTCGTCGACAATGTGTTTCGATTCTCGCAGGCCGGCTCCGAGGTCTCGGCGCTGCTCGGGCGGACGCCGTCCGCCGTCGGCTACCAGCCGACCCTGGCCGCGGAAATGGGCGCCATGCAGGAACGCATCACGTCGACCAAGGCCGGCTCCATCACGTCGTTCCAGGCGGTCTACGTGCCGGCCGACGACCTGACCGACCCGGCGCCCGCCAATACCTTCGCGCACTTGGACTCGACCGTGGTGCTCGAACGCTCGCTGGCCGAACTGGGCATCTACCCGGCGGTCGATCCACTGTCCTCGGTCTCCAAGGCGCTCGCGCCCGAAATCGTCGGCGATGAGCATTACCGCGTCGCCCGCGGTGTGCAGCGCGTTCTCCAGCGTTACAAGGATCTGCAGGACATCATCGCCATTCTGGGGATGGACGAACTGAGTGACGATGACAAGCAGATCGTCTTCCGGGCGCGCAAGATCCAGCGTTTCCTCTCGCAGCCGTTCACCGTGGCGGAGGTCTTCACCGGCACCAAGGGCGAGTACGTCAGCGTCAAGGAAACCGTCCGTGGCTTCGCAGAAATCCTCGATGGCAAGCACGACCTCGTGCCCGAGGCCAACTTCTACATGAAGGGTGGCATCGACTCCGTCAAAAAGGACTAACCGGCCACCACTGACATCCCACGCTCATGCCGCTCAGACTCGAAATCGTCACGCCTGAGGCCAACATCTACTCCGATGACGTCGACAGCGTGGTCCTTCCAGGCCATGACGGCGAGATGGGGGTGTTGCCTCAACATGCCCCGCTCGTGACCCTGCTCAACGCCGG
The DNA here is from genome assembly GCA_046155625.1 of Verrucomicrobiales bacterium. GTDB lineage: Bacteria > Verrucomicrobiota > Verrucomicrobiia > Verrucomicrobiales > V1-33 > CAJBME01. The sequence continues at coordinate 1,405 of JBJXFS010000037.1, read as the reverse complement.
CGAGTTGCGGATCATCCGCGGTGGCAAGACCCACGTCATGGCGGTGGGCGAGGGATTGGTCGAAGTCACGGGCACTAGCACCCGCATTCTGACCGATGCGGCCATCGGGGAGGAAAGCATCGACGAGGGTTCGGTGCAGGCAGCGCTGGAACGCGCCCAAGCCCGCCTCAAAGATGCCGCTAACCTCACCGCCGAAGAAATCGCCGCCACCGAAGCCAGTATCATGCATTCGCTCGCCCAGCTCAAGGTCAAGCGGAAGCGGAAAGCACTGTAGGAAACGTGCGCGAAAGAAGTTGTCGGCGGATTCGCTTCGCGCTCCGGGTCAACCCTGTCCACCAACCGAAGCGTCGGCGGGTGTGGCGCCTTTTTACTCCACATTTTGATTTCCCAGACGTTCCCTGGCCATTCCCGGGTCCGCTCGGAGAGGGGGAAGTGCGTTCCCCCATTCAGACAGGCAGACGGGCTTGGCAGAAAGAAGGCGATCGACAGTCCGACAGGCTGCTGGAGGTATGCCTATAGATTTCACAAATTGTGGATCGGGGTAATACCGAATTGACAAGCTGTAACAAGGCCTCCAAAGCTTGAAGGTCAATTCTTTCCCAAGTTCAACCCGAAGCGCACTCATTTATGCAACTTACGCACTCATTTATGCAACTTAATAACTTTCATGGCCGTACGCTTGCAGCGTTGGGATTTTTCGGACTATTCGGCCTGGCTTCTCCCCAGCTCAGCGCGGCCGCCTATCAGGATGCGGTGATGGCGCTCGATCCATCGTTCTATTACGAACTGAACGAGACCAGCACGGCGGGCGGCGTGATTGACAGCACAGGCAATGCCCCGCCGGGATCGTACAAGGGCGACAATGAAAACGGCCCGCCGATGGTTGGGGGAGAGGGACCACTAGAGGTTTTTGGCGGGCTCGCGGTGCCCGGGGTGGGAGGGGAGGCCAACCGCGCCCATTACAGCAACAACGCGGGCCACATCATCCTCGGACCAGGGGAGTCCTACGGGGCGAAGGCGATGACTGTCGCCCTCTTCTTGAAAGCCGGTCCAGCCCAGGGTGGGGACCGAATTTTTACGAACAATCTCGAGGACAACACCAAGAGCTTTCAGATTGTCACGGCCAACGATGGGTTAGTGCTCGCGGTCGATCCGGGTGCGACCGGGGTTGCCGCAGAGCGGACCCTGTTCTTGGAGGACAACAGCGGCCCCGACCGGCGGCTGATCGACAGCGCTTCGGGATGGTTTCATGTGGTGGCATCGACCACAGGCGAGACAGGAGAGGAACGCGCCGGGAATTTTCGGCTATGGATCAATGGGGTGGATCGGACTGCCAACCTGCAGCCGAACGTCACCGGCTGGGGGATCAACACCGACTTTGCCAAAATTGGCGGGCGAAGGGACG
>JBJXFS010000036.1:0-19367 GCA_046155625.1 Verrucomicrobiales bacterium | reverse complement strand
CGATTCACGCTTCTTCGGACCAGTATTCGAGATTCGGCGCACGATCCGCTGCACGCTTGGCGTGCCGGAGATTTCCATCGAGGACGCCGTGACGAATCGCGGCGACACGCGCGTGGCGCATCATTGGCTCTACCACTGCAATCTCGGCTGGCCGCTGCTGGATCAAGGCGCGCGTTTTATTTATCGCGGCAAGGCGGAGTATTGGACCGTCCCGCCACCACCGGGGCAGGACATCGTGCAGCCGCTGACTGCTGCCGCGATGAACAAACTCAAGCGCGTGCCAGTTCCGCTGCCGCCACATGCAGGCATGGGTGAGCGCGGGCTGATCGTGGATACCGGGGCGGAACGCGATGGCTGGTGCCGCATCGGCCTCATCAATGACAAGCTCAAGCTCGGCCTCGAAATCAGCTACCCGAAGGCCGCGCTGCCGCGTATGGCGAACTGGCAGCACTACGGTCCGCGCGGCTCTTACGTCAGCGGCCTCGAACCCTTCTGCGGCTCGCTGCTCGGCAGCACGCGCGACAGGCACCGGCTCGCGCAGCAGTTTTTGGAGCCGGGCGGGACGCGGAACTACCAACTGAAAATCCGCGTGCTCAGCGGCGCAGGCGAACTCAGATCCCTCGCGCAACACGACGGGCCAATGGCACCTCCATGATTTCCACGCTCATCAACCCCCACTGCGAACTCGGCGAGAATCCTCTGTGGAATCCGGCGGACGGCTCACTGTGCTGGACGGACATCACCGGTGGGGCGCTCCATCACATTCAGCCATCGTCCGGAGAGCACAGGATCATTTATCGCGGCGAGCCCGTGGGGGGGGTTACGCTTCAGTCGAACGGCTCCCTGCTGCTTTTCCGGGTCAACGACATCGCGCTGCTGTCCCCCGGCGGCCGCGTGGAAGTCATGCGCGGGTTTGCCGACGAAGGCGCGGCCCGGTTCAACGATGTGATCGCCGATCCCGAAGGCCGCGTTTTTGCCGGAACGATCGGCCGCACTGACACCAGCGGCGGCTTGTATCGGTTTGAGCGCGACGGCGCGATGACGCTGCTGTTTCGCGGCACGGGCGTGTCCAACGGCATGGGCTTCTCGCCGGATCTGCGGACGTTTTACTGGACCTGCTCGACGCGTCGTCGCATTTTCGCGTTCGACTACGATCGCGCGAGCGGCGCCCTGACTGCCGAGCGCGTTTTCTATCAAGCGAGTGACGACGAGGGCATCCCCGACGGACTGACGGTGGATCGCGAAGGAAACATTTGGTCGGCGCGATGGGATGGATACGCGGTCGTGCAGCACGCGCCGGATGGGCGGGTCATGCGGAAATTCCTGTTCCCCGTCGCGAAGGTTTCCTCGCTCTGTTTCGGCGGGCCATCGCTCGATGAGATTTTCGTCACCACAGCGGGCGGCCAGCCGGGGAGCGACACCGCGGATGGCTCGCTTTACCACTGGTGCGCGGACCTCAAAGGCGTGCCGGAATTTCACTCGCGGATACTGATCCGCACTGTCTGATCAACACTTCAAGCAATCTGACTCCATGAGAAAAACGAAACACGGCATCCTCGGTCTCGGCTGGTTCGGTGAGAAACACTGCGAGGCGATCGCGGCGATTCCGAACGTGGAACTGCACGCGGTCTGCACCCGCAATCCTGCCCGGCTGGCCGAAGTGGCGGAGAAATTTGGCGCGAAGAAAACCTTCACCGACTACCACGCGATGCTCGCGGATCCTGAATTGGAGTCCGTGAGCATCACGACGATGTGGGATCAACATGCCGCGCCCGCCGTCGCTGCGCTTCAGGCTGGCAAGCACGTCTTTCTGGAAAAGCCGATGGCCTCGACTGTCGCCGATTGCGACGCGATCGTGAACGCGGCAAACATCGCGAAGGGTTTCTTCATGACCGGACACATCTGCCGCTTCAATCCGCGCTACGCTGCGGCGTATCAGGAGATCGCAGCGGGCAAGATCGGCAAAATCATTTCGATGTATGCGCGGCGAAATCTGCCTGCGTGGGTCGGTGCCACCGTGCTCGACAAAATCGGTCCGATTATCGGCGACTGTGTGCACGACACCGACCTGATGTTTTGGTTCAGCGGCTCTCGCGCTGTCTCGGCGTATGCGCAGACGGTAAAGTTTCGCGACCACGCGCATCCCGATCTCGGCCAGGTGATGTATCGGCTGGAGAGCGGCGCATCGTGCATTCTGGAATCCGTCTGGTGCCTGCCGGACACCACGCCGTTTCAGATTGATGAACGCCTCGAGGTCGTCGGCACTGAGGGCTCGGTTTCTATCCACGACACACACCCGAACCTAATGATCGTGGACAGCAAAGGCGCGCACTGCCCCGACACGACCTACTGGCCGCTGATCCATGGCCAGTTGCGGGGCGCCCTGCGCGACGAGCTCGCCTACTTCGTAAACTGCGTCGCATCCGGCGAAAAGCCCACCGTCATCACTGCCGAGGAATCACGCGAGGCCGTGCGCGCCTGTCTTGCCGCCGAGGAATCCGCCCGCACCGGCCAGGTGGTTCGCATCTGAAAAGTGATGCTGGCGCAGAAACAAGTGACCAGCCAGATCCATGAGCGGCGTCAAGACCATGAAACCAAGCAACGAAGGAGCCGCCATAACCGGAACCAATCCCTCGAGGATGTTCCGCAGGATGGTTGCCGGAGGTTCCCCCAATCAAGGTTCTGACGCGCGACCGCCGTTCGCCACGATGCGCCGCTTGGCGCTTTGGAGCGGGGTGGCCGCGCAGGCCGGCGGGGCCTTGATGGGCCTCGCCGCGGAAAGTCCCGCGACTCCGGACCAGGCGCTCGCGGCGTTTCAACTCGATCCTGGCTTGCGCATCGGGTTGGTGGCAGCGGAGCCGCTGGTCTTCCAGCCCTGCGCGCTGGCGTGGGACGCGCAGGGTCGCCTGTTCGTGGCTGAAAACCGCAGCTATCCCACTGGCCCCGAACCCGGCGAACCGCCCGCCGGCCTCATCGTGCGTCTGGACGACACCGATGGTGACGGGCGCATGGATCGGCGGACGCTGTTCGCGTCCGGGTTGACCTTTCCGAATGGCCTCACGCCATGGAAGGATGGACTCATCGTCACCTGCGCGCCGGACGTGCTTTTTCTCAAAGACACTGATGGTGACGGCCACGCCGATGAACGGCGGGTCTTGCTGACCGGTTTCGATACGAGTGCGACGACGCAGTTGCGCGTGAGTCATCCGACGTTCGGGCCTGACGGTTGGATTTATCTTACGAGCGGATTGACGCGCGCCAGCCGGATCACTTCGCCGGAACATCCTGAACGGGCCGCCGTGGAGATCGGCACGGACTCGCGCTTCAATCCGTTCACGCTCGAAATCGAGCCGGTCGGCGGGCGCGGGCAGTTCGGCCAGACGTTTGATGACGCCGGGAATCGTTTCCATTGCATGAACCGCGTTCATCTCCAGCACACAGTGATTGGGCCGCGCTACCTGGCTCGCAATCCCGGCTTCCCTTCGCCCGAGACGGTTCAGAACGTGCCCGAAGGGATGGTCACCGATCTCATCGGCGGCGCGAACCAGAACTTCGCGGCGCGGCTCCATCCGATCAGCGACAACGTCACTACCGCCGACTCGCATGGCGGAACGTTCACGGCCGCCTGCGGTGTTCACATCTACCGGGGCGACGCGTTGGCGGCGGAGTATCGCGGCGACGCCTTCGCCTGCGATCCAACGGCGAATCTGGTGCATCGTGACAAGCTCACGCCAGTGGGACCGACGTTCACCTCCCGCATGGCGAATGATGGCCGGGAGTTTCTGGCGTCAAAGGACAACTGGTTCCGCCCGGTGTTTCTCGCGACCGGGCCGGACGGCGCACTCTACCTCTGTGACATGTATCGCAAGAGCATCGAGCATCCTGCGTATTTGCCGGTTGAGGTGCGCAAGCGAACCGACTTCGTCGCCGGGCGCGACCTGGGGCGGATCTGGCGGGTGAAGGCAGACTCCGTCGCCTCACGTCCGCTGCAACAGTCCTTGAATTCCGCGACCGCTGAAGCCCTCGTCGAGGCGTTGGGCCATCCCAACGTGTGGCAACGCGAGACAGCGCAACGTTTGCTGGTGGAACGACACGACCCGAAGTCGTTGCCAGCGCTGGCGGAGCCATTCAAGACTTCCGCGCCGGAATTGAAACTCCGTGGCGACCGCTTGATGAAGGAAGGCTGGCGCGGCTTGCCCGCGGACGCCCAGTCGCACGACGCGATGCGGCGTCTGCAAGCGCTGCGAACCCTGGCGATCCTGGAATCGAACGCGCGGAACAGCGATCTCCGAGCCGGCGCGCTTCCATCGGCTCCCAACGCGCCCGTGCGGCGACCGGCACTCCTGGATCAAGCCATCAGCGCGTCGCTGCTCGCTTCCGATCCTGTTCTCCGCGAAAATGCCTGGCGGATCCTGGCGGAGAACCAATGGCTCGGCACCGAATGGCCCGCCGATCTGATTCCGACCTTTGCAGCCGATCCCAATCCGCGCGCCCGCTTCTGGTTCACACTCGGTTTCAATCAGGGGCCGCCGGAATTCCGCGTCAACGATTGGCCCGAAGTCCTGGCCCGACTCGCGGTCAGCGATGGCACGAATCGCTGGATGCGCGCCGCGATCCTGAGCGGTCTCCGGCCGGATGGCCAAGCGGCGCTTCAACTCGCCCGCCTGCTCGCGCATCCGACGAGCGATCCGTCCCCGGTGGAGTTTTGGTCCGACCTCGGCTGGGTACTGGGCGCGGAAGCCAGCGCGTTGCCCGCGTTCTTCCCGGAGAACTCGCCGCCGTCCCCATGGCTCATTGCCGCGCTGGACGGAGTGGCGCAGTCGTTGCGCGCGCGCGGCAAACCGGTCGAGTGGCCGTCCGATTGGCTTCCGCGATTCACGACCGCGGCCGCGCGCCTCGCCAGTTCACCGGCTGAACCGGGTGCCGTCCGGCAGTCAGCCATTGGTTTCCTGATCAACGCGGAAAGCAGCGCGGCCTGCGCGGCGTTGCTGCCCTTGCTTGCGGCCACCGAACCCGTTGAATTGCAACTGGCGGCGGTCCGTTCGCTGCTCGGCCTGGCCGGCGATACAGCCAGCGAGGAACTCCTCCGCGCCGGACGTTGGGACACCCTGCCACCCACGACCCGCGCCGCCGTACTCTCGGCGATGCTCGCGCAGCCACGCCACTCGCGTGCGCTGCTGACGGCCATCGAAGCCCGGCAACTTCCCGGGAATGTCCTTAGCCACGCCCAGCGCGAGTCCCTGCGTCAGCACCGCGACGAGGCGATTCGCGGTCGCGCCCAGCGGCTTTTTGCTGCCGCTGAAACCGGTGACCGCCTGACGGCCTACGAACGGGCGCGCCCCGTCCTCGCGCTTTCCGGCAACGCCGCCAACGGGCGCAAACCGTTCGCGACGCTCTGCGCCTCATGCCATCGGCTCGACCGTGAAGGACATAACGTGGGCCCGGACCTGTTCGGCATGCGGAATCAGCCCAAGGAAAGCATCCTCCTGCACATCATCCATCCGAACTCCGAAGTGGTGTCCGGCTTCAACGCCTGCACAATTGAAGCCCGGGACGAACGGCAACTGTCCGGCTTGATCGTCGGCGAATCCTCCGCGAGCGTGACGCTGCGTCAGGCGCAGGGGATTGAGGAGACCATCCCGCGCTCGGCGATCAAGCGGCTGACGGTGAGTCCGCTGTCGTTGATGCCGGAGGGATTGGAAGCAGCGATGAATCTGCAGGAACTGGCGGACTTGCTGTCCTATTTGAAAGGAGAATGAAATCAACGAAAGCCATATTCCGGCAACGGCTGGCGATCGCGATCGCGGACAGTTGCATGATGCCAACGGTTCGCGCCTTGCCGCCGTAGAGTCCGCGCGCACCGGCCAGTTTGTCCGCATCCAAAAAACATCTCAAAAAGCCAACAACATGAATCCAACCCGACATTTCCTTGTCATCCCGCCGCTCACCGCTGCCGTCTGCAGCCTTATGTTCTCCGTGGTGGCGGCGCACGCCGATGAGCCGGTGAAAGGTGCCTCAATGCAAACCGATCTCGGAGGCGGCGTTAAGCTGGAAGTTGTCTACCTCCCGCCGGGCGAGTTCATGATGGGCAGCACGGCGGAAGAGAAGGCATGGGCCACAGGAATTGAAGGGGGCGCGCAGCCGGGAACGGATCGCGAGTCGTTCGAAGGCGTAGAGCCGCGACTGACGCGCGTGAAGGATGGCTTTTGGATGGGCCGCACGGAGGTGACTGTGGGCCAGTTCAGGCGTTTCGTGGAGGAAACCGGCTTTGTGACCGATGCCGAAAAGCCTGGTGGCGCGACCCAGGTCTTCGATTTGGCATGGGATGGCTATCATTTCACGACGCAAGTGGTGCAACCGTGGAAGCCGATGGCCGGCAAGAGCTGGCGCGATCCGAACTGGGGGTTCCCGAACCGCGATGTCTTTCCCGTCGTGTGTGTGAGCTACAATGACATGAAGGCCTTCTGCCAATGGCTGACCGGGCGGGAACGCAAAGCGGGCCGGTCGCCGGAGGGCCTGGTGTATCGTCTGCCAGCGGAAGCTGAATGGGAATACGCCTGCCGCGGCGGCAGCAGGGAGAGCCGCTATTACTGGTGGGGGAACGAACTCGAGGAAGGCGAGGGCAGGCTGAACATTTCCGCCATCGATTTTCTGCCGGACCGCACCAAGACATGGCCGCGCGCGAAAGCGCCCTGGAGTGACGGGTTTCCGTTTGTCTCGCCCGTGGATCACTACGGTGAAAAGGGCCGCAATGGTTTCGGTCTGGCCGACATGTGCGGCGGCGTGTGGGAGTTTGTCATTGATCACTTCGATCCGAAAGGCGGGCACGAGGAGATCCACTATGAAAACGTGGAGCAGCGCACCGTGACGCGCCCCGTGTGCAAGGGAGGCAACTATTTCGATGTCCCTGGAAACGCGCGATGCGCCGTCCGGCTTGGAATCAGCAGCGTGACCTACTCCGATTCGCGCGACGGTTTCCGCATCTGCCTGGGACCCCCGCGCGGCGACCGGCAATGATTCCAGATGTGATCAAAACGATTCGCGACGAAGAAACCCCCAAAGCAGTCAACCCATTGAGAATCTCATGAAACCAACGAGAGCCCTGTTCCACGTCGCCGTGTATCTTTCGTTCGCGCCCGCGACTGCATTCGCCGAACTGAAGGCGGGTGCGGCGGTGGTGGATGTAACGCCGGTTCAATTTCCGGTGGTCGTGAATGGCGGCATTCTGAGCAGCAGTGCAAGCAAAGCCACATCGCGGCTCTACGCCCGGGCGATCGTGCTCGATGACGGCCGGGAACGACTGGCCATCATGGTCGCTGACAGTTGCATGATGCCGCGTGAGCTGCTGGATGAAGCCAAGCAATTGACGTCTCAGCGCACGAACATCCGGCCGGAGCGCATACTCATCTCGGCCACGCACACGCATAGCGCGCCGGCCTCGATGGGGGCTTTGGGAACGGAGGCCGAACCGACGTATGTGCCGTTTCTCCGCGAGAAACTTGCGGCAGGGGTGGCCGCCGCGGCAGCGAATCTCGAGCCGGCGCGTGTCGGCTGGGCGGTCACGAACGCTGCGGAGTTCACGGCGTTGCGGCGGTGGATCATTCGTCCGGACCGGATTGAGACCGACCCCTTCGGCAACCCGACGGTCCGGGCCAACATGCACGCGGGGGCCAATTGGGACAATGTGACCGGCGAATCAGGTCCGGAAGATCCCGATCTGTCGCTCATTTCGTTTCAATCACTGGCGGGCCGGCCCATCGCGGTGCTGGCCAACTTTTCGATGCACTACTACGCAGGCGTCGAGCCGTTGAACTACGACTACTTCGGCCTGTTCTGCGAAGGACTGCAGACGCGGATCGGCGGCGGCAATCGTGACAATGATCATGGAAAGCCGGCGGATGCGGACCACCCTTCGTTCGTCGCCCTCATGTCGCACGGGTGCAGCGGCGATATTTGGAGGCGCGATTACACGAAGCCGGCGCCCGCCCCGGACCAGCAGGTGACAATCGAGAATTACACGCGCGGGCTGGTCGACCTCGCGGCGTCGGCCTACGGCACGATCGCGTACAGGGCCGACGCCGGCCTAGCGATGGCCGAGTCGCGGATGGAGTTGAAGTACCGGGTTCCAGACAAGCAGCGATTGCAGTGGGCGCAGCAAATCGTCGCCGCGATGGGAGACCGCCCGCCCAGGACCACCGAGGAGGTTTACGCCCGCGAGCAGGTCCTCCTGCACGAGCGGCAGTCAACGAGCATCGTCGTGCAGGCGCTCCGCATCGGCGACATCGCCATCGCCTCCACACCGAACGAAACGTACGCGCTGACCGGCTTGAAACTGAAACTGCAAAGCCCGTTGCCGCGGACGATGGTGATCGAACTGGCCAACGGCGGCGACGGCTACATCCCGCCGCCCGAGCAGCATTTTCTCGGCGGCTACAACACGTGGCCGGCCCGCTCCGCCGGCTTGGAGGTGAACGCGGAACCGAAGATCACGGAAACGGCGCTCGCTCTTTTGGAGAAGGTCGCCGGCCAACCGCGCCGCAGGTTTCAGCAAAGTCGCGGACCGGCCGCAGCCGCAATTCTGGACGCCAGGCCGGAGGCCTATTGGCGTCTGGACGAATTCGCCGGCCAGCGGGCCAGCGATTCGTCCGGCCACGACCGGCCCGCGTTTTATGAACCGGGCGTCGTCTTCTTCCTCGCGGGTCCACGCTCCGATGCATTCTGCCAGGCGGGCGAGCCGAACCGGGCAGCCCATTTTGCGGGCGGCCGCCTCGAATCGCGCCTGGCCGGCCTGGGCGGTCAGTATTCCGTTTCCCTCTGGTTCTGGAATGGAATGCCCAACGACGGGCGCGAGACAGCTGGTTGGATGTTCTCGCGCGGTGGCAATCACGGCCTCGGTCCCCACGGCGACCACGTCGGCATCGGCGGAACCGCCAGCGAGCCTGGCAAGCTGATCTTCCTGCACGGCGACGACCGCGACGGTGCCAAGCCAGTCGCCGGCCGCACCGTGATCGGACGCTGGACATGGAACCACGTCCTCTTCGTTCGCGACGGCGGGCAGGTGCAGCTGTACCTGAACGGGAATCCGGAACCCGAACTTGGAGTCGAGTCGCCGGCCGCTTTCCCGCCGTCATTCGACCAGATCTTCTTCGGCGGCCGGAGCGATAACATCGCCAACTGGGAAGGCCGTCTGGACGAGATTGCCGTCTTCGATCACGCGTTGTCGGCGCAGGACTTAAGAAAACTGACCGCCCCCTAGCCGGCGTTTTCCACATCCACCTTATGAAAACCCTGCTCGACCGCCGCTCGTTTGTTTCCGGTTCGGCCACCGCGCTCGCAGCGATGGCTGGTGGATCGGTGTACGCCCAGTCAGCGCCGCTCAAGCTCGGCATCATCTCCGCGGCGACTTATGCGCCCACTTACAACGATCCCGCCGCGCCGCGTCAGCCCGGCTCCAATCACGGCACCGCCTTTGCCACCACGTTCAACGGCTGGGACGAAGAAAAGGCGAAGCTGTACAAAGGCACCTTCGTCAAATCCGCCCGCAGGCTGGAGGGCGCGCGTGTGGTGAGGATTTGGGATGCCGATAAAGCCGCCGCCCGCGCGCTGGCCGAAACCTGCGGCATCGAGACCGTGACCGACACGCCGGAGCAATGCAGCGATGGCGTGGATGCCGTGCTCATCATTGATGACGGCAGCGGCGCGCAGTGGAAATACGCGGAGCGTCCGCTGCGCAAAGGCGTGCCGACCTTCTGCGACAAACCTCTCGCCATGACCGCGCGCGAGGCCGCCGCCGTGGCGAAAGTCGTGCGCGTGACGAAGACGCGCTTCATGTCCGCGAGCAGCCTGCGCTTCGTGCCCGACATCATCAAACTGCGCAACGAACTGCCGCAGTTGGGCGAGGTGCATCTCGCCACCGCCGCCTGCGGCAATGAACTCATCTATTACGGCATTCACGCGCTTTCGATGGCCTATGCCGTGCTCGGCAAGGGAGCCGTGAGCGCCATCAACGTCGGCAAGCCCGGCGCGAACATTGCGCGCATCCGTTTCGGCGGGAATCGCGATGTCGTCCTCATCGTCGGCGAAAAGGAAACCATGAGCGCGGGCTACCAGATCAATCTCTACGGCGAGAAAGGCTGGCGCAGCGTCACGCCTGACTTGACGAACCTTTACGCCTACTTGCTGGAGGCATTCCTGGATCTCGTCCTCACCGGCAAAGAGACCGTGCCCGTCGAGGAGGAAGTCGAACTCATCGCCGCGCTCGAGGCGGCAAAGCGCTCCCTCGAACTCGGACGCGAGGTGCAGCTCAGCGAGATGATGAAGGACGCATGATCCGGTTTTTTCAGCCGCCGAACACAAAACAGAAACAGCCAGTCTCATGAACACACCATCCTCACGCACCCGCCGTGATTTCATCGGCCGGAGTGGCAAGACGGCCGCCGCCGCCGCGCTTGCCGGTCTCCCGCTCCCTCACGTGCACGCCGCCGGCAGTGACACCATTCAGCTTGCCATCATCGGCAGCGGCGGGCGTGGCAGCGGGGCCGTGGCGAACGCGATGGAAGCCCCCGGCAGCACCACGAAGCTCGTCGCTATGGCCGATCTCTATCACGACCGGCTGCAATCGGCCCACGGGGCGCTTCACGCCCAGTTTCAGCAGCGCATGGATGTGCCGCCGGAGCGCCAGTTCATCGGCTTTGATGCCTTCAAGCAGGCCATTGACGCGCTGCGGCCCGGCTCGGGCGACATCGCGCTGCTCACCGGCTACGCAGGCTTTCGTCCGGCGCAGCTCGAGTATGCCGTGGAGCGCGGCGTGAATGTTTTCATGGAAAAATCCTTCGCCACCGATCCCGTCGGTGTGCGCCGTGTCATCGCCGCCGCCGAGGCTGCAGAGAAAAAGGGCGTCAAAATCGCCGCTGGCCTCATGTGCCGTCACTCGCCGAACCGCGAGGAACTCATCCGCCGGCTCCGCTCGGGTGAGCTCGGAGACCTGCAATACACCCGCGCCTATCGCATGGGGCCCGTGGGGCCGCTCGGGCCGAAGCCGGCAAACAAGAGCGAGCTGGAGTGGCAGTTGCGCAACTTCACGAAATTCTACTGGGTCTGCGGCGGGCTCTGGGCGGAGATGGACATTCACCAAATTGACGAAATCTGCTGGCTGCACGATGCGCTGCCCGTCTCCGCGCAGGGCGTGTGCGGACGCGCCGCGGACAGCACCGACTGCAGCCAGAATCTCGACAGCTTCAACGTCGAGTGGACCTTCCCCAACGGCACCCGCGCCACGCACACCGTGCGCTACGTCGCGAACACGGAGAGCCATTTCGCCACATATGTGCATGGCAGCAAGAAAGCCGCGCAGTTCTCCGGCAACATCCACGCCGCCGATGTGGAGATCTACAAGGATCATAACACCACGCGGAAGAACATCGAGTGGCGCGCACCGCAGGAAAAACACAGCGTCTGGCAGAACCAGTGGAACGACTTTCTGGAGGCCATCCGCACGAACACACCCTTCAACCAGGCGAAGCGCGCCGCGCATTCCAACCTCGCCGCCATCATGGGCCGCGCCGCCATGCACATGGGCCGCACCGTGACCAGGGACGAGGCGCTCGCGTCCAATTTCCAATGGTTCCCGGCCATTGACCAACTCACGGACAAAAGCGATCCGCCGATAAAATCCGATGACAAAGGCCGCTACCCCGTGCCTGTTCCCGGCCAGTGGACGGAGCTTTGATGCCAGGCAAGGCACGTTAACAAACAAAGGATTATCCTATGACATATCTGCAAATGTTCATGATTCTAAGCCTGCCTGTCACAGGCATGTGCTACGCCGCGCTCGGTGCGCTCAAGCTCCCGCTCACTGATCGGCTCAAGCTCGATGAGGCGAAAGTCGGCTGGCTGATCGCGTCGTTCGGTTTCATGGTTGGCCCGATCATTTTGCTCAGCGGATTTCTGGCCGATGCGCTGGGCCGCAAAGGCGTGTGGATATGCGGCACGGGCATGGTCGCGCTCTCGCTCTTCATGCTCAGCAGGGTGCGGACCTTCGGCTGGGCGATGGTCGCTGTGGCCCTGCTCTCCGCAGGCTGGGCGGGAATGATCAACGTCGCCAACGCACTGATGTATCTCGCCTACTCGAACGTCTTCATGGCGACCAACTTGCTCGATTGTTTCTTCGGCCTCGGCGCGTTCCTCACGCCGGTAATTGCGGTCTGGCTCATCCGAGAATTCGGCTACAGCCGTGGTGTCGCCTCGCTCGGACTGCTCACGCTCGTTCCCTTTGCGATGGCGCTCGGTGTGGAAATGCAAAGCCCGTCCGCGGCGGCACCGGTTGGCTTTGACGTGCTGCTGCGCGATCCGATCATGTGGCTCTGCGGCCTGGCGCTGCTCTTTTGGGTGCCTGTCGAATCATGCACCGCGGCATGGGCGACCACGCTGGTGAACCGGCTGGCGCCCGCGGGAGAGGACAAGAGCCGGACCGCGCGCATTGATGCGTGGGCGCTGTCGGCGTTCTGGTTTTGCTTCATGGGTTCGCGCCTCATCGCCGCGGTCGTCGAGCACAGCCGGGGTGCGACCGCCCTGGAAACTGTCCACTCCGCGCGCCTCATGCACATCGCGCTCGCCGTCGCGATGGGCCTCACGATGCTCGGCCTTGCCTGGTCCCGGCGGCGCTCGCTCACCTTCGCACTGCTGGTGGCAGCGGGGCTGATCGCCGGGCCGTTCTTCCCGAACCTGATGGCACTGCTGCTCACACATTTTCCGGCGGAGGTTCACGGGCGCGCCATAGGCATGTTGTTCGCCATGGGTTCTGTCGGCTGGACGGTAATCCCATCGATCATGGGCGCAGTGGCAAAGCGGAAGAGCGTCCCGCACGCCTTCCGCGTCGCCGCGGCATGCACGCTGATCCTGCTCGGCCTGGTGATCACGCACCACTTCCACGCCCGCTGATATGTCATCCATGATCATTGACTGCCACAACCACGTCGGCACCGACCTGCTCTTTTACCTGCACGGGGATTTCCCCTACGCGCAGCACCTTGTCGCCATGCACGATGAAGGGCGCGCGCTCGGCGTGGACCGCTGGATCGTGTTCCCGTTCGTCAGCCATCTGGCGCTTGATGTCACCCGCTTCAGGGACAATGAAATTGCGGACGACAAAGGCCGGCTGCATGACGTGCCGTATGCTTTTGAGAACCGCCGGTTGCTGAAAGAAATCAACGTCATGTTTCCCGAAGAAGGGAAACGCATGTTGCCTTTCATCATGGTGGACCCCATGCGCAACGTTGCCGCGCAGGCCGCGGAGCTGAGCAGGCTGCGCGTCGACCACCGCTTTTACGGCATCAAGCTGCAGACGACGATCCTGCAGGCCGACATCAAGCACCTCAATGATCGCGGCAGAGTTTTCCTCGAACTCGCGGCGGAGTGGGACCTGCCGTTCCTCATCCACTCCAGCGTCGCGGAAAGCGATCCGTGGGCGCAGGCCAGCGATATCCTCGACATCGCCGAGGCGAATCCGCACCTGCGCTTCTGCCTCGCGCACTCGTGCCGTTACGACAAGGAGTGCCTCGACCGCGTGAATGCGCTGCCGAACACATGGTTCGACTGCTCCGCGCATTGCATCCACTGCGAAGGCGCGGTGAAAGACCTGCCCTACATCGCGCCGAGCGCGCGCCGGTTTGATTCCGACTTCACGAGTCCCGCGCGCGTCATCGCCGATCTCGCCGCCGCGTATCCGCAGAAATTCATGTGGGGCAGCGACTCGCCGTTTTACAGCTACGCGGGCGAGATCAACGGCCAAGTGGTCCGCCTCATCAGCACCTACAAAGCCGAAGTCGCCGCGCTGACCGCGAGCCCGCCGGAAGTTGTCGCGCGCATCGCCAACGCCAACACCCGCGCCTTTCTCAAACTCCGTGATGAACGCATTCTCGCTTAACGGCCACGCTGCTCTCGTCACCGGCTCCTCGCAGGGCATCGGCCTCGCCATCGCGCTCGGGCTGCGTGAGGCAGGTGCGCGCGTCGTCGCGCATGGCCTGCCGGAGCGTCCGCCGTCGTTGCCGGAAGACATCGCCTACCTCCCCGCCGATCTTTGCGCGCCCGCCGCGTCCGAAACTCTCGTCGAGCGCGCTATCGCCGCCGAGCCGGGACTGGACACGCTCGTCAGCAATGCCGGCAGCTTTTTCGACGTGCCATTTCTCGAGATGACCGCGGAGCAATGGGACAAAACGATGAACCTCAATCTGCGCGCGATGTTCTTCACCGCGCAGGCTTTCGCGCGGCATCTCGTGCGTGAAAAGCGCGGCGGCAGCATCGTCATCATGTCCTCGACCAATGGCTTTCAGGCCGAGTCCGACAGCGTGGCCTACGACACCAGCAAGGGCGGCCTCGTGATGCTCACGCGCTCGCTCGCCGTCTCACTCGCGCCGCACGGCATCCGCGTGAATGGCATCGCGCCCGGCCTGGTCAAGACTCCGCTGACTTCCGTGTGGATGGAGTCGCGCGCCGACGACCTGCTGAAACACTACGCAAAGAAAATCCTGCTCGGTCACGTCGGCAAAGCCGCAGACTGCGCCGGAGCCGTCACCTTTCTCTGCTCCCCCGCCGCCAGCTACATCACCGGCGAAATCATCGTCATAGACGGCGGCCTCACCGTCACTCAAATCGGCCGCATGTGATCGGCTCCGTTCCACATTCATGAACCAAATTGATCTCAACCACCGCAACGCCATCGTCACCGGCGGAGCGCGCGGCATTGGCCGCTCCATCGCCGAACGTCTCATCGCCTCCGGCGCCCGCGTCTCGCTCTGGGACGTGGACGCCGCCGCGCTCGCACAAGCCTCCGCGGAAATGGGCGCGCCGGGCACCGTGCACACCGCCACAGTGGACCTCGCCGACCTCGTCGCCGTCCAGGCGGCCACCGCAGCCACGGTCGCCGCCTTTGGAAAACTCGACATCCTCGTGAACAACGCCGGCATCACCGGCGGCAACGCCAAGACCTGGGAACTCGACCCCGCCGACTGGCGGCGCGTGATGGACATCAATCTCACCGGCCCGTTTCACTGCTGCCACAGCGTCGTCCCGCATCTGCTCAAGAATGGCTACGGCCGCATCGTCAACATCGCCTCCATCGCTGGCAAGGAAGGCAACCCCAACGCCGCGCACTACAGCGCCTCGAAAGCCGGTGTCATCGCGCTCACCAAGTCACTCGGCAAAGAACTCGCCACCACGGGCATCGCCGTAAATGCCGTCACCCCCGCCGTCATCGCCACAGACATGCTCGCGCAGATGCAGCAGTCGCACATTGATTACATGCTCTCGAAAATCCCTATGGGCCGCTTCGGCAAAAGAGAGGAAGCCGCCGCGCTCGTCGCCTGGCTCTGCTCCGAGGACTGTTCATTCACCACCGCCGCCGTGTTTGACCTCTCTGGCGGACGCGCGACCTATTGATTCTGATAGGAATTTGCTTTCGGGGGCGCGTGCTGGGAGCGGGAGCGTGGGTCATGTGAGGGGGGCGAAGGGGCTGACGATGACCCATCGTACGCCAACGTTTACTGCGTTTTCGTCGCCTGCGGCCACTACGACCTCGCCACCGACCCGACACGCCTCGCCACGGTCAGCTTCGGCTATTACGAGGGCGGCCACATGATGTATTCGAGCCTCGACTCCCTCGCTCGCCTCGCCACCGATCGGCGCGGATTCCTGGCCAAATAGGAGCTCAGGAATTCGGATCGTCCGCGACAGCCGCGGAGTGAGACGTTGATTTCGAAGAGCCGCCGAATGTGCCGAGAGGGTCGGTCCCTGCGTCACCCAATGAGCATTGGCGTTCTGCGTCGGAATCCGTCACAATCACCCTCCATGGCCGGCCACCCCACTCCAGCGCATTGGCGACCCCGACTGTCGCGAGCCGTTTCCGTGACGCTTCTGAGCGCCCTCACTTCGTTCGCGATGGGGGGGCGCGAGGCGTGCGCTTTCACCCTCGGCAACGATCCGGCCGCTGGCGGTACCGTGGACGGCTGGAGTGCCATCCTGATCGTCGATGAAAACGACTCCTACACGAACGAGACGGCCACCGCTCAATCGCTCACGCTGACCCAATTCAACTTCAATGCGGGTGCGGCTCGCGGGCGGGTTACTCCGTTCCTGGTCAAGGTCAACGCCAACGACAATTTTACGGTGCTGGCCATCGGTCGGACCCGCGTCTCGGCGGTTGATTTCCCCGCTCCCGGTGTGTTCAGCCACCCGTTTGCCGACACCGCGCCGGTTGTGGTCCTCAACCCAGGTGATACCATCGCCCCCGGCTTCACCGACGCCAATCCGGACGGCACTGGCAATGCCGGAAGCGTGATCCCCTTTGGCGATGGGGGAGACGAGCTCTGGCTCACCGGGGGCTCGGCCTCCTCGAATGCCGGCCGCATCAGCGTGGACACCGCCCCCTCGCCGGGCGGCACCACTTTCACCACGCTCACCCGCCAATACGCCTTCAACATCGAACTGACCGTCGGCACCCCGGAACCCCAGGCCCCCACCGGGATCTCTCTCTCCACCACCTCGCTCTTTCCAGGCACGGCTCCGGGCAGCGCGGTTGGCTCATTGACCACCCAGGATCCCAATCCACACGACACCCACACCTATGCCCTGCTCGACGATGCCGGTGGCCATTTCGCCCTGCAAGGTGCCACCCTGCACACGGCACGGACGCTTGGCACCGAGGGAAGCACCTACACCGTCCGCGTGCGATCAACCGACCAAACCGGATTGCCGCTCGAGGCCGCCCTCACCCTCGGCGTGGTCGCCCCCAGGGTCCGCCTGAATGAATTCCTCGCCTCCAATGACACCGGTCTGCGCGACGAAAACGGATCCCGCGAAGATTGGATCGAACTCCACAACCCGCTCGACACTTCCGTCAACCTCCTCGGCTGGCGGCTCACCGATGACCCGGAAGACCCGGCCCGCTGGGTGTTTCCCAATCGCACGCTCGCCCCGGGCGCCTATCTCGTCGTCTTCGCCTCCGGCAAAAATCGCGCGGCCGCCGAAGGGAACCTGCACACGAATTTCCGCCTTGATGGCTCCCGCGGCGATTTCCTCGCGCTGGTCCGGCCCGACGGAGTGGTGGCTGATTCCTTGGACGCGCGTCCGCAGTTCAGCAACCTCGCCTACGGACTCGGAGCCAACGGGATCGGCCTCGGTTATCTCACTCCCACTGCCAACGCCCCGAATGGACCGTCCTTCGCCCACGGCCTCAACGAAGTGCAGTTCAGCGTCAAACGCGGGTTTTACACCGAGGCACAGACACTCACGCTCACGGCCGACGTTCCCGGGTCCGTCATTCGCTATACAGTCAACGGTACCCGGCCAACGGCGACCAGCGGACTGACCTACGAGGCCCCCATTGTCATCGCGCCCGACACCGGCGCCTCCACGCGCGGCACCAAGCGCATCCGCGCCGTCGCCCTCCATCCGGAGGCCGCCGCCAACCGCATCGGCACCCACACCTACCTCTTCGTCAACGGCGTCACCTCCCCGGCCACCGACGGCATCCTCGGCCAGACCAACAGCAACAGCACGACCCAGACCAACGCGATCAAAAACAACCCCGTCTACGGACCGCTCCTCGGCAGCGCCCTCACCGCGCTTTCCACCGTCTCCATCAACCTCGCCTCCTCCCAGCCAAGCACCAGCGAGTCCACCGCCTCCGTCGAATTCTTTCACCCCTCCGGCACCGAGCCTGGGTTTCACATTGACTGTGGCATCCAGGCGGTCGGCAACGCCAGCGTCGGGTCCCCCAAGAACAACTTTCGACTCTACTTCCGCTCCCAGTACGGCCAGCCCAGCCTGAACCACACCATCTTCCGCAATCACCCGTACACCCAGTTCCACCAGCCCGCGGAAAGCTTTGACCGCATCGCCCTGCGCAGCGGCTCCCACGACAGCTTCTTCTGGATGGCCGAGACCGCCGCCCCCCCGATGTCAGGCGTGCGCGGCGACGCCCTCTACATGCGGGCCGCCCTCATGGATGATTTCCACCTCAACTTTGGTCACGTCGCTCCCCACAACCGATACGTCCAGCTTTGGCTCAACGGTCGATACCACGGCCTGTACCACTGGCGCGAGTACCCCAACAATGATTTTCTGGCCAGCTACCGCCGGGGATCCAGTGACGACTTCGACTTCACCAACGGCGCCAGCGCCAGCGAAAACGGCAGTGCCACCTGGCAGACGACATGGTCTAAAATTCGCGCCGCCATCAAGGCCGGGTATGGCGAAGCGGCCCGCTGGATCGACCTCCCCCATTTCGCCGACTTCATGATCCTGAATTTCTGGGCCGGCAACGCGTGGGACTGGAATCCAAACCAGAACTGGATGGCCGCAGGCCCGAAATTGCCAGACCGCGGAGGATGGACGTTTTTTTCCTACGACAACGACGTCATCTGGAATGACCTCAAAGCCAACCTCACCATCCCCACCAGCCCGCACTATGTGAACAATCCGCGCCCCGGCATCATGCCGCCCGACGGATTCATGGTCACCTCCCCCACCAACGATGTCACCCTGATGGACCATGCGGAATTTAAAATCCTCTTCCGCGACCGGTTCTACAAAGCCTGCTTCCACGGCGGCCCACTCGACACTCCTCGCGCCCAGTCGATCCTCGACCGCCGCGTCCAGGAAATCGCCCTGCCCATCATCGCGGAAACGGCTCGCTGGCAGCCCGGGTCAGCCACCCGGCTTCCTTGGGACCGCGACGGCGAATGGATGGCGGAAGTCAACCGCCTCCGCAACACGTTCATCCCCGCCCGCGTCGCCGAGGTGCGGGCTCAGATCAAGGCGCGCGGATGGTATCCGGTCGAGGCTCCCGAATTCTCCCAGCACGGCGGATCCGTCGCCCCGGGCACCCAACCCACCGTCGCCTCGACTACTCCCGGCACGGAAGTGTACGCCACTCTCGACGGCAGCGATCCTCGCCTGCCGGGCGGCGCCATCCATCCGTCCGCCCTGCTCCTCGCCGATCCGCTTCCGGCCGCCTACACCATCAACGGACCGGTCCTCATCCGCCTGCGAGCCCGGCGCACCACCGATGGCGAGTGGTCCGCCCTCAACGAAGCGGCTTTCCACGTCGGCGCACCCGCTGCGGCGGGCGCTGGTTCGCTGATCATCACCGAGATCCACTACCATCCGGACATCGTGACCGATCCGGATGACGCCGAGTTTCTCGAGCTGATGAACATCAGTCCCGGACCCATCGACTTGAGCGGCTGTTACTTCACCCGCGGCCTGGATTATGTCTTTCCCTCGGGATCGTGGCTCGACCCCGGCGAGCGCCTCGTCGTGACCGCCGCGCAATTCCTGAATGGCACCGCCCTTTCCAACGCGGGCGAACG
>JBJXFS010000032.1:0-3209 GCA_046155625.1 Verrucomicrobiales bacterium | reverse complement strand
CAAAGCCAGAAAAAGCGATGAGCAAAGACGCGGTAATTGGGAATTCTCCGGGTGTGAATCACGCGACCATCACTCGAGAAACGGAGACAATGCCCAGATGGTACGACTTCACCGCCTACGAGCCCGGGTGGTCTCGTCCCACCTCAATGCCACCCTCTCTCATTCGCTGGGAGCGTTGTTCCGTTAAGAAAGAAGCACGAAAAATGGATAAACTCCAGCCCCGGTCCGATGGCCCCAAGTGGTATGGTGTCGGGCCGTTGGCCCTGTGCGACTCACATTTGTAGACCCCAACTTTGTTGAGTGATGCCGGTTTTTCGAGGGGTCGGTTCCGTTGGATCGCCCGGGTGGAGTCGATGACGAGGACGAGGACGAACGGCGCAGACGATAGATGTTTGAACCTGACGAAGCCTCGCGGAGGCGGAAAAGACCTGTTCAGGATGCTTGCAATCGTCCTCGTCCTCGTGCTCGTCCTCGAAAAGTCCGCTCCGCTACCAGACTCGCCCCTTCGATGGTGGCTCCCCCTGTCTAACCCCAGTCACTCGCTTGTCCATCGTGCCGCACCCGTTTCCTGCTGACTACCGAATACTGACCACCGATTACTGACTACCGCCCTTCGCCCTCCGACCGCCGCCCTCGCCTCACTGCGCCCCCTCCCCCTCCTCGAGCACGAGCCACCCGAATCGGTCGGGAGTGTGGAAAGTGCTGGTGAGGGTGGGACTGAAGGCGAGGCCGGAGCGACTGGCGGCGTCGTGGCGGTACAGGTTGAGGCGCCACCGGGTGCCGGCGACGGGAGGTGAGGCACCGAGAGCTTTCATCGGGATCCGGACCTCGACGCGCCAGACCTTGGCGGCTTGATCCACCGTGACGGCCGACTCCATGCCGCTGGACCAAGGGAAGTCGCGCTCGGGCAGGTCGAGCCTGAGGTCGAGTTGTTCACCGGTGGGCGCCCATTCGTATTCGGAGTATCGGGTGGGTCTGTCCGCGTCGGTTCCGACAAATGCCTCGACGACATCGCGGTCCCAGAGGCCGAGTCGTTCGCCGTTGGCGCGGTCTTCGAAGACCGTGAGGGCGGTGAATGGGCACTCGTAGCCGAGGTAAAGGTATTCGGGACTCCACAGGGCGCGCACGGAGGTGCTGAGAACTGGCCGGGCCGAGGCGTCGGACGACTGGTATTCCAACCGTACGGGCGTGGCGGCGGCCCAGGCTGAGTCGTCGAGACGACCGTCCGGCCTAAAATCCTCGCGGATCGCTGCGGCCGTCATGACCGGTCGCGGGAGGGCACGGGCCAGGAGTTTAGCGGCGTTGTCGAAGTAGATCTTGCGACTGACGTCTGGCGGCAGGCCGATCGAGCTGATGGTCCAGTCGCCCTGGATGGGCGTCATGTGGGGCCAATCGCGGTCGTTGGTTTCGATCCAGCGCCAGCACTTTTCAAAAAACGTCACTCCCTCGTCATCGGTGGGTCGTTCGTCATCGCCGGCCGATCCTAGGATGAGGCGATTGTACACCATGAAGTCGGAGGCGAAGAGGATGCGATCGGCGTGTTTGGTGAACACGCGCCGGACTTCCGCCGGATCGTGCCGCCCGATCTCCGGGATGCGCGCCGCCAGGTCGGCCATCATGTTGGGGTGCGTGTCGAGCATACGGTCGACCCAGGCAATGTCTTCCGCGTTGTTGGCGAAGTGGACGCACACGAAGGTCGTTTGGCGATGGCGTTCGATCACCCGATTGAGCGCTTCCAGCAACGCTTCGCGCGGCGGGTACTTCGCCGGGTCGCCAAACCACCACGACGGATGGTCCTTGAGTTCTTTCCAGCGCTCGTTCTTCTCGTCATACGTCTGCCAAAACGCCCGCGGGTCGGCCACATGAATGGATACCGGAAGGCCGAGCTCACCACACTTCGCCCAAACAGGATCGAGCTTCGGATCATCGATTTGAATCAGCTGCTCGGCGCTGTCCTTGAGATAGAGGCCCAGCCGTTTGTACTCCTTGAGTCCGGCCGCTCCAAGCCGCCGCCCTTCCTCGATCTGAGCCGCCGCCTTCTCGGCGAAATCCGGCGTCCCCCACCCGGAATAATCGAGGTTCATATAATGCACAAACCGGCCTGGATGCCGGTCGTCCGCCAGTCGTTTCACGCGCTCGAATTCGGATGGCCCGCCGTCCTCGCCGCGCGTGACCGTGCCGCCGCTCAAATTGACGCCGATGCCAATGCCTGATCGGTTCATGATGTCCACGGCCCGGTCGAATCGTTCGGGACGTCCTTCGATGTGCATGTGCAGATCGATGATCCGGCGCTCGGAGCGCCACTGCGCCTCGGCCTTCCGTTCGGGCGCTCCACCCACTTGCGCCCAGACCAGCCAGCCGGCCGCACCCATCAACGCGCCAGCCGCCGCCAGCATCGGTGTCGCCATCGGACGTCTTTCCATGCGAGCATCCTGAGGGCTCCCAGCCACCTTGGGCAAGCGCAAGGTTGGGAAAACGGGGTGAGGATTCGCCCTGTGTGGCACGGCAGTTTGTCCATTCCCGTGTTGTACTCAGCTTCCCTACCGATATCCTCAGCGCCATCCGAGGACTAAAGAGACCACTCTCATGGGATGCTGCCGATATTCTCCCGCGCCGCAAAATGGCACGTGCTCTCCGTCCCGCCGATGTGGCGATCACCGTTGGCTCTTGCCGGCTTCCGCCCTCGCTGTTTTCGCCCTCATTTCCGCAAGCCCCGGTCAAGTGGTCGCCGCGGATCCACCCATCACCCACAGCGAAAGCGTGCCGGCGGGCCATTTGACCCTGATCAGCCCGCTGGTCGTTCAGCCCGTCGGCGCGACCGGCACCATCGAATCCAGCGACAGCCGCACCCTGACCGACGCGAACGCCGATTTCCTCGGCTCGTTTCCATCCGGCCCCTGGCTCACGCTGATTGTTCTCGATGGGCCCGAACTCGGGCTCTGTCTTCAAATCGAATCGTTCACCGCCACCACTCTCACGGCCAATCAAGACCTGAGTCAGTTCAACCTCGTCGGGGCGAGCTACGAATTGCGCCCATCGCAGACCGCGGGGTCGTTGTTTGGGAACTACGGCCAACCCATTCTAAGCATCGGCTCCTCGATTACCGCCGATTTGATTTATATTCCCAGTGAGTCTGAAGATCCGCTTTGGAGCCGTCCGTACTTGATCGCCTATATTGCGAACGGCGGAATTTGTGGCGTCGGCTGGCG
>JBJXFS010000029.1:0-10897 GCA_046155625.1 Verrucomicrobiales bacterium | reverse complement strand
CCAAGGCGTCGTCAGGCGAGACAAATATCCCGCGTTCCCGAGCGGCGGCCACCTGAAGTGGCGTCGTGGCCGGACGGAACTGGGATTCGGTGTAGGCCGCCTGCGCGGGGGCTTGGTGCCGCGGTTGCAAGTCGGCGGCGGCTGGCTCATCGGCCGTCGTCTCCCAGATCGGACCGAGCGGCAGTTCGTCAAAGTATCCGGCAAAGAGTGGAAACTCCGGGAACCCGGCGGCTCCCGGTCCGCGCCATCGGACGACGAAGGCGTTGAATGTTTCCGTTTCCAGAATCCCCTTGGGAACTTTGAAGCGAGCGCCATCGGCCGCCGTGAGCTGGCCGCTGTTGATAATCTGACGGCCGTTAAGCCAAACGGTCACCCGGCCATCGAGGCCCGGAAAACTCAGCGTCATCGAATCCCGCCACAGGTCTTTTTCCTGCGGAGTCACCATCGAGTCCGGCACACGCACGTACGCCCGGAACCAGCGGACATTGGATTCGGCGGCCGGGGGCGCCGAGCCAGCCGACTTCCCGATCGTCATCGTCGACCACTCGGCCGCCACTGCCGCCAACCGCCCCATCGTCAAGGCCACGACCATCACGGCCGCTGCGACAAGAGGACGCCAGCGTTGTGGTGTGCGAATCGGGTGATGGCGGTAGGGCATAGTGAAACGGGCTGACGGCGCCGGGCTCATGGGATTCCGGTTGGCGTACCATGACAGGAAACCGGCTCCGGGTAGACCACTAAACTGCTCAGGGATTGCCCGAACTGAAATCGCAGACATCCATTTATTTTGAGGCCGCCATGAAATCGCAGACATCCATTTATTATGAGGCTGGGGCACCGTGTGCGATTCTCTCTCTGAGGCGTCCGCGGCAGTATCAACTGAAGAGCTGCCATGCGAAACAATCGAGGGCGTGACGTTCGGGCGGCCGTGCCGTGAGGCGCCGCGTGGCGAAGGGAGCGGATTTTCGACCATCCGGGAGTTGGCCGGGGGGCGACGGCGCTACCGGCCGGCTGTTTTACTTTAGTGCGCGGGAGTTCGGAGGCCTACGTGGCCTCGGAGTAGAGGAGGCGGGCCGCGCGAAGCCCGTGGAGCCAGGCGAGCTTTTTGGCCTGGGCCCAGGTGCGCAGGCGGTTGATTTTGCCGACCAGCCGGTGGAAGAGGCTGCCGTAGCGGGCGACGTTTTCCGCCCACGCCTCGACGTCGAGATCGAGACGTTTGAGGACTGGCCGCAAATTCGCTGGGATGTGGCCTCGTTTATCGGCGCGGATTTCGCGGCCGGTCCAGTCGAGCAATTGGAGATAGCTGGTTTCATCTATCCCCGTGAGCCAAGTGGCGGCACTGGTGGGAGCGGGCTTTTCGTCCGACGGGGCGAAAGCAACCAGCCATCGATCGCGGTTGGCGGCTTGGTGGGCCTGGGCCACGATTTCCTCCTGGGCTGGCGTCGGAGAGGGAGCAGCTTCGGGGGCAGCGGCCAGTTGTCGGCGGGCGAGTATGGCTACGCTCCGGTCCTGGGCGCTGGTGAAGTCGCTCGATTCCGGGGTGGCCGCGAGGCCGGCGCGCACGGGGTTGAGATCGACGTACGCCATGCATGTCAGCAGCGCTCCGGCGTCATCCAATCGCTGGCACTTAAATCGTTCCTCCCAGAAGCGGCCGGTGCAGCCGTCTTCGCGATTGGCCCGACGCGCGATCGGTTCGTTCAGGCAGCGCATGAACCAACTCACATCCGACAACCGGCCGCGACAGAGAGCCAGCCTGGCCCGATCTTGGCAGAGCGCCTGAATCGCCGAGTCATCGGGCGGACGGCCTGGCTTGCCACTGGGACCGGGGAAAAGCGTCAACCAGCGACGCGCGACTTCGGCGTCCGTCCACCCCTGCGCACGCTTGGGATCCGTACCCAGAATGATGTGCTGATGGTTGGACATCACGGAGTAGGCGAAGACGTCGACCGCAAATTGAGCAGCCAATTCCCGAATCCTATCCCTCACCCATTCCCGACGGTGTTCAAAGCTCTGGCCAGTCAAGGGGTCCTGTCCACACAGGTAGGCCCGGCGTACGCAGCGCGAAACGCAGTGGAATACCCCGCCCTCAGCGGGATCAACGAGGTGGCGTCGTGCAGTGGCCATGAGGGAGACTAGTCAAAAAAACACTGTATGCAAGAACAAATTTCGAATCGATTGCGGAATTCCCGACACTGGAGTTAAGAGGGGGGCGAGGAAGCCCACAGATTGGGAGGATCGACAAGCTGCAGCGAATTGAACTCGGTTTTAAGTTTTGCATCCGCGATGCAAAGTGTGGATGTCCGCAATGCACGTCCCTCCGCGATGCAAAGTGTGGATGTCCCCAATGCATCCGCGATGCAAAGTGTGGATGTCCCCAATGCATCCCCAATGCACGCATCCGCAAGGCACGCAATGCACGTCCGAAATGCACGATGCATCTGCAATGCACGCCGCCGTACCCGAGAGCCATCGCTTCGGGGAAACCCCGGTGCGCGATGCGGGATCGGAGGGAGGGCGAGCGGGTTGACCGGAGCGCGTGGTGGAGCGTTTCTTGTGGTAGTTGGCCTGTTGGCGGAAAGATTTGGTTCTCTGATCCGATGATGCGTGGGCCTTTCTTGCGGATTCTTTGGTGTACGGCCGGCGTGCTGGCCGAGGCGGAGGCGTGGGGCGAAGCCACGCACGAGGATGAGTACCGCATATCGATCCAACCGATGTTGGAGCGTTATTGTCACGAGTGTCATCGGGCGGAGAAGGCCAAGGGCGATCTGGATTTGACGGCGCACCAAGATTACGCGCGGATTCGCCAGGACACGGCGCTTTGGGAAAACATCAGGGAGCGGCTTTTTGCTTTCGAAATGCCACCCGAAGGGAAGCCGGCGCCCGAGGGAGGACAGCGCGAGCAGTTGCTCGGCTGGCTCGGGCGGCTACCGAGGCCGGAAGTCGACTGCACGAAACTGGCGAGTGACCGCACGCAGAGTTTTTACGAAGGTCACGTGATGAGCCGGCGGCTCACCCGCGACGAGTATGAACGCACCATGCGCGATCTCATGGGACTTCAGCTCGATCTGGCCAAGGATCTGCCGGCGGACGGGGCAGGGGGCGAAGGGTTCGATACGACGGGCGACACGCTGTTCACCTCACCGCTGGCCGTGGAAAAATACCTGGCCGCGGCGGAACGGACCGTGCACACCGTGCTGCCGGATGATGAGACTGGGATGACTCAGGAGGCGATGGTGGCCCGAGCGCGATTGCTCGTTTCCAGGCCCTCCGAGTCGGTCCCGGCGCGGGACGCGGCTCGCGACGTTCTGGCGCGCTTTATGCGCTTGGCCTTCCGCCGGCCGGTTTTGGCCGAGGAGGTGGAGAAATATCTCGCTCTCTTCGACCGCCGGGAGTCTCGCGGCGAAGGGTATGCGGGCGGATTGCGGCTGGCGCTGACCGGAGTGCTGGTGTCGCCGCATTTTCTGTTCCTCGTCGAACCGGAACCGGCGGGCGCCGGCACCCAGCCGCTCGGGCCATTTCCGCTGGCGTCCCGGCTGTCCTATTTCCTGTGGTCCTCGATGCCTGACGAGCCGCTGCTGGCGCTGGCCGAAAGCGGCGCGCTGGTTCGTGACGAGGTGTTGGTGGCGCAGGTGCGACGGATGCTGGCGGACCCGCGGGCTGATGCACTGGGCGAACGATTTGCCGTGCAGTGGCTGGAATTGGAAAAGCTGGGGACCGAGGTGCGGCCGGACCCGGGGCGGTTTCCCGAGTTTGACGACGCCTTGGCGACCTCGATGCGGTCCGAAGTGACTCGATTCTTCAACCACTTGATCCGCGACAACGAGCCGCTAACCCGATTGCTCAGCGCGGAGTACACATTCGTCAACGCCCGCCTGGCGTCGCACTACGGCATCGCGCTCGATGCCGACGCTCAGGGCGGCGACGATTGGCATCGCGTGGCCCTGAGCGGACGCGATCGCGGCGGGTTGCTCGGCATGGCCGCCGTGCACACGCTGACGTCATTTCCGCTGCGCACCAGTCCGGTCCTGCGCGGCCGCTGGATCTTGGAAACATTGCTGGGCGACAAAGTGCCACCCCCTCCGCCCGACGTCCCGCCGCTCGCGACCGACGAGTCTGCGGTCACCGCCGCCTCGCTGCGCCAGCAGCTCGAGGTTCACCGACAAAACCCTGACTGTTCCGGCTGCCACAACAAAATGGATCCGCTGGGCTTTGGCCTCGAGTCATTCGACGCCCTCGGCCGCCTGCGCAACGAGGTTGTCGATACCAGCGGCACCCTGCCGAACGGAGAGACGTTCCGCGGTCCCACCGAATTGAAGCAGCTCCTGCTTGGCCGGCGCGATCCCATTCTCAAAAACCTGATGCGCCGAATGACCGGATACGCGCTCGGTCGTGAGCTCAACCGCTTCGACCAATGCGTCATCGATGCTGCCATGAAGACACTGGCCGAGGACGACGCCCGGCCTCATCGGGCCCTCGAGGCGATCGTGCTCAGTCTGCCATTCCGACAGCGGTTTTATCCGGTCACCGACACCGCCGACACCACGGCCACCGTTTCCCAATGACTCCGATGAAAAAATCCCGGCCTATCCCGCGTCGCTCGTTTCTTCGAGGCGCCGGCGTCACGCTCGGGCTGCCGCTGCTCGACGCCATGGGCGAATTGCTCCCGACGGCCTCGCCCGCCGCCGCCTCCGGCGTCAATGCCGCCGGTTCGCTGCAGACCCCCATCCGCATGGCCTGCCTCTATTTTCCCAACGGGGTGTGGCGCCCGTCGTGGTTTCCTGAAAAAGCCGGTCCCGATTACGAGCGCACGCCGTCCCTTCAGCCGCTGGCTGCTCATCGCGACAACCTGCTGGTATTTTCCGGGCTCGACAAAAAACACAGCCATGGCGGCGATGGACACTACGCGAAAACCGCCAACTTCCTCACCGGCCTCCTGGTCAAAAAAACCACCGGAAAAGACCTCAGCGTCGGCAGCGCCAGCATCGACCAAGTCTGCGCCAGCCAAATCGGCCGCTTCACGCCACTCCCATCGCTCGAACTTGGAATCGATCCCGTCATTTCAGGCATCGATTCCATCGTCGGGTATACGCGCCTTTACGGATCATACATCTCGTGGCGCTCGCCGTCGCAACCGGTCGCCCGCGAAATCGACCCCAAGGCCGCCTTCGCTCGCCTCTTTAGCGTGCTCAACGGCAGCCGCATCGACGATGCGCTTGCCAGCGGCGACCGGCGGGCGCTGCTCGACCTCGTGCTCGACGACGCTCGGTCGCTCCGCGGCCGGCTCGGGCGCGACGACCAGTTCAAGCTCGACGAATACCTCGACTCCGTGCGCGACGTGGAAAAGCGCCTGAGCTTCTTCTCGCAGCCCGACCCACGCGCCTGGCGGCCGTCGGAGCGCATCGACGGCCATGCGGAGGCGGCTCCGGTCGGCGCCCCCGGCGACCATCGCGAGCACGTCCGCCTCATGATGGACCTCATGGTGCTCGCGTTTCGCACCGACTCGACCCGCCTGAGCAGCTTCATGTTCGCCAATGACGTCTCGGGCAAAAACTTCGGGCAGCTCATCCCGGGATGCGACGGCGGACACCACGAATTCAGCCACCACCAGGGCAAAGCCGAAAAATTCGAGCCGTACGCCAAAATCAACGCCTGGCATTGCGAGCAATTCGCCTACTTCCTCGACAAGCTGGCGTCGATCAAGGAGGGGGATCGCTCGGTTCTCGACAACAGCATGATCCTCTGCGGCTCCAGCATCTCGGACGGCAACAGCCACCAACCGGACAACCTGCCCATCCTGCTCGCCGGCAAAGCTGGCGGCTCGATCACTCCGGGCCGCCACCTCGTCCTGCCCCGCGGCACCCCGCTGTGTAATCTTTATGTCTCCCTGCTCGAACGCATGGGGACCTCCGTCGAATCGTTCGGCGATAGCACCGGGCCGCTCGACATCGCCTAAGAGTTCGGACAACCCGGCCACGGAGCCACGTCGAGTGCGCGGTGGACGATGTCATGCGCCTGCGTTCAGTCGGCGTTTGATGACGCGATTTCTGATGGTGATTGGTTTATTGTGGTGGTTGAGCCCGCTGGGGCTGGCGGCGTTTAATGATTTTGAGGAGGCCCCGCATCGGTATTGGGAGACGCCGCCACAGGATGCGGCGACGCAGTTGCACCGACGCATGGCCGCCGGGGAGGTGTTCCTTCCCGGGGGCGAGGCACTTGTATATCTCAAAGCGTATCTGCGCGAATTGCGCGTTCCGGAGGCGAGCCAAACTCTGGTTTTTTCCAAGACCGCGTTTCAGCGACAGTTGGTGCATGCCGGCAATCCGCGAGCCGTGTACTTCAACCAGGACGTCGCCGTGGGATACATCCCCGGTGGCCGCATCGAGGTCGCCGCCGTGGATCCAGTCCTCGGCGGGATTTTTTATATCTTCGACGCCCCGACCGCGGAGGGCGAGCTGCCGAAATTCGAAAGACCCGCGCGTTGCCTCGGGTGCCACGCCGGCAGCTTCACCAATTTCCTTCCCGGATTGATGACTCATTCCGTCCACACCCAAGCGGACGGACGAGTGCTTGATTCCGCGCCCGCTCATTTCAGCGGGCATGCCGCCCCGCTGGCCGACCGATGGGGGGGGTGGATAGTTACGGGAGAAATGCCTGGCGTGTCGCACCAGGGGAACCGCATCGCCCAGCGGACCCCCACGGGCATCGTCAGTGAACCGATGGGCGATCCGGCGGCCAAGTTTTCCGCCGACTTGTTTCTGCACGGCGCCCGGAGCGATGGGAGTGCGCTGCTCGCGCTCGACCACATGATCGGCGCAGTGAATCGGCTCATGGAAGCCAACTACCGAGTGCGATCCGTTCTGCATGACCACGGAATGAGCGGCGATCCGGACAAATCCATCTGGTCAGGCGAGGTGCTGGAGACTGCCCGCGATCAGGCGGTGCTGCTGAGTCGGCACCTCCTGTTCGAAGACGAAACGCCCCTGCCATCCGTTGGCTTGCAGCCGGATCCGGCGTTCGCGGCAGCCACCCGCGACGGCGCGCCCGCCGACGCCCACGGTCGATCGCTACATGACCTCAGCCTGCAAGGGCGATTGTATCAATATCGCTGCAGCCCGATGATCGGATCGACCGCCTTTCGCGGATTGCCTCGCCCGCTGCGCCGGCTCGTCTGGGAACACATCCGCGATGCCACCCGCGCACAATCGCAACACCCCTCCGCCACCCGCCTTTCTCCCGACGAACGCGCCGCCATCCGATCAATCCTCCTCGCCACCGAATCCGAGTTCGTCGAGGTCGTCCATTCTGAGAACCAGGATGGAAACCGCTAAACACCCAAGACGATCGATCCTGGCGTCCAATATCCATCAAAAGCGGTTGCCGCAAATCAATGGCTGACAGGCGTGGAGGGTTCTGCCAAAGGTGACGGCCATGCCGTCGAGCACGACAACCCTGCTGCTTCTTGCGGTGGCCGCGATTGCGGTCCTGGTGGTGTTGGTGACGTGGCGGAAGTGGAATGCCTTTATTGCGTTGTTTGTGGCATCGCTGGTGGTGGGGGTGGGGGGTGGCCTGGGGGCGATGGGCACGCTGAAGCATTTCCAGGACGGAATCGGGGCGACGATGGGAGGGATTGCGGCGGTGATCGCGCTGGGCGCGATGCTGGGAAAGTTGCTGGCCGAGTCTGGGGCGGCGCAGGTGTTGGCGGAACGGTTCAACGCGTTTTTCGGACCGGCGCGGGTCGGGTGGTGTGTGGCGGCGCTGGCGGTGGCGGTGGGGTTGGTGACCTGGTTTGCGGTCGGGCTGCTTTTGCTGGTCCCGGTGATTGTGACGTTGGCGCACGAGTCGCGTCGGCCGTTTCTATTGCTGGCGATTCCATTGCTTTCGTTTTTGTCGGTGATGCATGGTTTGATGCCGCCGCATCCGGGGCCGGTGGCCGCGGTGGCCGCGCTGGGGGCCAACACGGGTGCCGTGCTGGGGTGGGGGTTCCTCATCGGTTTACCGACGGCGGCGGTGGCGGGGCCGTGGTTCGCCCGGATGGCGGTGCGTTACGTGCGTGCCGAACCGCCGGCGATGGCGGCCCGTTTGGCCGCAGCGGAACGGCCGAAGCCGTCCTTTGGCGCGACGCTTTTTGTCGTGTGTTTTCCGATTGGGCTGATGCTGCTCGGCACGCTGGGCGAGTTGGTGTTGCCGACGGGGAATGATGTGCGTGGGGCGCTTGTCGCGATCGGGCATCCGGTGTTTGCGCTGGTGATTTCGGTGTTGGCGGCGGCTTGGTTATTTCAGCGGGCGTGCGGGTTTACGCGCGGCCAACTTCTGGGATTCACCGAGCAGAGTGTGAGCGGGATTGGGATGGCGCTGTTGGTGGTGGCGGGGGGTGGCGGGTTTGCCCGGGTGTTGCGCGAGGCGAAGGTGGCGGACGCGATGGGGGAGGTGGCGCGTGTCATGCACTTGCCGCCGCTTGTTTACGCCTGGTTGGTGGCCGCCTTTATTCGGGTGGCCACGGGATCGGCGACGGTGGCGATCATGGCGGCGGCTGGGGTGATGGCGCCCGTGTTGAAGGCAGACCCGACGTTGAATAAGGAGATGCTCGTACTGGCGATCGGCTGCGGCTCGCTCTTTCTTTCGCACCTGAATGATGGCGGGTTTTGGATTGTCAAAGAGAGTCTGGGGTTGACGGTGGGACAGACGTTGCGCACCTGGACCGTCACCGAAACACTCATTGGATTGATCGGGCTCGTCCTCGTTCTCGCTGTCAATGCCTTTCTCTGATCGCCCCATGTCGCCGCCCCTGATCTTTGATGTTCACCTGGACCTTTCGCTCAATGCCATCGAGTGGAACCGGGACCTGCGCCGGCCGCTCAAGGACTTGAGGCAGAGTGAAGCGCACCTGCGCGACAAACCGGGGCGCGGTCGGGGCACGGTGACGTTGCCCGAGATGCGACGGGCGCGCGTCGGGTTGTGCGTGGCGACCCAACTGGCGCGCCTTGAGCATGACGCCTACAGCCCAGTGTTCGGCTGGCGGTCCGCACCGCAGGCATGGGCCATGACGCAGGCGCAATTGGCGTGGTATCGGGCCATGGAGGAGGACGGTGAGATGACGCAAATCCGGGACGTGGCGGGGCTCGATGCCCACTTGGACGCGTGGCGTGGTGCGGATGAGGCTGCGGCGGAGCGACTCCCGGTTGGGTACGTTCTGAGCCTGGAAGGTGCCGACTCGTTGATCTCGTTGAATCATTTGGAGCGCGCTTGGGAGTACGGCCTGCGCGCCATTGGGCCGGCTCACTATGGGCCCGGGGCGTACGCCCAGGGGACGGACGCGAGTGGCGGCTTTCCCCCGCGGGGCCTCGATCTGCTCCGAGAAATCGACCGGCTGGGGCTCATCCTGGATGTGACGCACTTGAGCGACGAATGTTTTTGGCAGGCGCTGGACGTCTTTACCGGTCCCCTATGGGCAAGCCACCACAATGCGCGGGTGCTGGCGCCCCATCAGAGACAATTGAGCGACGAGATGTTCCGGGCGTTGGTCGAGCGCGGGGCGGTGGTCGGTCTGGCGCTCGACGCGTGGATGATGATTCCCGGTTGGCAGCGCGGCGTGACGACGCCGCAATCGTCGGGATTGCTCCTGGCAAAGCTGGTTGAGCATCTGGATCATTTTTGCCAATTGGCGGGGAATGCGCGTCATGTCGGGATCGGGTCTGATCTGGACGGGTGTTTCGGGACGGAGCAGACGCCCCAGGATCTCGATTCGATCGCCGATTTGCAGAAGCTCGCCGGGCTGCTGGCTGGACGCGGGTACAGCGAAGCGGACATTGCGGGCGTGATGCACGGCAATTTTCTGCGGCGGCTGAGGTCAGCCTGGGGTGGGAAGGATGGTCCACGCGGCGTAACCGAGACGACTGACTAAACCTACGATGATCTCGCTTCGTTTCACCCTGGCTGGATTGGCTTGGGTTCTGGGCATCTCGGGCGCGATCGCCGCCGAATCGCGTGTCCCGTGGCGCAATACGAGACTTGTCGGCTCACCGGACCCGCCGTCGGAATTCGTGGTGGTTCGGGCGTACACGGGAGTCCGATTGAAGCGGCCGGTTGCGATTGAGCGGGAGCCGGGGGGATCGAGGCTCTTTGTTTTGGAGAACCACGCGTGGGATGTGTACACCAGTGTGTTGAAGGCCATGGCGGATGATCCGGGGACGAGCGACGTGGAGACGCTGCTGGAGATTCCGGGGCGGTCCGAGGTGGCCTACAGTTTGTGTTTCCATCCGGGATACGGTGAGAACGGATATATCTACATCGGGTCAAACGGCGTGGGGCCAGCTGACAAGCACCATTCGCGGGTCGTGCGGTACACGGTGCCGCGGGAGGCTGGCCGCCCGATCGATCCGGCGTCAGCTCAAACCATCATTGAATGGCCCTCGAACGGACATAATGGCGCGGGCGTGACGTTTGGGAGCGATGGCTATCTGTATGTGACGAGTGGCGACGGCACTCCGCACGGGGATGCCGGCTTGGCGGGACAGGACACGGGATCGTTGTTGGCGAAGGTGCTGCGCATGGATGTGGACGGCGCGCCGCCAGGCCAGCCGTATCGCGTTCCCGAGGACAATCCGTTTGTCGGTCGGGACGGGATACGGCCGGAGACCTGGGCTTATGGCATGCGCAACCCATGGCGGATCGCGCACGATGCGGAGAGCGGGCAAACGTGGGTCGGGGAAAATGGCCAGGACTTGCGCGAGTATGCCCACCTGATCCGCCGCGGCGCGAACTACGGATGGAGCGAGTACGAGGGGACACGCGTCTATCAGGCCGGACGCCTGCGCGGCCCAGCGCCGGTCACGCCACCCACCCTCGAGCACGATCACGCCGTCTTTCGATCGCTGACGGGTGGTTTCGTGTATCGCGG
>JBJXFS010000090.1:0-7338 GCA_046155625.1 Verrucomicrobiales bacterium | reverse complement strand
CACTGTAGGTTATCACGTTAGGTCCAATCTGAGCCAGAGCCGGATCGAACGTGTTCCCCTGCGCTCCAGGGCCGCTGAACCGTCCGCCAGCAGGGCTGGGAGACACCAGAGGGAGCAACGCGGTGGGTGAACAATCGGCTGGGATGGTCAGTCCGGCCATTCCCGTCGCATTTATCGATACGGTGGTGCTTGCGGGCAACACCTGCACGGAGAGAAACACACTCGTCGTCTGCGGAGGCAGTCCGATGTCCGTCGCGGAGAGCTTAAGGTTCACCGTGCCGATCTCAGCCGCCGTTGGAGTTGCGGAAATCTGTCGGGTGGCTGGATTGAACGTGATCCAAGCCGGGAGCGGGCTGCCATCCGCCAAGGTGGCGGTGTAAGTCAGCGTGTCGTTATCGGGATCGATGATAATCAGCGGCGAGAATGTGTAGGCGGCGGTTTCGTCCGGATAGGCAAAGAGGGTTGGGATGGCACCCCTGACCACGGGAGGCTGGTTTTCCAGAATCTGCACGTTGCCTGTGATGGCTGTTCCCAGTTCAATGCCCGCGGATGGGCTCGCCAGGGTGAGTGTCGCCGTTTCCGTTCCCTCGATATCCGCGTCATTCAAAACAGTGAACGTGGCGGTGCCCGTCGTGGCTCCGTTGAGAATCGTAACCACAGTGGCGCTCAAGGTGTAGTCCGTGGCGGTGATTCCAGTACCGGAAACCGTGATGCCGACTGTTTGATCCCCCACCACGGCGGAACTCGCCGTTACTGTGGCGGTAATGACGGTGCCCGCAGTTTCTTTTCCACTGCCCGGAGCCAATGCCAGACTGACCTTTGGCACAGGAGGTCTCAAGACAAAGGCTGTTGTGTTCGGCACCGAGGTGCCATGGACTCCACTGCCGCTGTCGACCGTCCAGTTGGCGATGTTGCTGACCAGTCCCAGATAGGCAGCGAAGGTCGTCTGGTTGTCCCGGGCACCGGAGTACTCAAAGAAGTCGCTTCCAGAGGCAACCGCAGCTTGGATTGCACCATTTCCAATACTCAACCCGGTGTTGGCAAGGACACCCGCACTAGCGGTGCCGAAGCTCGTGTTGCAGATTGCGGAGAGAAACGATGTTGGCGCGGCGTCCACGGCGGTGGCCTGGTAGGCATAGACGGAGTCCTCCGTGCCACTGAATCCATAGGCGGCGCTTCCGGCGACTGTGGCCCGGGTGAGGGTGCCGTGGGATGCGGAAAGGCTGATCAGGTCCACTGCGAGCATCCGGATCACCGTGCCAACGGGAATGGCCGTTGAACCACTGACCCACTGCCAGTAGCCTTCGCCACCATTGAAGGCTGTACCGTCCCATTCATTGTCCGAGAAATAGACCATCGTGTTGGCCGGAATTTCCACCAGAGCCACCATCGCCATGCCGTCTTCATCGGCATTCATGGATGTGAACATCAGATCCCCCGGATTGAGCGCCCACAGTGGCGATGCAAAGGATACCAGCAATGATGCCATCAGTCCCAGCCCCCGTCTTCGTGGGCTCTGCTTACTGAGAGAATTGCGGCTAAGGGCGGCGAGGGATTGATCTGCTAAGGATGCTTTGTTCATAAAGTTGGGTCCAAGCGACGGTGGCCCTTTCTCCGCATTCGCCTTGCTTCTCAAATTTTTTAAGGTGCCGATTGCGCCACAAGTCCATTCCGTTTCCTTTTATTGCGAAAATGCAGACGGATTTTAAATGGAACCATTAAAGTGTGCACGATTCGTCACAATGGCGCGGTCACTTTGCGACAGAATTGGCCCGTCGCCGGACTTCCCTCGTGCATCCGCAGTACAGGGTAACAAGGACGCCAAATCCGGGAATCCGGCCAGCTACACAACGCGCGCCTTCACTTACATCTACCAGAGCGACTACGGCCGCCCCGACGTGGGCGAAGTCATCCCACAGCTCACCAAAGCCGTCGTGGGAGCGGACAACAAACCCGTGCGCCTGACCCTCGACAAACTGACCAAGGGACACACCCACGAGCCGCACCTCAACGGCTTGAAATCCGTCAGCGGCCTGCCAGCTCTCCAGCCGGTCGCCTGCTACACGCTGAACGAAATCCCGACGAAGGAACGCCAGCAGCAAAGCGGCGGGAAGGCGACGCCGACATTGTTGCAGGCTGATGTGAACCCCTGCGTTGGCTCGGAGAGGAGCCGGCATGCGGCACCCGGCAGGCTGCCCTTTTGAGATGGATCGGGCTGGCTATTTCATGGTCTGCAGGAAGGCTTCGATGTCGGCGATTTCCTGTGGTTTCAGGATGAGGGCCATGGGAGGCATCGGGGAGGCACCCAATTGCTGGAAGCCCTCCGCGAGGGTCTTGCCGGGTTCGAGCAGACTTTCCTTGATGTAGGTGGCATCCTTGCGCGTGGCAATTCCATCGAGCGCCGGGCCGACGGTGCTGCCTTTCCCGCCGAGGGCGTGGCAAAGGGTGCAGGCGGCGGTGGGATGCTTCAGGAAGATCTCCTCGCCGCGTTTCGCGTCTCCGGCGGCGACCGGCTCTTCGGGGGCAGCGGCCTGGGCGCCGTGTTTCAAGCCGAGAATGCGGACGGCTTCCATGAGCCACTCGTCTTTCGCCACTTCTGAATCGGTTCCGAGACGGGAGGCGAGGGTGGTGAGTTCCGGCGTGGTCGGGAGCTGGGCCAGTTTCACGTATGCCGCCAGCCGGGTGATCAAACTCGCGTCGCTGATGGTGCCCGATCCGTAGAGGAGGGCCTGCGATTTCGCGTCGGTGTCCAGCGCCCGGATGGCGTTGCGGCGCAGCTCAGGGCTCTTGGCGGACAGAGCGCTCCGGTGGGTGGCTTCGTCGAGCTGACCCAGCCCGTGCAAAGTCCAGAGAGCGTGGATGGCGGCGATGCCGGCGTCGCTGGCGGTGACGATTTTTTTCAAGGAATCCGCCGCGGCCACCGCCTTGCCCTCGACGAGCACCTGCTGGGCTTTGAGCCGCCAGAAATGATTGTCGCTGTCCAGCGCCTTCACGAGGTCATGGGTCGACGCACCTTGGATGCTGGTAATGGCGGGAGCCTTCGCGTTCTTCCACACCACGCGGTAAATGCGTCCGCGTTCGTGATCGCGCAGCGGATTCTCGTGTGCGCCGCCGGGTCCGGTCTTGGCATCGTAGCCGCCGCGTCCGACGCTGGGCGTGGGATTGTGCTGAATGATGAAGTTTTGGAAGTCCGCGATCCAGACCGCGCCGTCCGGGCCCACCTCGGCGGCGACCGGCGACAGCCATTCATCGCTGCTTGCAAGGATGTTGAATCCATCGTGCGCCACGTAGCCAGCTCCACTGGGGCGGACGTCCATGAGGGCGACCAGCTTCATCGTGGGCTCGGTAACCAGCGACATGCCCTGCATCCTCGGCGGCAGGTTTGCGCTGTAGGCAAAGGCGCTTCCTGCGGCGGCCGTATACCCACCCATCGCGTCCACCTGGCGATAGTTGGGAGTGACGGTATGCGCGGCACCCACGATGTTGATTCGCTTCGCGGTCATGCCCTTGGTTTCGGGCGGCAAAACCGTCGCCGGGATACCGCCGTAAAAGATCGGCGCCCCGTTGGCCGTGCCGCCGAATTGATCTCCGGCGGCGTTCATCCCGTGGGCCCACGAGTTGTTGGAGAACTGATGCAGAAACTCCAGTGCGCTCCCATCGGCGCGGAACCGGTAGGTTCCCATGCCGAAGCGCTTCTCCACATCGCGGACCTTCCCCCTGAAACCCGAATAACCCACGCAGCCGTAGAGCCAGTTGTCGTAGCCATAGTGCAGGTTGCTGGCTTGGGCATGCGTGTCGCCGATGCCCCAGCCGGTCATGATTTCCTCCCGCACATCCGCTTTGTCGTCGCCATCGGTGTCCTTGAGGAAAAGGAAGCGCGGCGGCTGGCTGACGATGATCCCGCCGTTCGCAAAGACCAGTCCCGTCGGGATGTTCAGTTTGTCAGCAAAGACCGTGAATTTGTCCGCTTTGCCGTCTGCGTTCGTGTCCGCGCAGATGCGGATGCTGTCGCTGCCGACCCCGTCGGGTTTCACGCCGTGGGGATAGTCGCTCGTTTCGCAAATCCAGAGCCGCCCGCGTTCATCCCAGGCGAGCGAGATCGGTTTGCGGATATCCGGCTCGCTCGCAAAAAGCTGCAGCGTCATGTCCGCCGGGACCTGCGTCCGCTCCATGCTGCCCTTCACCGTCAGCGGGTGTTGGAAGGTGAGCGGCTCGGGGCGGTTCTCATAGTTGGCCACATGCGGGCTCTTCTCGCGCTTCTCGGGCTCGCGCTGCGCCAGAAACGCCTCCCACCTGGCTTTCACGCTGTCCCCGACCGACCAGACGATGGCATTGCGCAGCATTTTCTGGAAATCGGGGTTTTTCCAGGTCTTGTCGTCGTGCCCGCTGGCCGTGTAGAAGACGCGTCCCTTGCCCTGCTCGCGCACCCACGTCCACGGCTCTTTGTGCTCGCCTTCCACGCGCTCGGCCAGCAACTTTCGTCTGGCCTCGTTCAGTTGGTCATGCACGTAGGTCTCGTCCCACGTGTCGTACTCATTCACCCCCTGCATGATCGGATGCGATTTGTCCACAATCGTCGCCTTAAAGACTCCGCCGCCATGAGACTTGAAACGACCTCCGACCAGCGCAATGAACTCCGGGCTGTGGCCAAAGCAGGCGCTCGCGCTGTGGATCGGCAGGAAGCCGTGTCCGCTTTCGATGAAGTCCGTCAGCGCCGCGAGCTGCTCGGGCGTGATATCGCGATGATTGGCGTAGAGCATCAGCGCGTCGTAGTGACTGAGCGTGTCGGCGTTCAGACAGTCGGGCTTGGTGAAGTAATCGAAGTAAATCGCCTCGCGGCCAAATTCCTTCATCAGCAATGGCGCGTACTCGCCGCTGTTGTGGTGGGTGCTCTCATGTCCCAAAAAGAGCACACGGATCGGGCCATCAGAAGGCGCCGCAGCCGAGACATCGAGGAACAGGGCGAGGAGCAGGGGCAGGAGCGAACGGTTCGTCATGGTGTTTTGGGTGAGTTTGAATCAGACGTCTGCGAGAGGGTCTTGGTTTGGCTGGAATATTGTTCGGTTTTGCAGACGTTTGCCGGGATTGCAAGATTTTCTGAGGGGCCTGGGCAGTCCAGAATCCGTCGTCGCGCTGCATGGAAGGCCACCGCCCAGCGCGGCAGCCACCACGCAATTCACGAAGTGACGTGCCATCCCGGGTGCATCTTTCGCGAGCAGGTTGACAACCTGCTCGATGGCTCAAAGTGGAGGCCCGGGCAGTCCTTGTTGGATTTGTCTGTTCCCTCCAGCGAAGCGCCCGCCCGGCTAGTCCGTCCTTCCCATTAAGATCATGATCACGCAGACCATTCGTCATTGCCCCCTGTCGGCGGTTTTTCTCCTCACTGCGCTGGCCGCAGCACCGTGCGCCATCGCCGCTGAACCAGAGCCCGGGGATTTTGCCAACCTGGACGCCGGTGCGCACGGGGAGTTTTTCCAGCAACAGCGGCTGGCCGCCGCGGCTGATCCCCATCGACCGCTCTACCACTTCTCCCCGCCAGGCTTCGCCATGCACGATGTCGCCGGGATCTGCCGGTGGCAGGGAAAGTACCATCTTTTCTACCTCCTCAGCCCGCCGGGCATGCGGTGGGCGAGGGGACATGCCGTCAGTGATGACCTGGTGAACTGGCGGGATCTGCCCATGCTGCCCAAAGAGTATCAGGCAGGCACGGGCCAGGCATGGGCGGAAAAGGACCGCGTCATTCTGAGTCTTGCGAGTGGGAAACTCCTCATGGCCTCCGATCCCATGCTGGGGAACTGGACGGAGCACCCGTTCAAGTCTCCGAGCCGGGACAACACCATCTGGCACGAGGGAGAGTATTACTACAGCGCCGTCACCGGAGGAGGGAGCACCTCTCTGGAACTCCACCGGTCCAAGGATCTCACGCAGTGGGATCACGTGGGAAAGTACCTCGATGACGGCTACCACACCGAGCCTGGCACCGACTGCGCCTGCCCCAATGTGCTTCCACTCGGGGACGGCAAGCACCTCATCCTCTTCTATTCCCATAACCAGGGGCCCAAATACTACTCGGGCACCCCCGATCTGCAGAGCGGACGCTTCGGGATCGAGAAGCATGGCCGGATGAACTACGGGCCGACCATGCGCGGCAGCCTGCATTCTCCCAGTGGATTCGTGGATGCCGACGGCCGCTGTATCGGCATCTGGAATATCTCTGAATGCCTGATCAGCGACAACTTTCAGGGGACGAAAGGCCAGATCATGTCCCTGCCGCGCCGCCTTGCGTTGAATCCAACCAAGACCGCTGATGAAGGCTTCAACATCCGGGAACTCAATCCCCTTGCCATCGAGCCCGTCGAGGAGCTGAAAGCGCTGCGCTTCGATCCCGTGAAGTTGGAGAATGTCGCCATTCCCGCCAACGGGGAGCAGGGACTCGACGGAGTGCAGGGGAGGGCCATGGAACTCGATGTGGTCCCGGATCCCATGAAAGCGCGCGAGGTGGGCATCTGCGTCCTGCGCAGCCCCAATGGCGAGGAACAGACGACGATCAGTCTTTCCATGCACGCCTATGCATGGCCCTGGGGGTCCAACAAACGCGAGCTGATGATCGATGTCTCGCAGGCCTCGCTCAGCCCGGACGTGGCCTCGCGCACCCCGGAAATCGGCCCGCTGTATCTCAAGAATTGCGAGCCTCTGCATGTGCGCGTCTTCATTGACCGCAGCGTCATCGAAGTCTTCGCCAATGGCCGCCAATGCCTGACCGTGCGGGCCTACCCGACCCGGCCCGACAGCACGGGAGTGTCCGTCTTCGCCCGCGGCAGCGAGGCCAAGCTGGTTTCGATGACCGCGTATCAGATGAAAAGCATCTGGCCGGAGCTGAAGGAGCAGGTAGGGAAATGAGCTGCCGCATGCACTTCATGTTCCGACGTCGCTCACGCCCCTTCTGACCGTCGCACAAAGCAGACGAGAAGCGCGACACCGCTTTCGGCACGCCGGGGGACGAACGGGCAGCAAGCGCATTCCGAAGTCCCGGTCACCGAATCACCAGCATTTTGGAGTGGGGTGGCAAGCGAAGCGCGACACCGCTTTCGGTAAGCGGTGGATATTGTGCCCCTGAGGAAATCTCGATTCTGCCGGGGTCGGGGCCCAGGCTGGCGGGATGGCTAGAAAATCCGTCCCCAAACCGTGGCAGGTCGCCGACCTGCAGTTCGTCGAGATCGAGATCAAACACCG
The DNA here is from genome assembly GCA_046155625.1 of Verrucomicrobiales bacterium. Classification (GTDB taxonomy): domain Bacteria; phylum Verrucomicrobiota; class Verrucomicrobiia; order Verrucomicrobiales; family V1-33; genus CAJBME01. The sequence continues at coordinate 105 of JBJXFS010000090.1, read as the reverse complement.
TAGCGACACCCAGGTGCGCATCGAGTTCGCCTGCGGGGTGTGCATCATCCTCGCCTCCAGGGAGCAGATCCCTCTGGTGGCCCGACTCGTGGAAGCCATCCGCCG
>JBJXFS010000392.1:0-4808 GCA_046155625.1 Verrucomicrobiales bacterium | reverse complement strand
CGGCAGGCGGACGGTGATCTGGCCTGCGCGAGCGAACTCGTAGCTGTGAGGGCTCCAATCAATCAGGTCCTCCGATTTTTCGATGACGTACAGGCGTCCGGTTGACTCCGCGAAGGCCAGCTCCCATCCATCGGCCACGCCGGTCGGCCCCCGCAGCGCGGAAAAGACCGAGGCCGGAACCGCCGAAGGCGCCGAATTGGCCACGGCCAGCAAGTTGACGCCGCGGCTGGTCAATTCGGCATCCCACCCGAGGTCGCTGCTGGTGGCCGTACGTTGATGGACTTCGGCAGCCAGCACATTGGTACCGAGACGCAACGTGCCAGGCGCCAGCACTCGCCGGATCCACGCGTCTTCATTCGAGGCATCAGCGCTTGCCAGCGTGGCCGGGAGCGGCAGACCAGCCGGCATATTCTCCCGGGCGACCTCGACCCCATTCAAATAGACAACCGCTCCATCATCGCGCTGGAATCGGAGCGTGAGTTCCGCAACCTCGGCCAGCGAGGTCACCGTGAAAGTGCGGCGAAAATAATACGCGATGTGCCCCGACTGGATGGCGGTGGCCTCATCGTCCGCGCCGAATCCGAGTCTCGCCGTGCCGGATTTCCAAGCCGTGTCCACGTAATCGGGCGCGGCCCAATTGGCCGCGAGCAGGCCACCGGTGTCCCAGTATTTCCAGGGCGATCCAGCCGCCACGTACTGCGCCGCCGCGCGCGGCGCGCCCACCGTGATCTCGAGCGGGCCGGCCGTGCGCTCGCCACCCGAGACCAGTGCGGCGCGCGCGGTCAGCGGGTAGGTGCCGATGAGTGGGGTGGTCCAGAGGACTGGAAATTCCGGCCCCGCCACCGACGCGCCAATCAGCGCAGGACCGGCAAAATATTCGACTCGCTCCACGCCAAGTTCGGGCGCGGCCCAAACCGACAACGGGATATCCATATCGGCGGCCACCGACTGCGAAACAGCCGGGCTGGTGAACCGGAATTCATCGCCGGATGCCCCAAAGCCAATAACCTCAAGGTCAATGCCGAGATCCGAACTTCCGGGGATGGCCTGATGCACCTCGACCGCCAGCACATTCTCCCCCGCGACCAGCAGGGTGGCGGGCACTACCTCCACGACCGGTTGTCGCTCGGCCGCGCCGGTCACCTCGCCAAGGGCCAGGGTGGTGGTGGCTAAGGTGCCCGCCGGCAGGTTGGAGCGCATGACCTCCGTTCCGTTCAACGAGACGACTGCTCCATCATCGCGAATCAACCGGATCTGCAGTGAGTGAACCAACGCGGGATCAGCCACCGTGAACCGCTTTCGAAACCACGTCGTGATGTGCCGTGACGATGGCTGCTGGCCAAAGCCAACGACCGTCGCTTCACCATCGCCCCCGTATCCGAGCCGCGCCCGCCCCTGCGGCCAACCCGTATCATCGAATCCCGTGCGGGCCCGCCAGTTGGCGGCCGGGGCCATTCCCTCGTCCAGATAGCGCCACATTTCACCAAACGAAACCAGGGCGGTGCCGGAAGGCGGCGGCAGGACGTTCACCAAAGCAGGAGCACTGGTCAACGTGCCCCCCGCCGTGTCGGTGGCCACGGCCGTGAGCCGGTGCGTGCCGACCGGTGCCCCCGTCCATTCGAATCTGAAGGGCGGCGAAATGTCCTCACCGAGCCGCGTCTCGCCGACCAAGAATTCAACCCGCGCCAGTCCCAACTCGCCGCCCGCCACTCCTTCTGCTGTCAGCGCAACTAACTGCGGCACAATCACTTCTGCCTGTGCTTGCAGTGCCAGCCCTCGCGGGCGCGGCGCGGTGGTGCGCCCTTCCAGCACAAGCTGAAAGCTCAAGTCGCTGCTGGTCGCATCGGATTGATGCACCTCCACGGCCACCGTATTGAGCCCGGCCACCAGCACCGCTGGATCGACCGGGAAAGTGTATTCCGCATTGTCTATGGCGTTCGGTCCCGCACCGGTGGCCAGCGTGGAATACGCGATCGTTCCCGTCGCCGGAAGATTGCTGCGGATCACCTCCACTCCGTTGATCCAGACGAGAGCCCCATCATCGCGAATCAACCGGGCCGTCAACTCGCTCACCGCCCTCGGGTCTTCCACGAAGAATCGATGCCGAAAGTAGCTCGTGATCGGCCGGTTCGTCGGGGTGCCGCTCGGAATGACCGTGGCTTCATCCCCTTCGCCAAACCCCAATGGAGCCGGACCTGCGACCCAGCTGCTGTCGTCGAATGAAGCCGTCTGCCAGCCGGCGGGCGCGGCGGAAGCGACGGCACGATAGCGCCAGTTGGCGTCGGCGGGGACCAGCGTAGCGGGCGGTGGCTCCACGACAAAGCCAACCTTCGAGGAGGTCGCGGCTCCCGCGTTCCAACTCGCCACCACATGCACCTCGTGCCGACCGGGTGCGGGCGTCGGCCACTCAAACTCGAACGGCGCCGCTCCCACCTCGCCCAACCGCTCGCCATTGCCAAAGAATTCCACTTTCTGCACTGTGCCGTTTCGCACGCGGGCGCTCGCGCGGAGCAGAATTGTCGGCGCCGTGGAGGCCATCACCTCTTCAGCCAAGGGAGACGCCAGATAGACCACGGCATCGCCGGCCCCACTCAGCGGCACTACCCCGCTCAGCGCGACATCGAAGGCCAGATCCGAACTGGTCGATGTCGCCTGGTGCACCGAAGCCGTGATGTAATTCGTTCCAGCGACAAGCAAGCCGGCTGGCAAGGCGGAGGCGACATTGATATTGCGAACCACATAATCCGCCGGCTCCGTGGCGTCGATCGCCTGAGTGGCGTAGGTGATCGGCCCGGACGGCAGATTGTCCCGAAAAACTTCGTGTCCGTTGAGGTAAACAATCAACCCGTCGTCGCGCATGGCCTCAAGTCGCAGAGTCGGAAATTGTGCCGGGCTCGTCAACGTGAACACCCGCCGGAGAAACGAACCAGTCCACTTGGTCGAGGACGATGGTCCGAATGGCAGCGTGGTCGACTGGCCATTCTCGTTGCCGTAGCCCAGCACGCCGGCTCCCTCTTCCCAGTTAGCATCATTGAAGCCAGGCTGGCGCCAATCGCCCGGCGGATCGGTCCCTTCGGCGAACCATTTCCATACCGACCGTTTCGCGACCAGCGGGGTTACCGTCTCCTGTGGACCGCTGGAGGCGACGAAGTCCACCCCTTCGCGGTTCGGCCCAACGGTAAGCGTGGACGAATGAAAGGGCAGGATAAAATTCAGCGTGTCCGCCACGATCTCCCGCGCCGTCAGCGTCCAAGCTTTCGCCTCAAGTCCCGTCAGCGCGTAGAAACCCGAGGCATCGGAGGTGGCCAATACCCGCTCCGAACCATTGGCCGCCGTGATCTGAATTCCCTGGACCGGCCGCTGCGCCGTGTCGAGAACCCGTCCGGTGATGCGGAAAACGCTCGGTGCCTCGACCTTGACGATCACCCCGGCCCGATGCGTCCCTCCGCGCATGTCGCTCACCGTGCAGAGGACGCGGTACTCGCCCGCTTCGTCAAAGATCCTCGTCTGCTGCGGCAGGTTGTCCGTGCTGAACGCGCCGTTGCCGAAGTCCCAGGCGTAAGCCAAGGCATCATTCTCCGGATCGGTGGCGCTGGCGGTGAACACAATCGGCGTGTCCGCCGGTGCCGCCGCCGTGTTCGCGGCCACCACGGCCACCGGCGCGCGATTGCCGGCCGGTGAACCGATCGTGACCTGCACATCCATCGACTCCGGATAGGTCCCTCCTTTGCGCACCGGCGTCACATGCACTCCGACACCATTGTTGGCCCGGGGATCGCTGAAAGTCCGCCCCACGGCCAGCGTCGACCCGCTGACACCCGGCATCGCATCGAGCAGATAGTTCTGGCGCCCATCGCTGTTTCCCCACTGCAGAAAGACGCTGTTCGAGAGGAGCGAGCCCGTCAGGCCACCCCGGAATTCAATCCAATAATCGCGGTTGTCCTTGCGCAACCGCAGCGCCCGGCGACCCCGCGCCTGGGGAAAATCGCTCGCCGTCAATCGATACAGGCCGCTCGTGGTGACGAGTTCGGCATCCGCGTCCGGAATCCAATCGAGATAGTTTTTGTAGCCTCCCGTATAGTGTTTTTCGCCGGGGATCGAGCTGTACGAGTCGCCCATCGGATCGTAATCATTGCCGTATTCTTCCAACGTCCCCGGGCCAATGATCGACTCGTCGTCCGTGTCCCACCGGTGCGCGTGCGGCAGGCCGAGATTGTGGCCGTATTCGTGCATCGTGACGTGCTTGGAAAAATACCCATTGGCCATGTGAAATCCACGGCCACCGACATAGGCCAGTCCGGCATAACTGACCGACGGCCGGCTCTTGGTAAAGACACCGTCGTAATCGTAATCGCTCAGGTCGAATCCCGCAGCCATCGCCTTGGCTCTGGCCTCGGGATAGAGGAGCGAGAGTCCTTCGTTGTTGTAAGTGGAGGCGTTGGACCCCATCCGCAGGATCGGAGTGACCGCGGATCCGCCTGGGCCAATCGGCGCAATCCCATGCGCCCCATACGACATCAACAGGCCATACGTCCGCATGTCTCGCAGCAGCGTCTCCGCCTCGGAGAGCGGGATGGTCGCCTGCTCTCCGGTGTAGTCAGGAAAGTCGACCCGCATGAACAAGACGCGCTTGTATCCTTCGGTGCGCGCGGACTCAGCCGTCACTGACGTGGTCTCAAGGTGGTTCGCGGCCGGGGAGTCATCGCCCAGCAGTGGCGCCGCAAGCGTCCGCCCGCCCGCGCGATCCGGATTCGAGAAATCAATTTCCTCCACGGCGGCCGCCACCGCCGCCGCCGCCGCCGCCGCAT